>CAYUAH010000068.1:0-14357 GCA_964442375.1 uncultured Hydrogenophaga sp. | reverse complement strand
GGCCGGGCAGGTTGGTGGCGTCGCTGTTCCAGTAGAGCAGGTCGAAGGGCGGCGGCGTTTCGCCCTTGAGGTAGTTGCCCACCACGTAGTTCCACACCAGGTCGTTGGGGCGCAGGAAGCTGAAGGTGGTGGCCAGGTCGCGCCCGGGCATGAGCCCGCCCTTGGCGAACTGCATTTCGCGGAACTTGCAGAAGTTTTCGTCGATGAAAACGTCGAGGATGCCGGTGTCGGTGAAATCCAGCAGCGTGGTCAGCAACGTGGCGCTTTGCACCGGGTGCTGGCCACGCGCGGCCAGCACCGCCAGCGCGGTGGACAACATGGTGCCGCCGACGCAGAAGCCCAGGGCGTTGATGGTGTCGGCGCCGGTGATGTCACGCACCACGTCGATGGCACGGATGACCGCGTCTTCGATGTACTGGTCCCAGGTGACCTGGGCCATGGACTCGTCGGGGTTGCGCCAGCTCACCACAAAGGTGCGGTGGCCCTGCTCCACCGCGTAGCGGATCATGGAGTTGGTGGGCTGCAGGTCGAGGATGTAGAACTTGTTGATGCACGGCGGCACCATCAGGAAAGGCCGCTCGTAGACCTTGGCGCCCAGGGGTTTGTATTCGATGAGCTGGAACAGCTCGTTTTCGAACACCACCGCGCCTTCGGTGGTGGCCACGTTCTTGCCCACCTCGAACACGCTTTCGTCGGTCATGGACACGTGGCCCTGCTTCATGTCGTTGAGCAGGTTTTGCATGCCCTTGGCGATGCTTTCGCCCTGGGTGTCCACCGCCTTTTTCTGGGCTTCGGCATTGAAGGCCAGGAAGTTGCTCGGCGAGCTGGCGTCGATCCACTGCTGCACCGAGAAGCGCACGCGGTTGCGGGTCTTGGCGTCACCCTGCACCGCTTCGGCCATGGCCATCAGGGTGCGCGCATTGAGCAGGTAGGCCGCAGCCGAGAAGGCCGACACCGGGTTCTTGCTCCAGGCTTCGCCGGAGAAACGGCGGTCCGCCAGCGGCTTGGCTTGCAGTCCCTGGTTCCAGAGCTCGGACACTTCGGTCAGGTAATTGCGCTGGATCTCCAGCAGCTTGCCCATGTCGAAGGACACCGGTTGGCCATTGGCCGCCTTGAACAGGTCGGGGGCCCCCACGGGCAAGCCCCAACCGTTGGCACCCGCCCCACTGGGCATGGCCGACTGCATCGCGGCCATCAAGGGGTTTTCAGCGAGGTCAGGTACTTTGCCTGTGCCCTGCGCTATCTTTGTCCACTGCTCGACCAGCTGCTGCTGGAACTGTTGTGCAGCGGCCAGCCAATTCGGTTCTGAACTCATACGTGTCTCCAACGTGATAGGGCATTATCGCTGTGCAGCAAGAGGCGTTCCATGCGCTACCAACCCGCAATGATGCAGGCCCATCCCTTACCTCCCACTGACTCACCACCATGTACCTCGTTGTCATAGCCTGGCTGTATGTCACCTTGATGATGGCCCTGGCCGAGGCCACCAACCCCGAGGGCAGCGTCCTGGGGGCCATTGTGACCTTTTTGTTGTACGGTCTCGGCCCCATGGCATTGGTGGTTTACCTGATGGCCACGCCAGCCCGCAAGCGGGCCATCAAGACGCGCGAGGCGGCGGAACGGGCGGTCGAACCCGTGTCGCCGCCCTCAGCCGATCCAGATGCAGGCGGCCATGCGCCCGGTGCTGCCCAGGCGCCC
Organism: uncultured Hydrogenophaga sp.; assembly: GCA_964442375.1. Taxonomy (GTDB): domain Bacteria; phylum Pseudomonadota; class Gammaproteobacteria; order Burkholderiales; family Burkholderiaceae_C; genus Hydrogenophaga. Next base: position 12,659 of record CAYUAH010000068.1, on the reverse strand, counting down.
GGCGTCGCGCCGGTGCGAAAAGAACCGTGAGGGTTGGCTGACGGTGCACCAGCCAGGGGTGCCATCGTTGCCCCAGATCGACGAGACACCGGCCGCGCGCAGGCGTTGGCGCGCCAGGCCGGCCAGATCGGCCAGGTGCTTGCCGTTGGCTTGGGGGGCAAACAGCGCGGCGGACTCAGGCTGTGTGGCCACAAAGGCCGCTCGCACCTCCGCGCCCACTTCGAACGCGGCCGGCCCGATACACGGTCCGAGCCACACCAGCCACGTCGCGTCGGCGCTGCCCTCCTCGGCCGCGCGGCGGCGCAGCGCGGCGAGCACCGACTCGATCACGCCGACGCCACCCTGCCCGGCCAGGCCGCGCCAGCCGGCGTGGGCCGCGCCCACCCAGCGGCCCTGGGTATCGGTGAACAGCAGCGGCAGGCAATCGGCCACCATGATGGTGCAGGCCTGCCCCACTTCGGCACTCAGACAGGCGTCGGCCACCCGAACGACCTGCGCCTGCGGCGCCTGCGACGCCCGGTCCAGTTCGGCCACCGCCACGCCATGCACCTGCTGCAGGAACACCGGTTCGGCCTCAATGGCGGCACACAGGCGTTCGCGGTTGCACGCCACCGCCTCGGGCGCATCGCCCACGTGGTCACCCAGGTTCATGCCATCAAAAGGTGCCTGCGAGACCCCGCCGGTGCGGGTGGTGAAGACCGCCCGCACGTGGGGCGGCGCCGGCCAGTCGGGCCGCAGCCAGTCGGCCGGCATCGTCAGGGGGTGAAGTCGGGGCAGTTGGACGGATGCGCCTGCTGGAAGGCCGGCAGCTTCATGCAGGCGTCGAACGCGGCCATGGTCAGCGGCAGGTCTTTGTAGACCAAGCCAAAACGCGTGCCATTGACGACCTGCGGCACCAGGCAGCAGTCGGCCAGGGTGGGCGTGTCGCCGTAGGAATACACGGATGGCGGCAGGCCGGCGGCGGCGCGTTGCGCAGCCAGGTCCTGCAGGCGGCGTTCGTAGGACTGCAGGCCTTCCACGATCCAGTGGTTGTACCAGTCGTTGCGCTGTTCATCGGTGACCTTGAGCGTGCCGCCCAGGTATTTGAGGATGCGCAGGTTGTTGACCGGGTGGATCTCGCAGGCCACGGTCTGCGCCAGGGCGCGCACACGCGCACGGCCCAGCGGGTCGGCCGGCAGCAGCGGCGGATTGGGGTGGGTTTCGTCCAGGTACTCGATGATGGCCATGGACTGGCTCAGCAGCGCCTGGTCCGGGTCGCCCTGTACGTCGAGCACGGGCACCAGGGTGTCGGGGCTCACGGCTCGGTAGGCGTCCTGCTTGTGCTCGCCCTTGGGCAGGGCCACCGGCAGGTACTCAAAAGGCAGGCCTTTGAGGTGGAGGGCGATGCGCACCCGGAAAGAGGTGCCCGAACGGAAAAAGTTGTAGAGCTTCATGGGCGCTAGGATAAACCCAGGCCCGCAAAACCACGGACATTCATCGGCGACGGATCGTGGCACACTGCGCGCCTCAGATTGCACGCCCTCCGAGGAAAACCCATGTCTCACGACGCTTTTGTGTTCGCCCCCCCTGCCACCGTGTCGGTCCCGGTGGTGGGCCAGCCGGTCCGTTTCCCGGTGCACCGCATCTACTGCGTGGGCCGCAACTACGAAGAACATGCCAAGGAAATGGGCTTCACCGGCCGGGAGCCACCCTTCTTCTTCCTCAAGCCGGCCGACGCCATCGTGGTGGCCGATGCCGGGCAGACCGCCACCATGGCCTACCCGAGCCTGACCGCCAACCTGCACCACGAGATCGAGCTGGTGGTGGCCATAGGCACCGGCGGCAAAAACATCGTGGCGGCCGACGCGTTCAAGCACATCTACGGCTACGCCGTGGGCCTGGACATGACGCGGCGTGACCTGCAGAACGACATGAAAAAACAGGGCCGCCCCTGGTGCATAGGCAAGGCCTTCGAACAGTCGGCCCCCATCGGCCCGATCACCCCGAAAGCACAGGCCGGCGACATCGCGCAGGCCGACATCTGGGTGCAAGTCAACGGTGCCGACCGCCAACGCAGCAACGTGTCCAAGCTGATCTGGAACATCGCTGAAACGATTGAACACCTCTCGGCCGCCTGGGAGCTGCAGCCCGGCGACCTGATCTACACCGGCACGCCCGAAGGCGTGGCTGCGGTGAAACCGGGCGACGTGATGGAAGGCGGCGTGAGCGGCCTCACGCCCCTGCGCGTGGCGGTGGTCTGACGCCCCCGTTTCAGTAGATACGCGGATTGAACCCGGGCCGGACCCCGGACTACACTCGCGCCCACCTCAGCACTCCCGGAGACCTCCCATGATCCAGCGCCGCACCTTGCTCCAGTCCACCGCCGCCGTGGCGCTGGGCGCACCCGCCCTGGTCGGTTTGGCCCAGCAAAGCGTCACGCTCAAATTCCACACCTTCATGGCGCCGCAGTCCAACGTGTGGCTCAACATGCACAAGTGGTGGATGGACAAGGTCGAGAAGGAGTCGGGCGGGCGCATCAAGTTCGAGGCCTACCCGGCCATGCAGCTGGGCGGCTCGCCGGTGCAGCTGTTCGACCAGGCCAAGGACGGCGTGGTCGACATCGTCTGGACGCTGCCGGGCAACACCTCCGGTCGTTTTCCGCGCACCGAGGTCTTCGAGTTGCCCTTCATGATGACCAACGCCGAGGCCACCTCCAAGGCTTTCTGGGAGTACATCCAGACCATGGCGCCCGACGAGTACAAGGACATCCAGCCCATTGCCCTGCAGGTGCACGGTCCGGGCATGCTGCACACCAAAAACAAGCAGATCCAGCACCCCGACGACCTGCGCGGCATGAAGCTGCGCGGTCCCACGCGCCAGATCACCAAGATGCTGGGCTACCTGGGCGCCACGCCAGTGGGCATGCCACTGCCGCAGATTCCCGACGCGCTGTCCAAGGGCGTGATCGACGGCTGCGCCATTCCCTGGGAGGTGGTGCCCGCCGTCAAGGTGCACGAGCTGACCAAATTCCACAGCGAGTTCGACCCCGCCGGTGGCGCGCTCTACACCACCACCTTCGTGATGGGCATGAACAAGGCCAAGTACGCCTCGCTGCCACCCGACCTGAAAAAAATCATCGACGCCAACTCCGGCATGGCCACCTCGGCCTACCTGGGCCGGGTGCAGCAGGAAGGCGACGTGCCCGGACGCAAGGCGGCTGCCGACCGGGGCAACACCATCTACACCATCCCGCAGGCCGACGCGCAGGAGTTCCGTCGCAAGGCGCGCCAGGTGGAGGTGGAGTGGATGGACGACATGAACAAGCGCGGCTTTGACGGCCGCAAGCTGCTCGACACCGCCCGCAGCCTGATCGACAAACACACCAAGGCGACCAAACCCGCCAAAGCCTGACCCGCGCGCGGCGACGCTACACTCGTCGGATGCTGTCGCGCTTCCCTGTCAACCACTGCCGCGTGTGCGGCACCTCGGTGCAACACCGGGTGCCGGACGACGGCGACACGCGCATCCGCGCCGTGTGCCCGGCCTGCCACACCATTCACTACGAAAACCCGCTCAACGTGGTGGGCACGGTGCCGGTGTGGGGCGACTCCGGCGAACAGGTGCTGCTGTGCAAGCGCAACATCGAGCCGCGCCTGGGCAAATGGACACTGCCCGCAGGCTTCATGGAGCTGGGTGAAACCACCGCCGAGGGCGCGGCCCGCGAAACCGACGAAGAGGCCGGCGCATTGATCGAGCTGGGCCCGCTGTACACCCTGCTCAACGTGGCACGGGTGGGCCAGGTGCACATGTACTACCGCGCCCGCCTGTTGAGCGACCAGTTCAACCCCGGCCACGAAACCCAGGAAGCACGCCTCTTCACCGAAGACCAGATTCCCTGGGACGAGATCGCCTTCCGCACGGTGCGCGAAACGCTGCTGTGTTACTTTGCCGACCGCCGCGCCGGGCAGTTCCCATTCCACACCCTCGACGTTGCCTGAGGGTCCAGCACATGATGCAACTCATCGACCACGCCACCCTGAACGAACTGCGCGAAGCGCTGGGTGACGAACTCGACCACATCGTGAAGCTGTACGTGGACGGCCTGCCCGAACAAAGCGCTTCCCTGGCGACGCTGCTGGCCGCAGGCGACCTGGCCACCTTGCGCCGCAGCGCCCACAGCCTCAAGGGCAGCAGCGTGAGCATGGGTGCCCAGCAACTGGGCGCATTGGCCGCGCAGATTGAAAAGCTGGCCGCCACCGGTCAGGTCAGTGCCGAGCTCGACACCGCTGTGGCGCGTGTGGAGGCCCTGGCACGGGACACCGCCGCCGCTTTTGTCGAGTCGGGCTGGGTGCGCGCCTGAACACCACCTCGCTGGTGCTGCGTCTGGGCACGGCCCAAACCCTGGCATGGGCCTCGTCCTACTACCTGCCTGCCCTGCTGGCCGGCGCCATGGCCGCCGAGCTGGGGATGGCCACCACCGAGGTCTGGCTGGGTTTCAGCCTGGCGCTGGGCGTGTCGGCGCTGCTCGGGCCCGTCAGCGGTCGCGCCATCGACCACCACGGAGGGCGCCGCGTGCTCAGCCTGGTCAGCCTGCTGTTTGCGGCCGGGCTGCTGACGCTGGCGGTGGCGCCCAACCCCGCCACGCTGTTTATGGGCTGGCTGCTGTTGGGGGTGGCCATGGGCTGCGGCCTCTACGACGCCGCCTTTTCCACCCTGGTGCGCCTGCAGGGCGGCCAGGCCCGTTCGGCCATCACCGGCATCACCCTGCTGGCGGGTTTTGCCAGCACCGTGGGCTGGCCATTCACGGCCTGGCTGGCGCACACCTGGGGCTGGCGCGAAGCCTGCGCCACCTGGGCCGTGCTGCACCTGGTGCTGGGCCTGCCGCTCAATGCCAGCCTGCCGCAGGGGCGCGACGCCGAACCGCAGAGGCAAACGGCGCCTGGGCCCTTGCAGGTGGCCGCAGCGGCGCCCACCCCGCCGCCACGTGGCGTGGCCTGGGCACTGGCCTACGTGTTTGCCGCCACCTGGTTCGTCAGCACCGCCATGGCGGCCCACTTGCCGCAACTGCTCATGGCCCACGGCGCCAGCCTGTCAGCGGCGGTGGCCACTGCCGCGCTGGTGGGTCCGGCCCAGGTGGCCGGCCGCCTGGTCGAATACGGGCTGATGCAGCGTTGGCACCCGCTGTGGTCGGCCCGGGTGGCGGCACTCGCCCACCCACTGGGGGCCATCACCTGGCTGGCACTGGGGCCGGTGGCCAGCCCGGTGTTTGTGGTGTTGCACGGCACGGGCAACGGCATTCTCACCATCGCCAAGGGCACGCTGCCGCTGGCGCTGTTCGGGCCGCATGGCTACGGTCAGCGCCAAGGCTGGATCATGGCGCCCTCGCGGCTGGCACAGGCGCTGGCACCGCTGCTGTTTGGCGCCTGCGTGGCGCGCTGGGGCGCGGGTGCCATGTGGGTGTCCACCGCGTTGGGGCTGAGCGCGTTGGCGGTGCTGAGCTCGCTCAAGGCCATCCCGCCGCGCTGACAGCCGCTCACAGCCGGTGCGCACCCACACGCCGCAGCCAGGCTTTTTCCAGCTCCACGGCACAGAACAGCGCCATCCCCAGCAGCAGAATCAAACCCCACGAAGCAGCGTCCAGCGCCACGCTGTGGAACAGCAACTGCAAGGTGGGCGCGTAGGTGAACAGCAGTTGCAGCACGATGAGGATGGCCAGCACCAGCACGGCCATGCGGTTGCCGGTGAGGGTCTCCAGCCGCAAGGCGTGGTCGGTAAAACGGCGCACGTTGAACAGATAGAACATTTCACTCACCACGATCATGTTGACGGCGGCGGTGCGCGCGGTCTCCAGGCTGCTGCCGCGCGCCAGCTCCCAGTTGAAAACGGCGAAAGTGGCCGCCACCATGAGCAGCACCACAAACAGGATGCGCCGTGCCAACGCGCCGGTGACGATGGGCTCGTCCACCGGCCGGGGCGCATGCGCCATCACACCGCGCTCGGGCGCCTCGAAGGCCAGCGCCAGCGCCAGCGTCACGGCGGTGACGGTGTTGACCCACAGAATCTGCGCCGCCGTCACCGGCAGGGGCAGGCCGGCAAAAATGGCCAGCAGGATCACCCCGGCCTCGCCGCCGTCGGTGGCCAGCATGAACATGAGCGACTTCTTGATGTTGTCGAACACCACGCGGCCTTCGCGCACCGCGCGGGCTATGGTTGCGAAGTTGTCGTCGGTCAGCACCAGGTCCGAGGCCTCGCGCGCCGCGTCCGTGCCCTTGCCGCCCATGGCCACGCCGATGTCGGCCGCCTTCAGTGCGGGCGCGTCGTTCACGCCGTCACCGGTCATGGCCACCAGGTGGCCTTGTGCCTGCAACGCGGCAATCAGCCGCAGCTTGTGTTCGGGGCTGGCGCGGGCAAACACATCGGTGTCGAGCACGCGTGTTTTCAGTTGCGCGTCGCTCAGGCTTTCGATCATGTCGCCCGTGAGCGCGGCGCCGCCCGCCAGGCCCAGCTGTCGGCCAATGGCCGAGGCCGTGACGGCGTGGTCGCCGGTGATCATCTTCACCCTTATGCCTGCGCGCTGGCAGTCCGCCACGGCGGCAATGGCTTCCTCGCGCGGCGGGTCGATGATGCCCACCAGCCCCAGCAACTCGAAGCCGGGCACCATGTCCTGCACCTCCATTTCGTGCCGGGCCGTATCGCACTGGCGCTGGGCGAGCGCCAGCACCCGTTCGCCCGCGCGGGCCGCGCGTTCCACCAGCGCGTGCCAATGCGCAGCATCGAGCGGCTGGCCGCCGGCCTGCGTGGTGCACAGGGCCAACACGCGCTCGGGCGCGCCTTTGAGCAGCACCAGGTGGTGGCCTTCGTGGTCGTGGTGCAGCGTGGCCATGTACTGGCGCTCAGATTCAAAGGGGATCGCGTCCAGTCGGGGACAGCGCGCCAGTGTCTGCGGCAGGTCCAGCCCGGCCTTGAGCGCCAGCGCCAGCAGCGCGCCTTCGGTCGGGTCGCCCACCAGCTGCCAGCCTTGATCGGGTGTCCGATGCAAGCGGGCGTCGTTGCACAACAAGGCGGCGCGCGCCAAGTCCATCAAACGGGCATCGGTGGCCGGGTCCAGCGGCTGGCCCCGGTGGTGAAAGCCGCCTTCGGGCGCGTAGCCGGTGCCGGTCACCGCCAGCTCACCACCAGGCAGCAACACGCGCACGGCGGTCATTTCGTTGCGGGTCAGGGTGCCGGTCTTGTCCGAGCAGATCACCGTGACCGAGCCCAGCGTCTCCACCGCCGGCAGGCGCCGCACGATGGCCTTCTTGCGCGCCATGACCCGCGTACCCATGGCCAGCACGATGGTGACCACCGCCGGCAAACCCTCGGGTATGGCGGCCACAGCCAGGCCCACCACCGCCAGAAACAAGTCCATCAACGGCATCTGCGCCACCCAGTGGCCGTAGGCCATGGTGAGGACGCCAACGCCCAGGATGAAGGCGGTGATCTGCCGCGCAAACTGGTCGAGCCGGCGCGTGAGCGGCGTGGCCAGGGTCTGCATGTCGCCCACCAGGCTGCCGATGCGCCCAATCTCCGTCTGCGCTCCGGTGGCCACCACCACACCCTGGCCCTGCCCGTAGGCCACCAGCGTGCCCGAGTAGGCCAAACACAGCCGGTCGCCCACGGCGGCGTCCAGGGCCACCGGGTCCAGCGACTTTTCCACCGGCGCCGACTCGCCGGTGAGCGCCGATTCGATCAGCCGCAGGTTTTTGGCACGCAGCAGGCGCACATCGGCCGGCACCTTGTCGCCCGACTCCAGCCACACCACGTCGCCCGGCACCAGCTCGGCGGCGTCAATCTGGCGCCGCTCGCCACCGCGCAACACGCTGGCGCGCGCGGCCAACAAACCGCGCACGGCGTCCAGCGCGCGCTCGGCCTTGCCTTCCTGAATGTGGCCAATCAGCGCGTTGATCAGCACCACCCCCAGAATCACACCGCTGTCCACGTAGTCCCTCAAGGCCAGCGTGGCAAGGCCTGCGGCCATCAGCACATAGATCAGGGGGTTGTGGAACTGCAGCGCAAACCGCAACCAGGCCGGGCGCCGCGCCACCTCGGCCAGGCGGTTGGGGCCGTGTCGCGCCAGCCGCGCTTGTGCCTCGGCCGGGCTCAGCCCGGTGTGCGGGTTGCTGCCCAGCGCCCGCGCCACGGTATCGGCGGCTTGGGTGTGCCAAGCCTCGGACGCAGGCTGCGCACCCCGCGAGCCCGCGTCAAGGGGTGGCATCAATGCGCAGCTCGTAGCTGAAGACGCGGTTGCGGCCCATGCCCTTGGCGGTGTAGAGCGCTTCGTCGGCCCGCAACAGCAAGTCCTCGGGACTGCTGTTTTCGCCGGGCACCAGCGTGGTGATGCCGCCCGAGAGCGACACGTACGGACCGGTGGACGAATTGGGGTGTGGCAGTGCCCGCTGCCGCAACAGGTGCAGCAGGGTCCGCCCCAGCGTGAGCGCACCCGAACGCGGGGTGTCGGGCAACACGAGCACGAACTCCTCGCCACCGTAGCGGGCCGCCAGATCGCGCGGACGCTTGCAGACGGAACGCAGCACCTGGGCCACATGGCGCAGGCATTCGTCGCCCTCGCCATGGCCCAGGGCGTCGTTGTAGAGTTTGAAATGGTCCACGTCGCACAGGAACACACTGAGCGCCACACCGTCGCGCCGGGCCACCGCAATTTCCTCCTGCAGCCGCGCGTCCAGACCACGCCGGTTGGTCAGGCCGGTCAACGCGTCGACCACCGACAGCCCCTGCAGCCGCTCGTTGGCCACACGCAACTCGCTCGACACCGCCACCAGCTTGCGGCGCATGTCCACCAGCCGCTGCATGGCGCGCAGCTTGGCCAGCAGCACCACCGGCGACACCGGCTTGACCAGGTAGTCGTCGCCACCGGCCTCGATGCCGCGCCACAGATCCAGCGCCTGCGCCTGGCCCGACAGGTAGATGATGGGCGTCCACCCGTCAGGCTCCATCTCGCGCATGCGCCGCGCCATCCAGTAGCCGTCGTAACCGGGCATTTCGACGTCGAGCAGCACGATGTCGGGCCGGTGTCGCAGAAACTGCTCCAGGGCCCATTCGGCGTTATCGGCTTCGATGACGCGGTGGCCATGCTCGTCGAGCACGGCGGCCACAGCCACCCTTGTGCTGTCCTGGTCGTCCACCACCAGCACCGTGGACTGGGCGCCCGCTGGCAGGCGCCACTGGACCTCCGGATGAGCCTGCCCCTGGGCAAGCGGCCCTTGCAAGGGGAGGCGCTCTGAGGGAGTCTGGGGTGATGTCATTTGACTGGGAACTGAACGCATGTTGCCAACGATACACCCACCGCCGGCAACCACCATCGATCGGTTGGCGCGCAGTGAATGACTTGGCAGGGCGAGGGCCTGTCACGCCTCTATGATGCGTGCCAGCGACACAAGCCCAAACCCATGCAAGCATCCGAACAACCCCTATTGCGTGACCTGGTGCTGGTGGGTGGCGGCCACAGCCACGTGGTGGTGTTGCGCATGCTGGCCATGCGGCCCGAACCCGGCCTGCGCGTCACCCTGATCTGCACCGACATTGACACGCCCTATTCCGGCATGTTGCCTGGCTACATCTCCGGCCACTACAGCTTTGACGAGGTGCACATCGACCTGGCACGCCTGGCGGCGTTTGCGGGCGCGCGTTTCATCCACGCGGAAGTGACCGGGCTGGACCGCAGCGCGCAGCGCGTGCAACTGCGCAACCGCCCCGACCTGCCCTACGACCTGCTGTCCATCAACACCGGCTCCACGCCCAAACTGCGGCAGGTGGCCGGCGCGCAGGCACATGCGGTGCCGGTCAAGCCGATTGCGCACTTCAACCAGCGCTGGCTGCACCTGCTTGAGCGTGTGCGCGGTACACACAGCCGCCTCACGGTGGCGGTGGTGGGTGGTGGCGCCGGCGGGGTGGAGCTGCTGCTGTCGGTGCAGCACCGCTTGCACCACGAACTGCGGCAACTGGGCCGCAACCCCGAGTTGCTGCGCTGCGTATTGCTCACTGCGGACGACAGCATTTTGCGCACCCACAACCGCTGGGTGCGCGAACGTTTTGCGCGTGAGCTCAAGAGACGGCATGTGGCGGTGTACACCCACGCCGAGGTCACGGCCGTGGCGCCGGGCTGCCTGCACACCCGGGACGGCCGCACATTTGATGCCGATGAAACCCTGTGGGTGACCCAGGCTGGCGGCCCCGCGTGGCTGTTGGACACCGGGCTGGCGCTGGATGAGCACGGTTTCATTCAGGTGAACGAGCACCTGCAGACGCTGAGTGACCCCAAGATTTTTGCCGCAGGCGACGTGGCCTGCTTCACGCCCCGCCCGCTGGAAAAAGCCGGTGTGTTTGCGGTGCGGATGGGCGCGCCGCTGGCCCAGAACCTGCGCTTGAGCCTGCGCGGCCAGCCCATGGTGGCCTACAGGCCGCAGCGGCATTGGCTGGCGCTGATTTCCACCGGCGAACAGCACGCCGTGGCCTCGCGCGGCCCCATCGGTTTTGCGGGCGACTGGGTGTGGCGGTGGAAAGACCGCATCGACCGCCGCTTCATGCGCATGTTCACCGAGCTGCCGGCCATGGCGCCGGCCTTGCCCACACCGGCAGCAAGCACCAACAGCCTGGCGCTGAGTGCCGAGGAGTCGCTCCAGGCGATATCGGCCATGGCCATGCGCTGCGGCGGCTGCGGCGCCAAGGTGGGCGCCAACATCTTGAGCCGCGCGCTGGGCCAACTGCAGCCGGTGTACCGCGACGACGTGCTGATTGGCCTGCACGCCCCCGACGACGCCGCCGTGGTGCGTGTGCCGCCGGGCAAGGCGGTGGTGCACACGGTGGACTTTTTCCGCAGCTTCATCGACGACCCCTACCTGTTTGGCAAGGTGGCTGCCAACCACGCGCTGAGCGACATTTTTGCCATGGGCGCCGAGCCGCAAACCGCCACCGCAATTGCCACCGTGCCACCAGGGCTGGAGGCCAAGGTCGAAGACCTGCTGCTGCAGATGATGACCGGCGCGGTGGAGGTGCTGAACGCAGCCGGCTGCAGCCTGGTTGGCGGCCACACCGGCGAGGGCCGCGAGCTGGCGCTGGGTTTTGCCGTCAATGGGCTGATCGACGAACCGACGGTTGATGCTGCCGGTGGCCCCATGGATGGCGTGATGCGCAAGGGCGGCATGCGCCCCGGCGACGTGCTGCTGCTGACCAAACCCATAGGCACAGGCACCCTGTTTGCCGCTCACGCACGGCACGCCGCCAAAGGGCGGTGGACAGACACGGCGCTGGCCTCGATGGTGTTGTCCAATCAGGCCGGCGCGCGCATTCTGCGGGAACACGGCGCCACCGCCTGCACCGACCTCACCGGCTTTGGCCTGCTGGGCCATCTGGTGGAAATGACGCGGCCTTCGGGCGTGGACGCCGAACTGAGCCTGAGCGCCCTGCCCTTGCTCGACGGCGCGCTGGCGTGTGTGGAGGCGGGCATCGTCAGCTCACTGCAGCCGGCCAACGTGCGCCTGCGCCGCGCCCTGCGCAACCCCGAAGCGTTTGTGAACGACCCCCGCTACGCGCTGCTGTTCGATCCGCAAACCGCTGGCGGCCTGCTGGCCAGCGTCCCGGCCGACCGCGCGGACGCTTGTGTGCAAGCGCTGCAGGCGGCGGGTTATCACCACACGGCCGCCATTGGACGCATCAGCGCGGCCGGTGACGCGCTGGAGCCGGTGGTGCTTGTGGCGTGAGGCGGTGCGGCGCCAGGTGGCGCGCTCAACGCCCGATCACTTGGCGGCGGTTGCCGGCTGGGCCGCTGGGGCCGGCGTGCTGCCTGCCGCCGTTTCGGTGGCGGTCGACCCCGGTGCAGCGGCCGTGCTGGCTGCGCCCTGGGTCGTGCCTTGTGCAGCCGTCGCCGCCTGGCTCGGCACTTGAAGTGGCGCCACCACGCCAATGCACTTCTTGAGCGTCGCCGACTGTTGAATCGCCTCGTACTCACCCTTCAGACGCGAATACTCCGCCTCTTGGGGCTTCTTGCCACCCAGTGCAAACAATGCGGGCCAAAACAGAATCATCCCGACACCGGTGATCGCCTTGTCGTTGGCAGCAGCTTCATCGAGCTGAGCCGCCAGCTGGTTCACACGAAGCTGAACGCGCTGTGATTCAGAAGCAAGCTGGTCGCAATCGTAAGACTGGTACTGCATGGGAGACACGTAGGCCGAGGCAAGGTCTTTGGAAGCGGATGCGCATCCGACGAGAAGCACCGCAGCGGCCACGCAGGTTGAGGTGATTTTTTTCATGTTTCGGTTTTTGAAAGGAGAGACCATTTGTGACGCACGAACAAACGGCGAACTATCCCTTCTCCGCACTCACATGAACATATGAAAAAACCAAAGAAGTGCAAAGCCTGTCAGGCGCACATCAGCGCATATCGACTGACGTGCCCTGCCGGACACAACAAAAAAGCCCGGAGTCGTGAAACTCCGGGCGTGGCTGGATTCCAAAGATGTTCGCAACACATTGATTTCAAATGATGTTATTCCACATCGTTGAAATTTGTTCCCCGTTTTGTTCCCCGGTGACAGCCTCGATACCCCGGTTTTGCCCCGTCCGGTCGTGCCCTGACCTGCCCCCCGACAGCCGTACCAGTCTGAAGTTAGTGAAGTCCGTCAACC
>CAYUAH010000067.1:0-14372 GCA_964442375.1 uncultured Hydrogenophaga sp. | reverse complement strand
TCCGCGACTTTCTCAACCGCTACATCGCCAAGGAACCCGGTCCGATCAAGGACGAACGTGGCCGCACCATTGGCCAGCACCAGGGCCTGAGTTTTTATACCTTGGGCCAGCGCCAGGGTCTGGGCATTGGCGGCGTGAAGGACAAGGGCGCGCAGCGCGGTGGCGGTGACCACGCCCCTTGGTTCGTGGCGCGCAAGGACGTCGAAAAAAACACGCTGTGGGTGGTCCAGGGCCACGACCATCCTTGGCTGCTCTCGCCGCGTCTGCGGGCGCTGGACGCGAGCTGGGTGGCGGGCTCGCCGCCGCCGGTCGGCGACATGGCCGCCAAAACCCGCTACCGGCAGACGGACGCGGCCTGCCACTTCGAGCCCCTGCCCGATCAGGGGTTTGCGCTGGACTTCATGCAGGCCCAGTGGGCCGTCACGCCGGGGCAGTCGGCCGTGCTGTACGACGGCGAGGTCTGCCTGGGCGGCGGCGTGATCGACACCGAGGCTGCAGATTTCGCCTGATCAGGCCGCCAGGCTCACCCGGTCGCGCCCGCTTTCCTTGGACTGGTACAAGGCCTTGTCGGCGCGCGCGATCCAGGCGCTGGCGTCCTCGCCGCGCTGGTGGGCGGCCACGCCGGCCGACAGCGTGAGCGTGAGCACCACCTCGTTGGTCTGCTTGTGGCGGATCTTGAGCCCCTTGGTGCGCAGGCGCACGCGCTCGGCCACCTCCTGCGCCAGCGCCGGTGTGGCATTGGGCAGCAGGATGGCGAATTCCTCGCCACCATAGCGCGCCACGGTGCTGCCGGCCTCGCCCACCGACTGTTTGAGCAGTTCCCCCAGGGCGCTGAGCACGCGGTCGCCCATCAGGTGGCCGTGGCCGTCGTTGATGGACTTGAAGTGGTCGATGTCCAGCATGACCAGCGCATGTTGGGTGCCCGTGTTGGGCGGGGTGCGCAGCAGCTGGCCGATCTTGTGGTCCAGCCCCTTGCGGTTGAGCACGCGGGTCAGCGCATCCACGAACACATCCTCGCGCGCACGCTGCAGGTCGGTGCGCAGCTGTTCGATCTCGCGCCTGCTGGCATTGACCTGGGCTTGCAGCGCGGCAGCCGAACTGCGCATGGCCTCGGTTTGCTGCAGCGCCTGGCCCAGGTGCAGGCCCAGGCGTTCGGTGTCACTCGACTGCAGCGCCTTGGACAGGCCTGCCAGGTGCTGGGTGAAGTCGCCCGCCTCGTTGCCGGTGCGTGCCGCGCTCTCCGACATGCCGGCCATCACGCGCTGCATGTCGCCGCTGATGCGCTCCATGGTCTTGTCGTCTATGCCGGCGATGTGCTCGCGGTACAGGCGCGTCATGGTGTCGTCGCCCAGGCGCGGCTCGGTGCGGGTGAAGTGGTCGAAGGCCTGGTTCAGGCGGCTGTTGATGCCGGCCACGTATTCGTAGCAGACGGCGTAGGTGACCGGGTTGAACGCGGCGCCGTGCTGGTTCATCAGGGCCAGCACGGCGCGCAGCAGTTCGGCGCTTTTTTCCTTGGATTCGGTGTAGAGCATGTCTCGTGCAAACCAGTTGGGCCAATGAAAGGACGAAAAAAAACCCGCCGAGGCGGGCCACCCGTCAGAACGGGATGTCGTCGTCCATGTCTTCAAAACCGCTGCTGGCGGGCGCCGGGCGTGCGGCCGGTTGGCGCGGCGCAGCGGTGGGCGCGGCCGCGCGCGGAGCGGCCGCCGGGCGGCTGTAGCCACCGCCGCCGCCTTCGTCACTGGGACCACCCATGCCCTGGCGACCCCCCAGCAGTTGCATTTCCGACGCAATGATGTCCGTCGCGGTCTTCTCGATACCGTCCTTGTCGGTGTATTTCCGGTAGGTCAGGCGACCCTCGACATAGACCTGGGTGCCCTTTTTGACGTATTCACCCACGATTTCAGCCAGGCGCTCGAAGAACGTGACGCGGTGCCATTGCGTTTCTTCGACGAATTCGCCGGAATTGCGGTCCTTGCGACGGCTGGTGGTGGCGATGCTGATGTTGGCCACGGCGCCGCCCGAGGGCAGGTAACGGATTTCGGGGTCGCGGCCGCAGTTGCCGACGAGGATGACTTTGTTGACGGATGCCATGAGTGGAATGCCCTGATGTGAGTACCGAGATTGTGCCGCAACTGGTTGGTGCGCCGTCCGACCCCTGGTCAGCCCAGGCGGGCCAGGTGATCGGTGGCGGCGCGCGCCAGCGCTTCGTCGAAGGTGGCCAGCGGGCAGCGCAGTTCGGCGGCCAGCCAGAGGTAGGCAGCGTCATAGGCGCTCAGACCGTAGCGCTGGGCCAGATCGACCACCTGCACCGGGTCCGTGGCGTGCAGCTCCATGTCCAGCTCGGCGGCCAGGGTCAGGCCGGTGAGCGCGTGGGTCTCGCCGCGCCGGTGTTTTTTGAGGGCCACACTGGCGATTTCGCTGCTCAACAGATGGGGTGCGTGCAGGCTGCGGCCAGCGAACCGGCCCTGCGCCGCTTCAAACCACGGTTCGCGGAACACCAGACCAGCCACGGCGCTGCAGTCCACCACCAGCGGCGGGCGTTCCAGGTAGCGCGATGGCGGCTCGGCCACAAACAGCGGGGAGGGCGTGGTCATCGGCTGTCGCGGTCTTCGCGGATGAGGGTCAGGCTGGAGGCCTGATCGGCGATGGGCTGCGGGTGGCGGGCGCGCAGCTCGGCGCTCACCTGCTCGACGGTTTTCCAGCCCCGCCGTGTGGGCACCAGGCTGGTGGATGAGGTTGCCTGGCCGGCCGGCGGGCGGGCGGCGGGCTCATGCACGGCCTGTTCCAGCAAGGCCATGAGTTCGCCCTGCAGCGACCGGTGGTTGCGCGCGGCGCGCTGGCGCAGGGCCTCGGCCCAGGCGTCAGGGACATCTTTGATGGAAATGTGGGGCATTTTGAATCCGCTTCGGAAACGGATTCATTTTGCCTCCATTGTGGATTTTTGAGCAAGCGGGTTGACCGCAGGGGCGCGTGCCGCCTGCGGCGCCATGCCCCAGGCCACGGCCAGCCACAGCAGGGTGAGCGCAGCGGCCACCAGGAATACGGCGCTGCCGCCCTGGTGGCGCAGCAGCCAGCCACCGGCCGCACCACCGGCAAAAAAGCCCAGCGACTGCAAGGTGTTGTACACCCCCAGCGCCGTGCCCCGGTGGGCAGCGGGGGCCAAGCGTGACGCCAGGCTGGGCTGGCTGGCCTCCAGCGTGTTGAAGCCGACGAAGAACACACACAGCAGCGCGGCCAGCAGCGGCACCGATGGCGCCTGCTCGCTCAGCAGAAAGCCCACTTGCGCCAGCACGATGAGGCCAATGGCCAGCAGAAACACCGCACGCAGATAGCCTTTGCGTTCCAGGCGGAACAGCCCGCCGCCCATGACCAGCAGCGACACCAGCATGGCCGGCAGGTAGACCTGCCAGTGCGCGGGCGCCGGCAGCCCGGCCTTGACCAACAAGGCCGGCACCACCATCCACATGGCCAGTTGCACCGCGTGCAGCACGAACACGCCCAGGTTCAGGCGCAGCAGGCCGCCATGGGCCAGCACCTCGCGCAGGCCGCCACGTCCGGCGTCCTTGTGTTGTGGCGGCTCGGGTGGCACCACCCAGGCCACCACGGCCATGCCGCCCAGGGCCAGGGCCGCCGTCAGGGCAAACAGGCCGCCCAGTCCGATGCGCGCGGCGAGCCAGGGTGCCAGCACCAGCGACAGCGCGAACATGAGCGCGATACTCGCGCCCACCAGGGCCATGGCCTTGGTGCGGACCGCGTCACGCGTCACATCGGCCAGGAACGCGGTGACCGCCGCCGAAATGGCGCCCGCGCCCTGCAGTGCGCGGGCGGCGGCCAGCCAGTGCACGCTGGGCGCCCAGGCCGCCAGCGCGCTGCCCAGCGCAAACACCGCCAGCCCGGCCAGGATGACCGGTTTGCGGCCCCAGCGGTCGGACGCCATGCCCAGCGGCATTTGCAGCACGGCCTGGGTGAGGCCATAGAGGCCCATGGCCAGGCCCACCAGAGCGGGGTCGTCGCCGCCCGGCAGGCGCCGCGCTTCCAGCGCGAACACGGGCAGCACCAGGAACAGGCCCAGCATGCGCAGCGCGAAGATGGCCGCCAGCGAAGCGCTGGCGCGCCGCTCCAGCGGGGTCATGCGGTGGGAGTTGTCGGGAACGGGGGCGGACACGCGGTACAGGAGACGGTACTGGGGGGCAAAGGGCGCGCTGGGCCAGGCCGGCGCGCGCAGGAGAAGTGGCTATTGTCCCTCAAGCCCGCCGCACGCTCGACAGCCCGGGCCATTGGCGCAGCTGGGCGAGCGAATCCACCAAGGCGTCGTGAGGGGCTTCCCCGATCGGATCACCGTGGTTGTAGCCGTAGGTCACCAACACCACCGGGCAGCCGGCCGCGCGGGCGGCCAGGCCGTCGTTCTGCGAGTCACCCACCATCAGGGTGTGTGCCGGCGCCGTGCCCAGGGCCGCGCAGGTTTTCAGCAGGGGCAGCGGGTCGGGCTTCTTGCGCTCGAAGCTGTCACCGCCGAACACGTGGCCAAAAAAGCCGGCCAGTCCTTTGTCGCGCAGCAGGGTTTGCGCAAAGGCGAGGGGCTTGTTGGTCAGGCAGGCCAGGGGCAGGCCGGCGTCGCGCAGGGCTTGCAGGCCTTCCAGCGCGCCGTCGAACACCTGGCTGAAGCGGCCGTTCACATCGAGGTAATGCCGTTGGTAGGCGGCCCAGGCTTCGGGCAGGCGTCCGGCGGGATCGGGTTCACCCAGGTGCGCCATGGCCGACAGCAGCAGGTTTTCCGAGCCTTTGCCGATCATGCGTTCGATCTGCGCACGGCCCAGGTGGGGCAGTTGCAGGTCGGTCAGCGTGCGGTTCAGTGCCTCGGCGAAATCGCCCAGGGTATCGACCAGGGTGCCGTCGAGGTCAATGATGGCGGCTTGCAGCATCGTGCTTCTCAGTCTTCTTCGTCGTCGCCCGGCGCCAGGGCGTCGCGGGCATGGGCCACCAGACGCTCCAACAGCGCGTCGAGCTGGCGTTGCTCGGCCTCCGTCAAGCAGGCCAGGATGTCGGTGTTGCGTTGCAGGACCACGCCGACGATTTTTTGGTAGACCCGCTGCCCTTTGGGGCTCAAGGTCAGCACCACGCCCCGTCCATCGGTGGGGCTGGGCGCCTTGCGGACCAGGCCTTGCTCCACCAGCGACTGCGCCGCGCGGCTGGCCTGGCCTTTGTTGAGGTTGGCGCGGTGGGCCAGGTCGTTCACCGACAGCGGCGTGAACGCACCGATGGCCGACAGGCAGCGCCCCTCGCTCAGCGGCAGGCCGGCCCCCTGCAGGTAGGCGGTCTGGCTGACCCGGTCGGTGAGTTTGTTGAGCGTGTGCAGCCGGTGGGTGAAGGTGCGGTCGAGCGCGTAGGAGGCGGGCGTCGTGGTCATGCGTTTACTGTACGCCAGCTGGTTGCGCGCGCAGCCAGGTGTGCGCATCGTCGGCCAGCCGCTGCGTGAGCGTGGTGGCATCCAGGCCTTGTGCGGTCTCGCGCGCCAAGGCCACCCCCTGACCCGCCCACAGCGGCGAAAAATCGCCACTGCCTTGCGCCTCGGCGGCGGCGCGAAGGGGTGCCAGCGCGCCCCCTGCCAGCGGAAACGCCGGCGCCAGCGGGCTGATCGGCCCCAGTTCGCGCATGGCGCGGTTGAGGACGCCGCGTGCGGGCCGGCCAGTGAACACGTTGGTGAGCGCGGTGTTGTCCTCGGCCGACATGAGGGCGGCGCGGTGCGGTGCCGAGATGCGCGCCTCGGGGCAGAACAGGTAGGCCGTGCCCACTTGCACGGCGGCAGCGCCCAACCGAAGGGCAGCGGCCATGGCCCGGCCATCGGCGATGGCGCCGGCGGCGATCACCGGCACGTCCACCGCCCGCACCACCTGGGGCAGCAGGGCCATCAGCCCGGCTTGGGTGCACACCTCGTCGTTCAGGAACAGGCCCCGGTGCCCGCCGGCCTCCACGCCTTGGGCGATGACGGCATCGCAACCGCTCGCTGCCAGCCAGCGCGCCTCGGCCACGGTGGTGGCCGAGGACAGCACCACCGCGCCGCTGGCCTTCACGCGGGCCAACAGCTCAGGCGCGGGCAGGCCGAAGTGAAAGCTCACCACCTCGGGCCGCAACGCCTCCACCACCTTGCAGAAGGCGTCGTCGAAGGGCGCGCGGTTGGACACCGGGATGGGGGTGTCGGGCGCCAGGCCCAGTTCGCGGTAGAAGGGCGCGAGGCGTTCGCGCCAGGCCTGCTCGCGCGCGGCGTCTGGCGTCGGCGGCTGGTGGCAGAAGAAGTTGAGGTTGAGCGGGCCGCCGCTGGCGGCACGGAAGGCCGACACCTGATCGGCCGCCTGGGCCGGCGTGAGCATGGCACAGGGCAGCGAGCCCAGGCCCCCCGCGCGCGACACCGCGACGGCCAGCTCCACCCCCTGCGCACCTGCCATGGGCGCCTGCACGATGGGGTGTGTGATGCGCAGCAGATCAAGCGCGCGGCGATCGGACCAATGGGGCATGGGTGGTCTCCTGCAATGGGTAACGGTGGGTCAGCCAGGCCAACAGCACCGCGCCCAGCACCAGCGCGCCGGCGGCACTTTCCAGCCCGCGCGCAAAACCCTGGCCCACGTTGGCGCTGTGTTGCAGCAGCAGCGCCACCATGGGTGGGCCGATGATCTGGCCCAGGCCATAGACGGCGGTGAGCTGGCCCATGAAGGCGGGCGCCTGCGCGGGCCGCAGGCGCCGGGCCTCCTGCATGCCGAAGAAGCTGATGGCGGTGAAGGGCAGGCCCACCAGCAGGCTGCCCAGCGCAAAACCGGCCAGGCTGGGCCACCACACGCTCAGCAGCACGCCCAGCGCCTGCATGGTGTAGCAGGCCACCAGCAGGCGGCGACGGTCGATGTGGTGGGGCAGGCGTGTGCTCAGAAACGCGCCCAGCGCCACGCCCAAACCCAGCAGGGGCCAGAACAGGTCCAGCCAGACCGAGCCGGGCAGCGCCTGGCGCGCGATCACCGGCAAAAAAGTGGCGGTGACGATGTAGCCCAGGCCCGACAGGCCATAGGCCAGCGCGAACAAGCCACACTCCGCCGCGCCGTGGGTGGGCGCGGGGGCGGTGGTGTGGGCGTGCGTCGCGGTCGTCACCGCCGGCCCGTGGAAGATGCGCCAGATGCCCGCCGTGAGGAGCAGCGCCAGCACGCCGAACACCGCCCAGCCGCTGGCGGCGGCCCAGCCGTCCACCACCATGGCGCTGGCGGCCAGGCCGCTCAGGGCAATGCCCAGGCCCGGGCCCATGTAGATGAGGCCGCCCCAGCGGGGCTTGCCCAGCGCGGTCAGGCGCGCCAGGCACCAGCCCGAGGTCTGCACAAACACGAATGCACTGGCCACGCCGGCCAGAAACCGCAGCGTGGGCCAGCTCGCCGCCCAGGGCGCGGCCATGCCCAAGGTGAGCAGCACCGTGGCCGCCAGCCCCAGCCGCACCAGCCGCGCCGGGGCCGGCATGGCCGCCCCACCGGGCCAACGGGCCACCAGGGTGGGCAGCAGCGCACACAACACCGCACCCACCAGGTAGCCGATGTAATTGGCCGTGGCCAGCCAGCTCGCGGTGGCGAGGTTGACCACGCCGTCGTGCAGCATCATGGGCAGCAGCGGCGTGAAGGCAAACCGGCCGATGCCCATGGCCACGGCCAGGGCGCAGAGGCCGGCCAGGGCCACGGTGATGGGCCGAGCTGGCGATGCGCTCATGCGAAGTGGTCGAAAGCGCGGCCGGGCATGGCCTGTTCGCGGCCCTGCGTGTCCAGCAGGCGCAGGCCGGGGGCGGCGTCGATCTGGCCGATGCGCGTGACGTTCACGCCGGCTTGGATGGCGGCCTGCACCACCGCATCGCGCTGGGCGCTGGGCGCGGTGAACACCAGTTCGTAGTCGTCGCCGCCGGTCAAGGCGTATTCGAGTGCGCGTGCGTCCCCGGTGCCCCGCAGGTCGGCGCTGGTGGCTTGCAGCACGGCGGGCGCATGCAGCGTGGCGCCCACGCCGCTGGCCGCGAGGATGTGGCCCAGGTCGCCGCTCAGACCGTCGCTGATGTCGGCCGCTGCGTGGGCCATGCCGCGCAGGGCCAGGCCCAGGGCCAGCCGGGGCGTGGGGCGTTCCAGGCGTGCCCGCACGCGTGTGAAGGCATGGGCGTCGAGCGCCAGGCCACCGCGAAACACCTCCAGGGCCAGCCGCGCGTCGCCCAGCGTGCCGCTCACCCACACGTCGTCACCCGCCTGGGCGGCGGAGCGTTTCAGTGCCAAGCCCGGTGGCACCTGGCCCATCACGGTGAGGCTCAGGTTGAGCGGGCCGCGGGTGGTGTCGCCGCCCACCAGCTCGCAGCCGTGGGCGTCGGCCAGCTCGAACAGGCCGCGTGCAAAACCCGCCAGCCAGGCGTCGTCGGCCTGCGGCAGCGCCAGGGCGAGCGTGAAACCCAAGGGCTCGGCGCCCATGGCCGCGAGGTCGCTGAGGTTGACCGCCAGCGCCTTGTGGCCCAGTGCGGCGGGGTCCACCGTGGAAAGAAAGTGCCGCCCTTCCACCAGCATGTCGGTGGACACCGCCAGTTGCTGCCCCGGCGCGGGCGCCAGCAGGGCGCAGTCGTCGCCAATGCCCAGCGGCACGTCGGCGCGGGCGGGTCGCTGGCGCTGAAAGTGGCGCCGGATCAGCTCGAACTCACCCATGATCAGCGGCTTCGCGTGGTGGCCACAAAAAGGACAGCGGCGCGCTGCGGATGCGTGCGCGGATCTCGGCGCGTATGCGCTGGCGGTTGACCTGGTTGATGTTCTGCGCCTTGAGCGCCAGCCGGAAGGCCAGGTAAAAGCTCACCGCCAGGTTGATGGGGCCGACCACCACCACACCGGCCACCGCCCACCAGAAGGCCGGCTCCAACAGCACCTGCAGGCCCAGCGTGGCGGCTGCCGCCGACACCTGACCGGCCGAGAGCGTGACGTGGCGCACCTCCAGCCCCATGCCAAAGAAGGCCGCGAAGGCGGGGATGAGGCCGAGCATGAAACCCAGCGAGATGTTGGAGGCAAAGCCCGAGATGTGGCGCCGCATGAAGGCGGCCCAGCGCGCGGCACGCGCCACACCCAGGGTGCGCGTGAAGTGCGGGTGGTGGGTCATGGCCGAGTCGAGCCGGTGCAGCACAAACCAGTTTTCCACCCAGCCGGCGATGATGCTGGAGGCAAACAGCAGCACACCGGTGAAGGCGGCGAACAGCGCGGTGGGGCCAAGCACGTTCAGGTCGTGCAGCACATGGTGGGCCTGTTCGGCGTTGATCATGTGGGCACCCGCGAAGTGCGCCAGCAGGCCGCTGATGAGCAACACCACCGGCACCACCAGGCCCACGTTGCCCACGATGGCGGCCACCTGCGAGCGGAACAGGTGGGCCACCTCGTCCACAAAACTGCGCACCGCCTCGTTGGACTTCAGGTCGCGCAGCTTGGCCACCATGGCCGGCGCGGTCACGGCGGGTTGTTTGGTGGCCACGGTCAGGTGCAGCAGTTGCACCAGCACAAACGACACAGCGTAGTTGAGACCGGCCGCAAAGCCGGCCCAGAAGGCCGTCAGCCCCAGGGCGTATAGCGCGAACTTGGCCCAGGTGGTCAGGCCGATGACGGCGCCACCGCCGGCCGCCTTGGCCAGCATGGCGCGGTACTCGGCGCGGTTGCGGGTGATGTAGTGCTCGCCACTTTCGGCGCTGCGTTCGGCCACGCGCGCCGCCGTGAGGTGGGAGCTGGCGGCGATCAGCTGGCGCACGCTGCGGCTGTCCTGCCCCACCTGCACCAGGTCGGCCAGCAGCGCCGCGCTGGCGCGTTCGCCTTGCTCGGCCAGCAGGCAGTCGATCAGGGCCTTGGTGCGCAGCACGCGTTCGCGCAACTGGCGCAGGCGGAACACGATGCCCACCGAAATGCCGTGCGCTTCCAGGTGGCTGTAAACGGTGTAGGCGGCGTGGCGGCAGTTGTCGAGTTGCTGGCGCAACGCGCTGGCGGCGGCCTGCGTTTGGGGTGCCTGCGGGCCATGCTGCTGCACGCTGGCGCGGAAGGCTTCCAGCACCTGGGGCAGGGCGTGGAAATGCCGCGCATGGCGGGCTTCGTCCGACATGCGCACCCGGATTTCGGCCGCAAAGCCGGTGGCGCTGACCTGGCTGGTGGCAAACACGGTCGCATCCAGCAAGGCCTGCTGCCAGGTGCTCAGGCGCACGCCCGAGGGCGGCACCGGCTGGGGCAGCGTCAGCAGCCGCGCGATGCGGGCCAGCGTGTCGCTGTCGAGTGCGCGCAGCCACTGGACATCAAACGGGTAGGGAAACAGCAGATCGAACAGCGGGCCGATGTCGGTGGTCTCGGGCGTGGCCGGCAGCAGCTTGCGCCGCAGGCGGTGGCCCAGCTCGCTGAGAAACGCGGTGCGCGGTGCAAAGCCGTGGTCGGCCAGCAAAGGGGTCACGTCCACCGTGGCGTGAAAGCCGGCCCACCAGCGCTGCCAGCGCGGCAACCACTCGGTGCGCTGCTCGGCGGCGTCCAGCAACAACATCACCCGCTGGGCGCTGACGTGGGGGCTGCTGCGGTCGCCGCGCACCCAGCCCAGCACATCCATCAGCCACAGGTGGCGTTGCGCCAGCGGCGCGTCGGGGTCCAGCCGGTCCAACAGAGCGTGGGCGTCGGGGGAGCGTTGCATGGGTCAGTGCAGCGTGCGCCCAGAACCGCCCGCGCCGCTGGCGTCCAGCACAAACAGCGGGATCTCGGTTTCGAAACGTTCACCGTCTTCGGCCACGCAGAAGTAGCTGCCGCGCATGGTGCCGGTGGCGGTGCGCAGGCGCGCGCCGCTGGTGTACTGGAAACTTTCGCCCGGCTTGAGCAGGGGCTGGTGCCCCACCACACCCAGGCCCTTGACCTCCTCGGTGTGGCCCATGGCGTCCACGATCAGCCAGTGGCGCGAGATCAGCTGCGCCGCCACCTCACCGGTGTTGGAAATGGTGATGGTGTAGGCGAACGCGTGCACGCCGCGTTCGGGGTCGGACTGCTCGGGCAGGTACTGCGGCGCGACCTCGCAGTGGAACTGATACTTGGGCATGGGCGGATGTTACCTGTGCGCCAAGGCCTTTGCCGGCCTGCGAAAATGGCAGGCTCCGACCCGCCCTCCACCCATCGCCGCCATGACCTACCGCATCGCCCCGTCCATCCTCTCCGCCGACTTTGCCCGCCTGGGCGAGGAAGTGAAAAACGTCATCGCCGCCGGCGCCGACTGGATCCACTTCGACGTGATGGACAACCACTACGTGCCCAACCTGACCTTCGGGCCGATGATCTGCCAGGCGGTCAAACCGCACGCCAAAAAGCCGGACGGCACCCCGGTGCCGATCGACGTGCACCTGATGATCCAGCCGGTGGATGCGCTGGCCAGCGCGTTCATCGACGCGGGCGCCGATCTGGTCAGCTTCCACCCCGATGCTTCCACCCACGTGCACCGCAGCGTGCAGGCCATCAAGGCCAAGGGCGCCAAGGCCGGCCTGACCTTCAACCCCGCGCAGCCGCTGGACGTGCTGGACTGGGTGATCGAAGACATCGACCTCATCCTCATCATGAGCGTGAACCCCGGCTTTGGCGGCCAGAGCTTCATCGACTCCGCCCTGCGCAAGATCGAGGCCGCGAAGAAGCGCATCGAAGCCTCGGGCAAGGACATCCGGCTGGAGGTGGACGGCGGCATCAAGGCCGACAACATCCGCCGCGTGGCCGACGCCGGCGCCGACACCTTCGTGGCCGGCAGCGCCATTTTTGGCAAGCCGGATTACAAGGCCGTCATCGACCAGATGCGGGCGGCGCTGAAGGCCTGACCCGCATCGGCTTGACGGTCACTCCGCGACGATCTTCTTGTCCGTCGCGATCTGTTTCCAGGCTGCCAGATCGTCCTTGATGCGCTGGGCCACCTCGGCCGGCGCGTAGGGGGTGGGCTGGGCGCCATCGGGCTCCAGCAGGGCGCGCACCTCGGGGCCGCTGGCAATCGCCACGATCTCGCGGTTCAGGCGCTGCACCAGCGCGGCGGGCGTGCCGGCCGGCGCCAGGATGGACACCCAGATGTTGGCCGCAAAACCCGGCGCCACCGACGTCATGGGCGGCAGGTCGGCAAAGGCCGGGCTGGGTTGGGCCGAGGTCACGCCGATGGCGCGCACCTTGCCGCCCTTGATTTGCGGCGCCAGCGAGCTGTAGTTGGACACCATCATGTCGACCTGGCCACCGATCATGTCCATCAGCGCGGGTGCGGCGCCCTTGTAGGGCACGTGCAGCATCTGGATCTTGGCGGCGTCGCTGATCATTTCGCTGGACAGGTGGGCGATGGAGCCTATGCCCGAGCTGGCGTAGGTGATCTTGCCCGGCTGCGCGCGCGCGGCGGCCACCAGGTCGGCGGCCGACTTGACGGGCGAGGCGGCGCTCACCGCCACCAGCATGGGGCCGTTGCCCACCATGGCCACCGGGGCGAAGGCGGTGATGGGGTCGTAGGGCATCTTGGCCTGTGTGGCGGCGGCGGTGACGAAGGTGGACGAGGTCAGCAGCAGCACCGAGCCGTCGCGCGGGCTTTTGGCCACGTAGTCGGCGCCGATGGTGCCGGCCGCACCGGCCTTGTTTTCAACAATCACGGTGTTGCCCAGGCGCTTGGCCAGCAGGGGCGCCACCGCACGGGCGATGGCGTCGTTGCTGGCGCCGGGGCCGAAGGGCACCACGATCTTCATGGTCGAGGGCACGGCCTCGTTCTGGGCGAAGGCGCCCATCGGCAGGTACAGCGCAGTGGCGGTCAAGGCCAGGCGGGTCAGCCATTGGCGTTTGGTGGTCATGGGGTCTCCTTTGGTGCGGAATGGCTTCAGGCGGGAATCGCGATGTCCAGCAGCGGCGCGTACTGCTGCGCGCCGAAGATGTCGCCATCGCCCGCGCTGCCGCTGGGCTGGAGGCGGTAGACGGTGAATTTGATGGCCAGGCCGGGGTCGTATTCGACGAAGTCGGAGATGCGTTCGACCGGGATGCGGTAGAGCGCGGCCATGCTGTCGCGCGTGATGGCGCCGGAGCGCTTGACGCGCTCGTACTGCGCCGGCTCGCGGAAGATGATGTCGAAGGTGATTTTGTTGACGCCCGCGTTCTTGCTGCGGATGGTCTTGGCGAGTTCGCTCAGTTTCTGTGTGCTCATGGGGGCTTCCTTCAAATGCCTGCGTCGGTGAGGTGGGTCTTGAACAGCTCCATCGGGTCGTCCACCTCCACCGTGTGGTTCAGTGTCCAGCGGTAGGCGGGGCTGGCGTGCAGCACCTCGTCGAGCGGGAAGGCCACCGAGCCGGCCGTGCCCTTCACGTCGGGCAGGCGGGCGTAGAACATCTGGCGCAGGCCGATCATGGTCAGCTCCTCAGCCATCTCTTTGGTGGGGGCCACGCCCTGCACCATCACACACAGCTCGTGGCCGGGCTGGTCGCGCAGCGGCTCGAGCGCGCCCATCACGCCGTCGCGGCCATAGACGTTGTAGTGCAGCTCGTAGCCGCTGTCGCCAAAACGCAGGAGGGCCTGCTCGCGCGCCCAGGCGATCACGCGGTCCACGTTGGCCACGGTGTAGGGGTCGCGGATGCCGCAGATGCCCACGTAGCGCTCGCCCACCTTGCCGGCGCCTTCGAGCTTGACGCGCACTTTTTGCGCTGGCTCGAAACGCGAGCCGGTGATGCGGGTGGTGCGCGGGTCGATCTGCTCGTAGTGGCAGTGCGTCATGTCCAGCCGGCCACCGGCGAAGAATTCTTCGTAGGGGTTGGAGCGCTCGTACATGGCGTGGCCCGACACGGACGCGATGGTGCAGCGCTGTTCGGGGTGCATGGCGGTCACCTGCACGTCCTCGTGCGAGATGGTGCCCATCACGGTTTCCTTGCCGCCGTAGGGCTCGGCGCAGAAGGAGGCGCACTCCAGCACCTTGCCCAGGTAGTAGGCGCGGTCTTCGGCAAAACCGTGGAACAGCGCGGGCGCGGCGAACACGGCGGCGTCGGAGCTGCGCCCGCCGATGATCACGTCCACGCCCTGGCGCAGCAGCTCGATGTAGGGGTGCACACCGGCCATGGCGACGATGCGGTCGGTGGCGTCGAGTTCGCTTTCGGTCAGGGTGGCAAAACCGTCCAGGCCCAGCACGGCGCTGCCGGCGCGCATCTTGGCGCGCAGCGTTTCCTTGTCCACCTCGGAGTAGAAGTAGCCGAGCTTGAACTTCTTCAGGCCGTGCTGCTGGGCCAGCTCCTTGATGATGGCCACGTAGCGGTCCACGCGGCTGTTGGAGCCGGTGTCGCCGGCCGAGCCGATGACCATGGGCACGCCCAGGCGGCGCGAGGCCAGCAGCATTTTTTC
>CAYUAH010000066.1:0-14436 GCA_964442375.1 uncultured Hydrogenophaga sp. | reverse complement strand
ATCTCGGTGGCGCCTGCCACGCGGCCAACCCCGGCCCCGGCGAGGCCTACCCGCAGATCGGCCCCCTGGCCTTGCCCGAATGACCCCCAACACCGACCTCACCCTGGCCTTGTGGCAAACCGCCTACGCGGCCGACGTGCCCGCCGCGCTGCGTGCGCTGGATGACGCGGCGGAACAGGCGCGTGCCCAGGGCGCGGACGTGCTGGTGTGCCCCGAGATGTCGCTCACCGGCTATTTGCTGGGCGCGGATCGCATCGCGGCCTTGGCCGAGCCCACCGATGGGCCCTTGCTGAAGGCCGTGGCCGCCACCGCGCGCCGCCACGGCATCGCCATCGTGGCCGGATGGCCTTGCGTCACATCGGGTCGGCCCCACAACGCCGTGGCGTTTGTGGACGCCGAAGGTGAGCTGTTGAACGTTTACGCCAAGACCCATTTGTTTGGCGACGCCGACCGCGGCCAGTTCACCCCCGGCCCGGCCTTGCCCACGGTGTTCAGCCACCGGGGCTGGCGCCTGGGTTTGCTGATCTGCTACGACGTGGAGTTTCCTGAGCCCGTGCGCCACCTGGCTTTGCGGGGTGCGGACGCCGTCCTGGTTCCCACCGCCAACATGCGCGAATACGACGAGGTGCCCACGCTGCTGGTGCCCGCACGCGCCTGCGAAAACCGGGTGTACGTGGCCTACGCCAACGCCTGTGGGCGCGAGGGCAGCACTGACTACGGGGGCCTGAGCACCGTGGCCGGGCCGCTGGGCGAGGTGTTGGCGCAGGCTGGGCGCGATGCCGCCTTGACCGTGGTGCGCTTGAGCGCGCAGGCGCTGGCTGACGCGCGCGTGGGTTCGCCCCTGCCGCAGCGGCGCGGCGATCTTTACGGAGGCGCGGGGTTTTGAGCCACTGCTGAGGGCGGACGCAGCACATCGGGCCGGTGGGTTTGCAGCCACTGCGTCACATGGGCCAGCAGTTTTTCTGCTTGGTCGGCGCCGGCCTGCAACGTCGCTGCAGACACCGGATCGCCTTCGTAGTCGCTCACGTTGCGTTGGCGGCGCAGCGCGTCGAGCACGATGATCTCCGGTTGTGCCACGCTCAGGGTCAACCCCAGGCTTTGAATGGCCGTCTGGTGGTGGCCGGGTTGGCTGGTCGATGTGCGGTAGCCATGGGCCCACAAGCCCAGCATGGCGCATTGCATGATGCACTTGTAGGCGGCATCGAAGCGGTTGTCGGCGCTGACTTGCACAATGCGCGCGTCCGCCAGGTTGCGCTGCGCCGCCAGGAGCAGCTTGGCCATGCGACTGGCATCAGTTTGATGTGACTGCAAGCGCCCGATCGCCAACAAGTTCTGCAAGCTCATCGCTATCTCCCTTCACGAACAACTTGGGTTTGGCCAGCAGTTCGCGCGCGAAAGCGTCACCGCTGCGCGCGCGTTCAGCAAACTCCCGTGGCGTGTAGAGCACGGGGTTCACTTCACGGCCCAAAGCCATGTGCAGTGGAAACACCGCTTGCGCCAGTTCGACAAAACCGACCTCGCCGAGCACCAGCACATCCACGTCGCTGGCGGGCGTCGGCGTGCCCCGCGCCATCGAGCCAAATACCAGCGCCAACCGTATTTGGGCATCCAGTGGCGCCAGCGCCTCGCGCAACGCGGGTACCACACCGTGGGTCTTGCGGAACAGTGCCGCCAGATCGCCGAACAAGGGGTGGCGCGTGTTGGCCTGGTAGCGCACCTGGTTGCCCTGCGCGCTGCGCAGCAGCAGGCCTGTGTGTTCCAGTTTGTCCAATTCCCGCGCAAGCGTGCCCGCGTGGCTGCTCGTCAGCCGCGCCAATTCCCGCAGATGCAGTGCCGACTGGGGCTGCAGCAACAGCAAGGCCAGCACACGCTGTCGTGCGGCTGGAAACAGCAGATCCATCAAGGAAGATTCGTTGCCCATTGGGCGACAATTGTTGCAAAAAAAGCGACAAACTGCAAGCAAACGCCTGGGACAGCGGCCGGGCGCCATCAGCCCGCGAGGATGTCCAGCCGCACGTCTTCGCCCACCCAGCGCGCGTACTCGCCCGCTTCCAGCGGCTTGCTGAACAAGTAGCCCTGGAGCTGATCGCAGCCCAGGTCGCGCAGAAACGCCATCTGCTCGCGGTTCTCCACACCCTCGGCCACGATTTCCTGGCGCAGCTGTTTGCCCATGGTGACGATGGCCTGGGCGATGGCGCAGTCGTTGGCCTCGTGGGGCACGCCGATGACGAAGGCGCGGTCGATCTTGAGCGTGGTGATGGGAAAACGCTTGAGGTAGGCCAGGCTGGAGTAGCCGGTGCCGAAGTCGTCGAGCGCAATCGACAGGCCCATGGCCACCAGCTGGTTGAGCACCGGCAACACCATGTCGGGGTTGCGCATGACCAGGCTTTCCGTGATTTCCAGCTTGAGTTGCGAGGGCAACACGCCGTGCCGGTTCAGCGCCTTTTCCACGGTCTCGGGCAGGCGCTCGTCCACCTGTCGCGCCGACAGGTTGATGGCCACAGGCGGCATGGCCGTGCCGGCGTCGGCCCAGGCGCGCAGCTGGCGGCAGGCTTCGTTGAGCACCCAGTCGCCCAGCTCCAGGATGAGGCGGGTTTCTTCGGCCACGGCCACAAACTGTGCCGGCGACAGCAGCCCCTGTTCGGGGTGGCGCCAGCGCAGCAGCGCCTCCGAACCCGCGATGCGCCCGGTGCGCAGGCTCACCTTGGGCTGGTAGAACAGGCGCAACTCGTTGCGGGCCACGGCCTGGCGCAGCTCGCTCTCAATCCGGAAGTGGGCGCTCGCGCGCTGGTTCATTTCGCTGCTGTAGAACAGGCATTCGCCGGCCTCGCTCTGATCGCCCACCTCGCGGGCGCGCGCGGCGGCCAGTTCGGCAAAACGCAGCAACACGGCGGTGTCCAGGCCGTCGTCGGGGAAGATGGAGACGCCGATGTTGGCCGTCAGCCGCAGCTCGTGGCCCTGCACCTTGAAGCTGTGGTCCAGCGTGGAGAGGATTTTCTGCGCCACGATGGCCGCGTGCTCCCGCTTGTTGATGTTGAGCAGGGCGACCACGAACTTGTCGTTGCCGGTGCGCGCCAGCACGTCCTGGTCGCGCAGCATGCTGCGAAAGCCCTGGCTCACCTCTTGCAGCAACGCGTCGCAGGCATCATGGCCCAGCGTGTCGTAGAGGATGGCCACGCGCTGCAGGTGCACCACCAGCAGGGCGCCGTGGCTCTTGTTGCGCTGCACGCCGGTGAGTGCCTGTCCCACCAGCTGTTGCAACAGGGAGCGGTTGGGCAGGCCGGTCACGCTGTCGAAGTTGGCCAGACGGTGCAGCCGTGCTTCGGTTTCCTTGTGCGCGCTGATGTCGGAGAAGATGGAGAAGGCGTGGGTGATCTGGCCCTGGTCGTCGCGCACTGCGCTGATGGACACCGACTGTGGGAACACCTCGCCGTTCTTGCGCCGGCCCAGGATCTCGCCGCTCCAGGGGTGCTGGCCTTTCATGGCACGGCGCACCTGGGCGCGGAAGGCGGCGTCGTGTCGGCCGGAGCGCAGCAGGTCGGGCGTTTTGCCCAGGGCCTCGGCGGCGGTGTAGCCGGTGATGCGGGTGAACGCGGCATTGACGACCACGATGCGCTCCTGCGCGTCCGACACCATCACGCCCTGGTTGCTGTCTTCGATGATGCGCAGGTACAGGCGCAGCTTCTCGTCGTTGCTCAGGCCGTCGGGCAGGGGCTTGAACTGCGCCAGCATGCCCTCGGGCTCGCCCTGGGCGTCGCGTTGTATCTGCAGCGCCATGGTGGCGCGGAACACGTCGCCCGACTTCTTGCGCCGCTGCACCTCCATCAGTGCGCTGTCCTGCGCCAGGAACAGCTCGGCCGGCGCCTCGCCATCGTCCTTGTACAGAAACAGCACATGCTGGCCACGCACCTCGTCGGCGCTGTAGCCAAACAGCTCGGCCGCGCCCAGGTTCCAGTCGGTGATGTAGCCCAGCGTGTCCAGCCGCAGGGTGGGCGTCTGCGCTTCGTGCTGGCGGTGCGCCTCGGCCAGTGCGGCTTCCAGCGTGGCCAGCGCGCTGGCGCCCTCCGGGCCTTGGGCCTGCTGCGCCTGGCGGCACAGGGCCAGCCAGTCGGCATAGGGGTGTGGCGCCGTCATGGGGCGCTCGCCTGGGTCATCTGCAAGGCCCACGAGGCGGCCTGCAGACGCAGGTGGTTGAAGTCGCTGACCGGCAGGCCAAGCATGACCAGGTGGCTGGCCAGCGCGGCGGCGTCGCCGGGCACTTCGGCCGCTTCCACCGCACCCAGCTGTTGGCCCAGCGCACCCTCGCGCTGCAG
Source organism: uncultured Hydrogenophaga sp. (assembly GCA_964442375.1). Classification (GTDB taxonomy): domain Bacteria; phylum Pseudomonadota; class Gammaproteobacteria; order Burkholderiales; family Burkholderiaceae_C; genus Hydrogenophaga. Next base: position 10,123 of record CAYUAH010000066.1, on the reverse strand, counting down.
CAGCGCGCGACGCAAGTCGTCGGGCAGGGTGAGTGTGTCCAGCACGTGCGGCAGCGGCTGGCCGAACAGCGTGCCCAACAGCGAGAACATGCCAGCCATGAAGGCCAGTTCCTGTGTCGCGCGGTCCAGGCCGCAGGCCTCGGCCAGCAGCTCCATGCTGCGCGCGCGCAGCGTCACGTGGGCGCCCAGCATGGCGCTGCGCGGGTCGTCGTCGCGGGCGGCAAACAGCATCAGGTGCAGCCAGCGGCGCAACTGCTGGCGACCCAGCAGCAGAATGGCCTGGGCAAAGCTGGTGATCTCGCGACGTCCGCCCAGCGCCACCGAGTTGACCACCCGCAGCAGTTGGTAGGACAGCGCCGCATCCTGGCGCAGGACGGCCTCGATCTCATGCGTGTCGGCATCGGCGCTGACCAGTTGCACCAGCTGCAATGCCCGCGCGCGGGACGCGGCTTGCGCGGCCGCAGGCTTGGCCGGAGCCTGCTGGTACCAGGCGCCGCTGACCCAGCTCCCTGCCGCCACCACGGCCGGGAAGTCCGTCGGGGCATGTTGTGGCTGCGCCTCGGTCCCGGTGTTCAGGCCGGCGGCCTGGGCCAGTGCCAGGCCCGTGTCATCGGGTGGCGTGGTCGCCAGCAGGCAGGGCAGGGCCGCACACAGCGCGTGCAGCGCCGGGTCGGTCAGCAGCGCGGCCCACGCCTCGGGGGCTTGAGTGCCCACGTGCAGCCGCAGCGCCGCCGGGCGCCGCTGCGGGTTGGCCAGCCATTCCAGCTGGAGTGGCGCGGTGCTCGGTGCGGCGTCTGCGGTCATGGGCGTGTGGTGGGGTGTGTCAGCCGGCCGGCTGGCGCCAGAAATCGGGCTGGCCGTAATGGTGCTTCAAAAAGTCAATCCACAGGCGCACCCGCAAGGCCAGATGTTTGCGCTGCGGAAACAGCGCGTAAATGCCGTTCGGCGGCGCGGCAAAGTCTTCCAGCAGCGGCGACAGTCGGCCGGCAGCGATGTCGGCTTCCACCTCCCAGGTGCTGCGCCAGGCAATGCCGTGGCCGGCCAGGCACCATTCGTGCAGCACCTGACCGTCGGAACAGTCGAGCGGGCCGCCCGGGCGCAGATGCACCAGTTCGTTCGGGCTGCCGTCGCGCGGCACCGAAAACGCCCAGCCGCGCGTCTGCGAGGCGTCGCTTGAGAGCGTGAGGCAGGCAAAACGTGCCAGTTCAGACGGGTGTTGCGGCACCCCGTGACGTTGCAGGTAGGCGGGCGTTGCCACGCACAGGCGGCGGTTGTCGGCCAGGCGCACGCTGACCAGCGCCGAGTCGGGCAGATCGCCCACCCGCACCGCGCAGTCGTAGCCCTCGGCGGCGATGTCCACCACCCGGTCGCTGAGGTTGAGCGACAGTGTCACCTCGGGGTGCAGCTCGTGAAAACGCGGCACCAGCGGCGCCACGTGGCGCCGCCCAAAACCGGCCGGCGCGGTGATGCGCAGGTGCCCGCTGGCCTTGACGCCACCGGCACTCACGCTGGCCTCGGCGCTGGCCAGGTCGGCCAGCAGCCGCTGGCAGTCTTCGAGAAACGCGCTGCCCTCGTGCGTGAGGCTGATGCGCCGCGTGGTGCGCACCAGCAGCTTCACACCCAGGCGTTCCTCCAGTGCGTCCAGCCGGCGCCCGATGATGGCCGGCGCCACCCCTTCAGCCCGCGCCGCAGCAGTGAGGCTGCCGCGCGTGGCCACCGACACCAGGGTTTCGAGCTGCTTGAGCTTGTCCATGGCGCATTATGTGGATGAATGTAAAAAACCAGGCACCGAAGTGCCTGGTTTGATGCGTTTCACCCACAGGGCGTGCGTGCCAGGCCCGCGTCATGCGCGGGGTGGGGTGGTGTGCGCCGTGACCCAGTGCGAGGGCAGTGCGTGCAACACCTGTCGGGCATCGAGCGAGCGGATGGGCACCGCCGTGTCCATGGGGATGCGTTGGTGTGCTTGCAGCGCCATGTAGCGCAAGGCGCTCACGCGCAGGAACGACGCAAAATTGCCCACCTCGCCGCGTGCCTCCACCAGTTCGTCGTAGAGCTTTTCAATCAGCGCCACCACGGTCATGCCGTCGCGGGCGCCGATTTCGGCCAACACCCCCCAATAGAGGTTCTCCAGTCGGATGCTGGTGACCACGCCATGCAGGCGCACCGAGCGCGTGCGGCTGGCGTAGCTGTCGGGGTCGGCGCTGATGAAAATTTCGCACACGGTCGCTCCAGGTGTCGCACACGGTCAGTGGCTGATGCGGGTGCCCAGCACCGCCAGGAACTGGGCGATCCACGCGGGGTGGGCGGGCCAGGCAGGCGCCGTGACAAACGGGCCGTCGGTCACCGCCTGGTCCACCGCGATGTTCGCATAGGTGGCGCCCGCCAGCTCCACTTCCACCTGGCACGCCGGGTAGGCCGAGATGGTGCGGCCCCTTATGTCGCCCGTGGCGGCCAGCAACTGGGCGCCATGGCAGACTGCGGCCACCGGTTTGCCCGCGCCGGTGAAGTGTTTGACCACGGCCATCACGCTGGCGTGCATGCGCAGGTACTCCGGGCCGCGCCCACCGGGAATGACCAGTCCGTCATAGGTCTCGGGCTTGATGTCGGCCAGGGTGGCGTTGAGCGTGAAGCGGTGGCCAGGCTTTTCGCTGTAGGTCTGCGCGCCCTCGAAATCGTGGATGGCCGTGTGAATGAAGTCGCCCGCTTTCTTGTCGGGCGCCACCGCGTGAACGGTGTGGCCCACGGCCTGCAGCGCCTGGAAGGGCACCATGGTCTCGTAGTCCTCGCAGTAATCGCCGCAAATCATCGTAAGCGTCCGGTGAACCCATGTTGACCGCTGCCGACAGTCCCGTCTGACGATCAGATGTCAGATGGCTGCCAGCGGTGCGGCAAGAGCTCGTCGATGCGGCTGGCCTTGTGTGTGGGCAGCCGGGTGAGCACATCCTTGAGGTAGGCGTACGCGTCGTGCCCGTTCATGCGAGCCGACTGGATCAGGCTCATGACGGCCGCTGCCCTCTGGCCTGCGCGCAGGCTGCCAGCAAACAGCCAGTTGTTGCGGCCGATGGCAATGGGCCGGATCTGGTTCTCGATCCAGTTGTTGTCCACCGGCAGTTGCCCGTCACCCGTGAACCGGGTCAGCGCATCCCAGCGCCGCAGGCTGTAATCCAGCGCCTTGGCGGTTGCCGATCCGTCGGGCACCTGGCGCCGTTGCAGCGTCATCCAGTCATGCAGGGCGTCCAGGATCGGCCGGGTCTGCTGCTGCCGAACAGTTTGCCGTTGCTCGGTGCCCAGCTCTTTGACTTCGCGCTCGATGTCATAGATCCGGGCGAACTGCGCTAGCGCGAACTCGGCGATCTGGCTCTGGTTGGCCGCGTGCAGGTCGAAGAACTTGCGCCGGGCATGGGCCAGACAGCCCACCTCGGTCACGCCGCTGGCGATCAGGGCCTTGTAGCCGCTGAAGTCGTCACAGGTCAGGCTGCCCTTCCAAGCCTTGTCGGTGCCATGGCCCAGGAAGCGCCGGGCATTCTCGCCCGAGCGACTCTCGCAGAAGTCGTAGACCACGGCTTTGATGTTCTCGAACGCCCCTGGCGCATAGGCCCAGAGGTAAGCGCGGTGCGTCTTGCCCTCGCCGGGCTTGAGCATGGCCACCGGTGTTTCGTCGGCGTGCAGCACCCGGTGGCTGAGGATCTCGGTCTTCAGGGCATCGACCAGCGGCTGCAGCCGCACGCCGCAGGTGCCCACCCACTGCGCCAGGGTCGAGCGCGGGATGGCCAGGCCGGCGCGCCCGAAGATCGCCTCCTGTCGGTACAAGGGCAGGTGATCGGCGTACTTGGCCACCAGCACCTGGGCCAGCAGGCCGGTGGTGGGGATGCCTTTGTCGATGACATGCGCCTCGACCGGCGCCTGGGTGATGCTCTCGCACTTCGCGCAGGCCCACTTGCCACGGATGTGACGCTCGACGCTGAAGACACCGGGCACATAGTCCAGCTTCTCGGCCACGTCTTCGCCCACGCGTTTCATCTGGCAGCCGCACGCACAGGTGGTGGACGCGGGTTCGTGGCGGATCTCGCGGCGCGGCAGGTGCGCTGGCAGGGGCAGCCGCTTGGCTTGTTTCTTCTCGGGAGTGGCTGATGTTTGCGTCTGCGTCAGCGCTTCGATCTCGCTGGCCACGGCCGCCAAGTCCGCTTCGATCTCGTCTTCGAGCAGGCTCTTCTGCTCAGGGTTGAAGCGCTCGGACTGCGCCGCGAACTTCATTCGCTTGAGGAGCGCGTTCTCGTGGGTGAGCTTGTCGATGAGGGTCTGCTTGAAGGCCAGTTCCTGGTCCTTGGCAGCAGCGGCCTGCAGCATGGACAGCAGAGCCGAGCGCAGTTGCTCGGCACTCAAACTCTCCAAGGATTGCGGCTCCACCACCATGGACGTGACTGTGCCAGCGCCGCTGTGGTCACGCCATTGGCACATGCACCGATTGGCAGGCAGCAGGCCAGCGATCAGATTCAGAGCACGGTGATGACGCCTCCATCGGCCAGGCGCTGCCAGGGCAGGCCCAGCACCAGGGCATCGAACTGTGAACGGTTGAGCGAGGCGGTCAATGCCCCCTCACGCGGCCAGACGAACTTGCCGCTGTTCAGGCGCCGCGCAGCCAGCCACAGCCCGATGCCATCGTGCACCAGCACCTTCATACGGTTGGCGCGCCGGTTGGCAAACAGGTAGGCGTGGTGCGGGCGCGCAGCACCGAAGACGACCACCACGCGGGCCAGAGCAGTGTCTGTGCCGGCGCGCATGTCCAGTGGCTCGGTGGCCAGCCAAAGGGCGTCGATGCGGATCACTTGAGCAGCTCGCGCATCCAGGCCACGCAGTGCTCGGCTGCGCAGACTGGCCAGGTCAGCGATACGCTGGTGGCACCACGTCGTAACTCGATGCGGATGTCTGGGGCCGGCGCGCAGCTGGGCGCCGGCAATGCCACCGGCACGAAGGTCGGGACTTGCACATCTGTGCTCGGGGCATGGGCCAGTCGGCGCCACTTGTGCACGACGTTGGCATTGATGCCGTGCGAGAGAGCCACGCTGGCCACCGAGGCACCGGGCTGGGCACACTCGGTCAGGATCTGATGCTTGAGTTCGGCGCTGTACTGGCGGCGGGTCTTGGTCTTGGCTTCAGTCATGGTGTCCACTTATCTCGTTTGGTGGACACCATCGTTGCCGCTTATGCCGCCTCCCTCAAGGGTGGGATGACCGCACGCTTACAAATCATCAACAAACGCTTGCCCATGTCGGTCTCCAGTGGATGGTGGTGAGGCGATTGTTCGGACACGGGGCGCGGCGCGGGTAACAGCCGGTTGCTGCGCGCGTGAGGGTTTGCCCGAGGGCGGGCGTCAGCGGTACTGCGCGGCGGTGATGAACTGGCCGAAGCTTTCACACCACACGATCACCGTGGTGTAAGCGGCGGGTTCAACGCCGGCAGGAACCGGAACCAGGAAGTTGTTGAACGTTTTGACGTCGCCCACTCGCACCATGCGCGGCTTCAGGCGCAAGAAATCTGCCTCGGTTTCGACAAACGCGGGTGACAGGTAGAGCTTGTAGTCCGGGCCTGGAGCCAGACTTCCGACGAGCGAAATCGCCGTGGGCGCAACCGACACCGTTCCCTCGCCCCAGTGCAGCGCGTCGCTGTCCCGCAGATCGCGCCTGAACTGCCCGGTGAACAAGGTCTGCGCCGTCGCCGCCCGCACCTCTTCCGCCGTGGGCGGTGCCGGCGCAATCAGGATGGGCAGGGCGTAAATGCCGGCACCAAAACCCAGCACCGCCACCAGCGCGTGGGATGCAAGGAGTGTCAGGGTGCGGCGGAGCTTCATGGTGCCGATGGGTGCCAAAGTGGAAACAGTGTGCCACCCGGCGGGCGGACTGGCACATGCGCAGCTTCAGGTCGATGACTTCATCGCGGTGACTTCGATCTCGATCTTCATCCGCGGGTCCAGCAGCTGGGCCGAGATCATCATGGCAGCGGGGCGCACCGCTCCAAAGTACCTGTTCAGAACGGGCCAGCACGCCTCGAAGTCCTCGCCACGGGGCAGCACGTAGGTGACGCGCACCACGTCGGCCAGGCTGGCCCCGGCTTGGCGCAACGCGCTGTCGATGTTGCGCAGACACTGCTCTGCCTGCGCCGCCACGTCCTCATCGATGGTCATGGTGTCGTAGTCGAAGCCCGTGGTCCCGGACACAAACACGAACGGCCCTTGCGCCACGGCCCGTGAATAGCCTATGCGTTCTTCGAAGGTGGAGCCGGAGCTGATGAGTTGGCGATGCATGGCGGCGGGCTTTCCTTCGGCGGTGGATGGGGATGCGTTGTCGCTTTCACAACAAGCCGTTTGCCTGGCGGTTGGGGCGGTGCCAGATTCCCGCAGGGGTGCGCTCACATGAGCTTCCACCTGGCCAGCAAGGCCGCGCCTGCCGGGATGCCAAACAGCATGAGCATGATGGGCAGTTCTTCGCTCACCGAATACCCGGCGCGGACCACGCCAACCCACATGTTGAACCCGGTCAACGCAAGCCAAAGCACCCAGAAGACGACCAGAACAGTGGTGGCCGCAGAAGGAAAGTAGTTCGAGAATAGCCGCGCGACGATGGTGCAGCAAGCGAGAAGTGAGAAGCCGGCGAGGAGAAACAGGGTGGTGCGCATACTGCGGTACTTTCAAGTGACGGATGGCAGGGAGCGGGACGAATTTTGGAGATGGGGCGAAGGCCTGCACCCTTTGCCATGGCCCCCCGTGGGGGCACACTGAGCACCATAAAGGCAAGAATATCCGCAACATCCGATTCATACACCAGCGTAAGACTTGGCGGCGAAAACGCTGCTCGAACACGCTCTAACCAATGCCCCACGGGTTCGAGATGTGACGCTTGCGGATTCGCTGACGAAATGCATTTCAGTCCCTTGCTGTTGAGGGGGAGTCGGTATACGCAGGGGTAGATTAGGCCTCGTTCGCATAGGAGTGGAAGCCATCGTATTCCGCCTTACCCAGCGGACAGCCTTGCATGCGGGCTATGGCGTACGCCATGTTGAGGTGGAAGAAGAAGTTGGGCAGCGCATACTCGGACAGGAAACGAGCGGCCGGCAGTTCAACCAAAGCTTCTCCTGCCATCTCGGAAACCGTACGTGACTCGGCGCCGGTGAACTCGTGAGGGGCAAGAACCTGCAGCAGCGCAATGGTTTCCATGACCCGCTTCCGTAGACTATGCACCGTTGGTTCGGACTCGACGAAGGTTGGGACAGTTCGGCCGGCCAGGGGATACGCGGTTCTCAGCGCGAAATAGGCAGCGGTTTCAACCTGTCTTGCGAAGTGCAGCATGTCTGGCGCCAAGCGAGCCGCCAGCGCGCGCGACGCCTTCTCTGACGAAAGCGAGTCGACCGCGACAAGAATTCGCTCGAGGCTGACGAGATAGCGAAGCAAGACCGGAACACATGCTTCGAAGAGTCGCGGCTGATCCATGCGAGGCCTAAGGTTCGACGTGAGGGACTGGCCGCAGGCCAGTCCCCTTGGAAGGGTTAGACGACTGTTTCATTGCGGAGCTATTCCACCGCAGCGATGAGATCGAGCTCCACCGCCGCGTTCTTGGGCAGTTGATAGACGCCCACCGACGTCCGCGTGTGGACACCTGCCTCACCCAGCACCGAGTACAACACTTCGGAAGCCCCGTCTGCAACCTCACTCTGCTGCCTAAACCCCTGCGCTGATTGAACGAACACCGTGATACGCAAGATCCGCGATACGCCTTCCAGAGAACCCAGCGTTTGACGTAACAAAGCCAACGCTCGCATGGTGCAAACCTTGGCCGCAATTTGTGCTTGGGTGAGGGAGACTTCGGCTCCGACGCTGCCTGTGACCACAACGTCGTTGCCCACGCGAGGAATCTGCCCGCTGACGAAGACTTGATCGCCGTGGCGAACGACTGAGACATAGTTGCCTCCGATCTTGATCTCGCCAGCGAAGCTGTAGCCAAGAGCCGCTTCCACGGCGGCGAATCGGGACTCGCGGGACTCGGACATGTATTGACCTTTCTGATACTGGGTGCAACCTTTTGGGTGTCCGTTCGGTGGAAGGGGGAGACGACGCCATCCCGCAACGACCGTCGCAACGAGCAAGGAGACCGAGCGGAAGACGACTGACTGCATTTCTATCGAGGTATGAAAGACGGCAAACGTTTGAGCTCAGGCCGCGGCCCGTCAGGGCCGACGCGCCTGCAGCGAAGGGTTATGCGTCTCCATTCTTTGCACCCGGGAACCACTCCACGTGCTGATCACCTTGGCGACCAAGGTACAGAACGCGCTGGCCCTGCAGGAAGGCGAAGTACGACTGAACCCCTGCCTTCATTGCTCTGGCGCAGAACTGCCGAAACTTCTGCCCATTCTGCTGACTGTCCAGGATTGCCGCTTTCAGGTCCCCGGCATTGAACTCTGTAGCAAGCTCCGGCAGATCCTCAAACGCTAGCGGGGCCACAACAACGGATCCGCTCGCGCTATAGAAGGAAAAGGAGCCAGATACATAGTCTACGTGGTAGTACACCACGCCTTCGCGAATGAGGTTCCCAACTATTTCAGGGAAAGGCATCTCCCCCTTGAGAGTTGCTTCGGCCATTTTCCGAACCACATCTGCATTCATGTGCATGTCCTTCTTGGGTTTACATCACGAACTTTCTGAGACGTATAACGAGGCTGTGCAATAACCCTAAATCCAGCCGCAGGCTGGGGCAGGGTTGCGATGTTGTGGCTGGTCATGACCTTGTTTCCTCCCGATGTGCTTTTGCGGTGATCGGTTCGCTCCAGCGGGCGCCTGATCAAGCCTATGTCGCTCATTCTGGCATCAACACCGCCAGCCTTTGTACCGTTACCGCTTCAGATCGCACCCGGCCATCTTCTCGATGTTGTGCACCAGGCAATACAACCGCCACTGCGTGCCCACCTTGGATTGCCCGCGCAGCGTGAACCGATTCAGCCGCTTGTTGTGCTGGATGTTGCCAAACACCGGCTCCACCGTGCCGATGCGCTGGCTGTAGCGTTGCCGTCCCTCGGGGCTGTCGATGCGCTGCTTCATCGCCTCAAGCACCTGGTTCGCGCTTGGCTTTGTACCTGCCCTGGCCCTCAAATCGCTCGTCGCGCTGGCGCATCTGGTTGTCGGCGATCAACAAAGACCGTGTGACGGTGCTGCCTGAGAACCTGATGCGTCCGCTGCAGGCCCAACTGGACCACGCCCGTGCGGTCCATGGACCCGCGGCCCGACGCGCACACCGGCCAAACCATGGAGCGGCGGCACCACGTGTTTCCTGAATCGGTGCAGCGGGCGGTGCGCGAGGCCGCGCGCCGGGTCGGGATCGCCAAGCCGGTCACGCCCCACGTGTTGCGCCATTCGTTTGCCACCCACATGCTGCAGGCTGGCTACGACATCCGCACCGTGCAGGCGTTGCTGGGTCATGCGGACGTGAGCACCACCATGATCTACACCCATGTGCTCAACAAGGGTGGGCGTGGGGTGCTCAGCCCGTTGGATGCCTTGTAGCGTGGCGCTTCAGGCGTGTTCCGCCTCACTTACCCATGGTGTGATGGCAGCGAGGGTGGACGACAAGGCTTGCTTGGCCATCTCGCGGTCGTGGTCGGATTGCAGGCCGATCCAGAAATCTTCGGACACACCGAAGAACCGTGCCAGGCGCAGCCCGGTATCCACCGATACCCCCCGTGTGCCGGCCACAATTTCGCCGATGCGGCGCTGTGGCACGCCAATTTCTTTGGCCAGCCGGTATTGGGTGATGCCCATCGGCTTGAGAAATTCCTCCAGCAGAGTTTCACCGGGATGTGGGTAAGGGACTTCGCGCACGGTCATGCTCCTTCAGTGGTAATCCACGATCTCAACGTTTTCGGCGTCCGTGCCTGACCGGTTGAGCATGGCCAGCTTTCGCACGGCCACATTCTCAATTCTTCTTTGATGGGGCTCAAGCCTTGCGGTTCAAGAACGCATACAGCAGGATCGCCCCAAACGTCGCCGTCCCGATGCCGCCCAGCGCAAACCCGCCGAACTTCAGCGTGAAGTCGCCCGTGCCCAGCACCAGGGTGATGGCGGCGACGATGAGGTTTTTGT
>CAYUAH010000065.1:0-14485 GCA_964442375.1 uncultured Hydrogenophaga sp. | reverse complement strand
GCTGGCCCATCAGGTCCCAGTAGCGGCGCACCATGCGCACGTTGGAGTCGTTGCTTTCGCTGCCGCTGCTCGAATAGAACACGTGCTGGAAGGTACGCCCACCCACCGCAGGTGCCAGCGAGGCCAGCTTGACGGCCAGCTTGACGGCCGGCACGTTGGTGGTCTGGAAGAAGCTGTTGTAGAAGGGCAGCGTCATCATCTGCGCGTGCGCGGCGTCGGCCAGCTCCTTGCGGCCATAGCCGGCGTTGACGCACCACAGGCCACTCATGGCGTCGAGGATCTTGTGGCCCTCGGAGTCCCACACGTAGATGTTGTCGGCGTGGGTGATCACACGCGCGCCGCGCGTGGCCAGGTCACCGTGGTCGGTGAAAGGGTGGAGGAAGTGCGCGCTGTCCAGCGACTGGATTTCGCGGGTGCTCAGGTGTTCGGGCTTGATGGGTGCGTTCATGGCGGTCTCTTGATCGGCGTGGCTTCAGGCGGGCTCAGACGTGGAGCAGCAGGTGCTCACGCTCCCAGGGCGAAATCACCTTCATGAACTCCTCGAATTCGAGTTCCTTGATCTCGGTGTAGATGGTCACGAATTCCTTGCCCAACACCTCGTGCAGGTCGGTTTCGCGGCGCAACCAGTCCAGCGCCTCGCCCAGGCTGCGCGGCAGCGAGTAGGGCGCCAGGTAGGCGTCGCCTTTCATTTCGGGCTTGGGCTTGATCTTGTTTTTCATGCCCAGGTAGCCACAGGCCAGGGTCATGGCCATGGCCACGTAGGGGTTGGCGTCGGCGCCGATCACGCGGTTTTCCACGCGGCGAGCGGCCGGGCTGGAGATGGGCGAGCGGATGCCCACGGTGCGGTTGTCGTGGCCCCACTCGATGTTGATGGGCGCGGCGGTGTGGCGGCTCAGGCGGCGGTAGCTGTTGACGTAAGGCGCCACCAGCACCATGGCGGCCGGGATGTAGCGCTGCAGGCCGCCGATGTAGTGGTAGAAGGCCTCGGAGGCGCTGCCGTCCTCGTTGCTGAAGATGTTCTGGCCGGTGTGCTTGTTGACGATGCTCTGGTGCACGTGCATGGCGCTGCCGGGTTCACCGGCGATGGGCTTGGCCATGAAGGTGGCGTACATGTCGTGGCGCAGCGCGGCCTCGCGCACGGTGCGCTTGAAGAAGAAGACCTCGTCGGCCAGGCCCAGCGGATGGGCGTGGAAGAAGTTGATCTCCATCTGGCCCGCGCCCACCTCGTGGATCAGGGTGTCCACGTTGAGCTCCATCTTTTCGCAGTAGTCGTAGATCTCTTCGAACAGCGGGTCGAACTCGTTCACGGCGTCGATGCTGTAGGCCTGGCGCGAGCTTTCGGCGCGGCCGCTGCGCCCGATCGGCGGCTTGAGCAGCGTGTTGGGGTCGGTGTTGCGCGCGGTCAGGTAGAACTCCAGCTCGGGCGCGACCACCGGGTCCCAGCCCTCGGCGGCGTAGAGGTCGCAAATCTTGCGCAGCACGCTGCGGGGTGCAAAGGGCACCAGCTTGCCGGTGTGGTCAAAGCAGTCGTGGATGACCTGCGCGGTGGGGTCGGTGGCCCAGGGCACGATGCGCACAGTGCTGGGATCGGGGCGCAACTGCATGTCCTTGTCGGTCGGGTCCACCACGTCGTAGTAGGGCCCGCTTTCGGGGAACTCGCCGGTCACGCCCATGCCGACGATGGCCTGCGGCAAGCGCATGCCGCGGTCTTCGGTGAATTTTTCGCGCGGCAGGATCTTGCCGCGCGCCACGCCGGTCAGGTCGGGCACCAGGCATTCGACCTCGGTCACACGGCGGTCGTTGAGCCAATGTTCCAGGTCGTTGAAGGAGTGGAGGGTGGTCGCTGCGTTCATGTTCTGGTTCTCGTGGGTGTCGGGGAGGGGTCAGGCCACAGTGGGCAGGCCCAGCCGGTCGGCGCGGCGCTCTCGCACCGCGTCGCCAAAGGCGCGAAAAATGGCGCCGTAAAACGGGTTCTCCCAGCAGCGCCACTCGGGGTGGAACTGCACGGCGTAGGCAAAACTGCGCGCGCCCAGCACCTCGAAGGCTTCGATCTGCCCGTCGGGCGCGTGGGCCAGGGCGCGCAGGCCCTCGGCCAGGCGGTTGACGCCCTGGCCGTGCAGGGAATTGACCATCACCGTCTCGGCCCCGGCCCAGTGCGCCAATGCGCTACCGGGCGCCAAATGGATGGCGTGCTGCGGTGCGTACTGTTCGTCAAAAGAGACGCCTTTGGGCTCGCGGTGGTCCATGCGGCCAGGCACGTCCTGCACCTGCTGGTACAGGCTGCCGCCCATGGCCACGTTGATCTCCTGAAAGCCCCGGCACACACCCAGCAAGGGCACGCCCTGGGCCACACAGGCGCGCACCAGCGCCAGGGTCAGCGAGTCGCGCTCCGGGTCCAGCGGCAGCTTGGGGTCGGTCACTTCCTCGTCGAAATGGGAAGGGTGGACGTTGGAGGGCGAGCCGGTGAGCATCACGCCGTCCACCAGGGCCAGCAGCTCGTCCACATGGGCCGCGTCGGCCAGCGGGAACATCACGGGTTGGGCCTGCGCCCCCACCTTGACGGCCCGGGCGTATTTGTCGCCGAGCAGCAGGTAGGGCATCTGGTGGCCATGGTCACCCAACAAGCGGTGATCGGCGGGCAGCCAGACCATGCCGGGGATTGCTGTCATCTGAAAACTCCGTTTCTGTGAGGGCATTGTGGTACCAAATTGGATCACAATGGGGGCCAGTTGGGGCAGGGCCATGGTGCCAATTCTCGGGGTTAACCCCAGTCGCCCCTTGATCTGATCTGGGGTCCACGGCCATGTTGTCCGAATTCCTTCTCTCTGAAATGACGCGCCTGGCGCTCCAGGACGCACTGCCCCTGCACCGCCAGCTCTACGAGGCGCTGCGCCGGGCCTTGCTCGACGGCAAGCTGGTCGCCGGCGAGCGCCTGTCCTCCAGCCGCGACCTGGCGCAGGACCTGAACCTGTCGCGCAACACGGTGGTGGCCGCCATCAACCAGCTCACGGTGGAGGGCTACCTGGTGAGTCAGGTGGGCAGTGGCACCTATGTGAACGACAGCGTACCCAAAGCCAGCCCACGCCTCAAGGCGGTGACGCAGCAACAGGCCGGCCAGCTGTCGCGCCGCGGTGAGGCGCTGGCAAGCACGTTCTGCGCCACGCAGCTTGAAGTGCAGCCCTTCACACCCGGCATCGCCGACTTCAGCGCCTTCCCGGTGGCCCTGTGGCAGCGCCTGCAGAACAAACACTGGCGCATGACCTACCCCGAGATGCTGGACTACAACGACTCGGGCGGCTACGCACCGCTGCGCCGCGCGGTGGCCGACTACCTGCGCGTGTTCCGCAGCGTGCAGCTCGACGCCGACCAGGTGGTCATCACCAGCGGCACCCAGCAGTCGCTGGAACTGTGCGCCCAGCTGCTGGCCGACCATGGCGACACCGTGTGGGTGGAAGACCCGGCCTACTGGGGTGCGGTCAAGGCCTTCATGGCCACCGGCCTGAACATGCACGCCGTGCCGGTGGACCAGCAGGGCATCGCGCCCGGCGACGACGACGCCCACCCGGTTCCCAAGCTCATCTACGTGACGCCCTCGCACCAGTACCCCACGGGTGCGGTGATGTCGTTGAGCCGGCGCCACCAGCTGCTGGCCTGCGCCGCCCAGCACAAGGCCTGGATTCTCGAAGACGACTACGACAGCGAATTCCGCTTCAGCGGCCCGCCCATCTCCTCGCTCGAAGGCCTGGACAAGGACGGCTGCGTGCTCTACATGGGCACCTTCTCCAAGGTGCTCTACCCCGGCCTCAAGCTGGGCTACCTGGTGGTGCCCAAGCCGCTGGTGGCGGCCTTCAAGCAGGCCCATTACGACCTCAACCGCCCGGGCCAGATGCCCTTGCAGGCGGCGCTGGCCGAGTTCATCGAAATGGGGCACTTCAGCAGCGCCCTGCGCCGCGCGCGCCAGACCTACGCCGAGCGCCGCGCCGCGCTGGTGCGCACACTCGCGCCCTGCCTCCAAGGCGGGGCACAAAGTGTCGTGTACGTGGGCGGCGCCGAACAAGGCCTGCACCTGTGCCTGCGCCTGCCCGACCACGTGGACGACCTGGGCCTGTCCCAGCGCCTCGGTCAACACGGCCTGATCGTGCGCCCGCTGTCGGCCTACTGCCTGCACCGCGAGGATCTGCGCGGCCTGGTCATGGGCTACGGCTACGCGTCGCCGGCCAGCATCGAACGCTACGGGCCGGTGGTGGCGCGGGCGGTGGAGGCGGCTTTGGGCGGGTGACGCGGCTGCCGTGCACGCGCCCGCCCACATGTCAGCGCAAAACGTTACATTTCTTGAAGCTGAACCCATCTCACATCCTTCAAACCGCACATGCGTTTGTTTCTTATCATTTGCTGGATGCTGTCGGCCTGGGATGCGCGTGCCGCCGACCCGCTGCGCGTGGCTGTGGTGGGCAATGCGGCACCCATGTCGTATGTGGGTGACAACGGTCTGCTCACCGGCTTCAACGTGGAGCTGGCGCGTGCCTTGTGCGAAACCCTTGAACGGCGCTGCGAGTTCAAGCTGCACCAGCTCAACGAGGTGGTGGATGTGGTGGCCCATGACCAGGTGGACTTTGCCGTGGTCAGCCTGCTGGTGACGCCCGAACGGCGCAGCAGGTTGCTGTTCACCCAGCCGGTGTACCGCTCGCTCAGCGTCTGGCTGTCCGCCCAGCCCTTTCCGGCGGCGGCCTTGCCGGCGCGGCCGGTGGCGGTGGTGCAGGGCTCGGTGCAGCAGGCCTATGGCCAGGCCAGGCAATGGCCCATGACGGTGCTGGGCACCCACACCGAGGTGTTTGACGCGCTGACCTCGGGCCAGGCGCACGCGGCGCTGCTGCCCATGACCACCGGCATGAACGTGATCCGCGACCGGCGCTTTGGCAACACGGGCCTGGCCTACCAGCTCATAGGCGAGCCCGCCCTGTCCGGCGAGGTGGCCATCAGCGTGTCACCCAAGCGGCCGAGGTTGGTTGAACAGCTCAACGATGGCCTGGACAGGCTCAAGCGCAACGGCCGCTTCGACCGCATCAACACCGAGTTCCTGCCGTTCCGACTGCAATAGCCGCATCCGATGAGACATCCCGGACCGCCACCCACGGCACAAGACCCGGCGCCGACACCAACCGGCCTGTCCGCCGGGGTGCTGTTTTCTGGATTGGCAGGCGTGGTGCTGGCGCTGGTGCTGGCCATAGAAGGCTGGCGCGGGGTGGAGCAGTTGCGCTTGCTGGACCAGCTCTCGGTCATGCAGCAACGCACCATTCCCGACGCCTTGCAGGCCCAGCGTCTGGTGCGCAACCTGGAAACCATGCGCCTCGAAGGCGAGCGCCTGCTGGCCCTGCCCGGTCTGATGGAGCGTTTGCCATCGATGTACGTGATCGACGTCATTGTCGAGAACCCCACCGTCCAGGCCGATGGCCGCGTGGCGCCGGTGCTCAAGCAGGCGCAGCAGGTGCTGCGGGCGCTGTCACGCAAAACACCGCTGACCGAAGCCGACCGCAGCCAATGGGCCAACGAATCGCAGGCCTTGGCTCGGTTGGCCGACCGGGTCACGGCCGAGTCGATCGAGCGCTTCAACGCCGAGGTCGAACAGACGCGGCACTCGGTGGACCGCAACCTGTGGCAGCTCGGCGTCTCGGTACTGGTGCTGACGCTGTCGCTGCTGGGTTTTGTGCTCGCGCTGTACCGCAGCCTGATCCAGCCCCTGCGGCACATCGGCGGTGCGCTGGCGGGCCTGCGGCGCGGCCAGCAGCCCTTGCCCACACCGCCCAGCCGCTGGCGCCCGAGCGAGATCGGCGACATCCACCAGGCCTTGGGCCAGCTGGACCTGCTGATGCAGGAAAACGAAACCATACGCAAGGACTTGGTGACCTCGGCCAACACCGACAGCCTGACCGGCCTGTTCAACCGGCGCCACTTCATGGAACAGGCCCACCTGGCGTTGGCGCGCGCCAAGCGCACCCACAACCCGGTGACGCTGGCGATCGCCGACCTGGACCACTTCAAGTCCGTCAACGACACCCTGGGACATGCGGCGGGCGACCTGGTGCTCAAGGCCGTGGCCCAGCGCATACGCGGCACGCTGCGCGAAACCGACATCCACTGCCGCTACGGCGGCGAAGAGTTCGCGTTCGTGTTCCCGGACACCACGGTGGCCGAAGCCGGCCTGCTGGCCAACCGCCTGCGCGAATCGATCGCGGCCACGCCCATACGGGTCGGCACCCACGAGTCCGTGCCCATCAGCCTCAGCCTGGGGCTGGTGGAAGTGCTGGGCATGCCACTGGACGTGGCGCTCAATCAGGCCGACCAGGCCATGTACCGCGCCAAAGTGGGCGGGCGCAACCGCATCGAGTTCGCCCTGCCTTTGACCGACCCCGCCTGACCCCCAACCATGGCCACCCAGCGCTTCAGCAACGGACGCATCCGGCAGGCGGACTACCACCCCACAGAGCAGCAGCTCGACCTGCATTTCGACAACCGGACCGTGCTGGCCTACCAACACGTGCCACAAGAGGTCTACCGCCGGCTCTGCAACGCCCCCAACCCCGCCACCTACTGGGAAGACCGCATCGCCGAGGAATACCCCAAGGGCGTGCCGCTGGCCAGCGCCGCCCGGCCGGCAGCCGCCCAGCGGTGGAGCGATCTGTTTGGTGGCGACGACACACCCAAAGAGAACTGAGCAAGAAGCCCATGCCGCAGACCACCCGCATTCCCAGCCACACGCGTGGCTTGCCCCCTTCCATTGCCCTGGTCTCGGGGCTGCTGGCGGCGCTGCTGCTGGGCAGCTGCGGTGGCGGCGGCGACAGCGCCGTGGCCACGGCGCCGCTGACCCCGGCCGCCAGCGGCACCGAGCCCTGTTCGGCGTTTGGCGGCACGCCGACGTACAGCCCACGGGTGCGCTCGCCGCAGACGGTGCTGGGTTTTGAGCTGGGCAGCCGCGAAGTGAGCCATGCGGACACCGGCAAGCTCATGGCCGCCCTGGCGGCCGACAGCGACCGGGTGTTCGTGGGCACGGCGGGCCGCTCGGTGTCGGGCACGCCCCTGCCCTACGCCATCGTGGGCGATGCCTCGCGGGTGTCGGAGCAGGCGCTGGCGCATTTGAGCCAGGACATCCGGCAACTGATGGACCCGGACACCCCGACCAAGAAGGCGCAGGACCTTGCAGCGACGCTGCCCGCAGTGCTCTGGCTGGGCGGCAACGTGCACGGCAACGAAGAAAGCGGTGCCGACGCCAGCCTGCAGGTGCTGTACGAGCTGGCGGCACGCGAGGACTGCGCGGCGCAGCGCATCCGCGACAACAGCGTGGTGGTGGTCCTGCCCATACAAAACCCCGACGGCCGTGCCGCCGGCACCCGCCGCAACGCCTTCGGCTTCGATCTCAACCGCGACTGGTTCGCCCGCACCCAGCCCGAAACCGACGGCAAGCTCGAGCTGATGCGGCAGTACCCGCCGCAGCTGTTCATCGATGCCCATGAGATGGGCAGCAAGGGCTTCTTTTTCCCGCCCACCGCCGACCCGACCTACCACGAGGTGCCCGGCGCCACCCAGTCCTGGGTCAAGCAGCGGTTTTCGCCGGCCATCAGCGCCGAGTTCGACCGCCAGAAGATCCCCTACTTCCACGGCGCGCCCTACGACCTGTACGCCATCGAATACGGCGACAGCGTCAGCACGGTGGGTTTTCATGCCGCCGGTATGACCTTTGAAAAACACAATGGGGCCAGCATCGCGCAGCGCACCCGCGAGCAGTACCTGGCCATGTGGGCGTCGCTCTACGCCGGCGCCAGCGACAAGCTGGGCTTGCTGACCGAGTGGCGCCAGTCGCACCTGGACGCCCGCGACCAGGGCAACCTGGGCATGCTCAAACCCAATGGGCTGTACTTCGACGGCAAGCGCCTGTACCAGCCCGTGCCCAACCTGCAGGTGCGCCACTATTTTTTCCCCGCCGACCCGGCCCGCGCACGCGAGATCGCCCAGCTGGTGCGCCGCCTGCAGCGCATGGACGTCAAGGTGATGCGGCTCAGCCAGCCGCTGACCGTGACCGACTACCGCCCCTACGGCGGCGTGCAAGGCGCCGTCACGTTGCCGGAGGGCAGCTACTGGGTGCCCATGAACCAGGCGCGCAAACACTGGATTCAGGCCATGTTGCACGAGCAGCCCTACAGCCCGCTCAGCGTGAGCTACGACGTCTCGGCCTGGAGCAACCCGCTGCTGCTCAACGTGGCCGGCGGTTCGTCGGCGGCGGCGCTGTCGCCTGCGGCGGCGGTGGCGGCACCGGTGCCTGAGCTGCCGCCCCTGGGCACGCCCGCCGGTGCGCCACGCATTGGCCTGTTCGAAATGCCCGGCAGCACTGCCTTCGAGTCGGCCGGCGCGGTGCGCCACCTGTTCGAGCGCGTGTGGGGTGCGCCCTACACCCCGGTCACCGCAGCCGACATCGTCGCCGGCCTGCCCGGCATCGACGTGCTGCTGGTGCCCGACGGGCACGCCAACAGTGGTCTGCAGGCCCTGGGCAACAAGGGGCAGAAGGCCTTGGCGGCCTGGGTCGAGGCCGGCGGGCGCTACGTTGGCTACCTCGGCGGCACCGAACTCGCCGTGGGTGCCGGCATTTCTACCGTGGTGCTCAAGCCCTCACACACCGCCGCGCCGGGCACCTTGATCCGCGTGCGCCTGGACCCCGCCAGCCCGCTGGCCGCGGGCATGCCCCACCCCTGGGTGATGTACGTCAACGACGCGGTGATGGCGCCGGGCCTGGGCCTGGCCGCGGCCCGTTTCCCGGCCCTGGGCGATCCGGTGTTTCACACCTCGGGCCTGGCCATAGGCGTGGACGAACTGGCCCACACCGCCGCCCTGGTGGACGAGGCGGTGGGCAAGGGGCGCAGCGTGGTGTTTTCCTTCGACCCCAATTTCCGTGGTTGGACCGAGGGCACGCAGCGCCTGTTGTGGAACGCCTTGTACGGGCCCAACCCGGCGGCCATGGCGGCGTCGCCGCTGTCGTCCAAAGAACGTGCCAGCGCCCTCGACACGGCGGCCCGCGCACTCAAGGCCCTGCCCGACACCGGTGGCAAGGCCATGCGCATCGTGGTGGCCCCCGCCGACGCCGACCTGACCCGCGCGGTGCTGCAGCGTTATGGCGCCGAGTTCAAGGTGTCGGCCAAAAAAGAGCGCACGGTGTTCGTGATCGCCAACCGCGAAGGACTGTCGGGCGAGGAACACCCGTTCGCGGCCGATCTGGCGCGCGAGCTGGCGCAGCTCATCACGCCGCTGTCGATTGCCCTGCCCTGAAGGCCGCCGGGCGTCAGCCCAGCGCATCCCTCATGCGGTGCCACCACATGCCCAACGCCAGGCTGGGCGTGCGCAGCAGCGGGCCACCGGGGAAGGCGTGGTGCTTGAGACGCGCAAACACGTCGAAGCGTTCGGACTGCCCGGCAACGGCGTCGGCCACCAACCGGCCCGCCAGGCCGGTGAGGGCCACGCCGTGGCCACTGAACCCCTGCAGGTAGTAGACCTTGTCGCCCACGCGGCCGAAGTCGGGCGCGCGGTTCATGCTGATGTCCACAAAGCCGCCCCACACGTATTCGATCGGCACGTCGCGCAGCACCGGAAAGACCTGGGCCAGGCGTTGCTGCATCACGGCCTTGAGGCCGGCCGGCGTTTTGGTGGTGTAGCTCACGCGGCCGCCGAACAGCATGCGGCGGTCGGCACTGAAGCGGAAGTAATCGAGCACGAAGTTGTTGTCGCACACCGCCGCATTGCTGGGGATGAGCTGGCGGCATTGCGCCTCGCTCAGCGGCGCGGTGCCGATGATGTAGGTGCCCACCGGCATGATGCGCGGGTGGATTTGCGGTGCCACGTCGGGGCCGTGTTCGGGCAGCATGCAGTTGCCGGCCAGCACGGCGAAGGCGGCCTTGACCTTGCCCTGGGCGGTGCGCGCGGTCACGCCGCTGGCATCCTGCTCCAGCGCGGTGACGGGCGAGCCCTCGTGTATCACCACCCCCGCCTCGCGCGCTGCACGGGCGAGGCCCAACGCGTACTTGAGCGGGTGCAGGTGGCCCGAAATCGCCTCGTACCCGGCGGCCTGGTAGAGCGGGCTGTCGATCAGGCGTTTCACGTCGGCGCCGGTGGCCACGTCGCACACCAGGCCGTAGTCGCGCTGCTGCGCCTCCAGATCGGACAGCAGGGCACGCGCCTTGCGCGGCGAGTCGGCCACGTAGAGGTAGCCCTTGACGGCGTCACATTCGATCTGGTGCTCGTGGATGCGGCGGTCGATCAGATCGATGGCTTCAATGGACATGTCCCAGGCGCGCCTGGCATCGGCCTTGCCCAGCTGGTTCTCGAATTCGCCCTGGCCGCTGGCATAGCCCACGATGAACTGGCCGCCGTTGCGTCCGCTGGCGCCCGAACCCACGCGGTCGGCCTCCAGCAACACCACGCGCCGGCCGCGCTGGGCCAGCTCCAGCGCGGTGGACAGGCCGGCGAAGCCGCCACCGACCACCAGCACGTCGGCTGTCACCGTGCCTTGCAGCGGCGGCTGTTCAACCGGGCGCTGGACGCTGGCCTCGTAGTAGCTGAGCTGGTTGAGCTGCGTGTCCGAGCGCAGCAGCGATGTCTTGAGCACGTTCAGCGCCCCTGGCGTTTGGCCACCTGGCCGCTGAGGTAGGTCCACACAAAGGTGGCGGCGGCGTTGGTGGTCAGTTCGGCGTGGTCGTAGGCCGGGGCCACTTCCACGCAGTCCATGCCCACCCAGTTGAGGTCGGCCAGTTCCTCGATGAAGGTCAGCACCTGCGAGCTGCTCATGCCGCCGGGCTCGGGCGTGCCGGTGCCGGGCGCGAAGGCCGGGTCCAGGCAGTCGATGTCCAGCGTGAGGTAACACGGGCGCTGGCCGATGCGCTCGCGGATGGCGGCAACCATGCTGCTCAGCCCCTCGCCGTCCTTGCCGCGCAGCTGGCGGGCGTTGAAGATCAGACCGCCCTGGTCGGCCACGTACTCGCGCGCGGCGCGCTCGCCGCTGGAGCGTATGCCGATCTGCACCGTGTGCGCCGGGCTGGCCAGGCCTTGCTGCAAGGCTTCATAGGTCCAGGTGCCGTGGCCCGAGGGCTCGCCGAAGTGGTCTTCCCAGGTGTCGCAGTGGGCGTCGAAATGCACCAGCGCCAAGGGCTCGCCCTGGCCGTGTTGCGCCTGCGCGGCGCGCAGCAGCGGCAGGGTGATGGAGTGATCGCCGCCAATGAACACGCAATGGTGGCGCGCCATCAGCGCCGCCGCCTGCTGCTGGATGTGCGCTCGCACCTCGGGCAGGGGCGAGGCGTTGGGCAGGCGCATGTCCAGCGCGTCGCCCAGGTGGTCCAACGGCGACACGTCAAAGTGCGGGTGGATACCGTCGCACAGCATCAGGCTGGCCGCGCGTATGGCCTGCGGGCCAAAACGGGCGCCCGGGCGGTTGGTGACCACACCGTCAAAGGGCACGCCGGCAATGGCAAAAGGCTGGTCGGCCAGAGGCGCGCAGGCCAGGAAACGGTTGCTGTTGTTGGCGTAGGCAAATTGACCCATGGCCATGGTGTTGTCCTTCAGAAATCCGGTGGGGAGGAAGTGGCGCCTGAAGGTAGCTCAAGTCACGGCCATCGACCAGTGCCAATTGCGGGCCGCTTCAGGGCGCCGCTGGCCGCGCCAGCAGCACCAGGCTGCCCACCACCAGGGCCGAAGCCAGCAACAAAGGGGGTGTCAGGGATGCCCCCAGAAATACCACCGACAGCAGCAGCGCGGTGACCGGACTCAGGCCCAGGAAGGCCGTCGCCACGCCGGCCGGCGCGCCCTGCAAGGCGTACAACCAGAGCAGGTAACCCACGCCGCTGGACAGGCCAATGGCCAGGATCAGCGCCAGTGTGGACAGTGACCACTGCCCCACAGGCACCGGCGTGCCCTCCACCGCTGCCAGCACCACCAACAAGGGCAAGGCGGCCGCCATGGCCACGGGACTCAGGCGCATCACGCCGTAGCGCTGCAGGTAAGGCCGGTACAAGGCGGAACACACGGCCCCGATGACCGTGGCCAGCGCGGCGCAACCCAGCCCCGCCCAGGCCTGGCGCGACCCGCCGCCGGCGACGGCCTGCGCACCCAGCAACACGCCCACCCCAGCCACCGACACGCCGATGGCCAGCAGCGCACGCGCGCCCACCGGCTGGCGGTCCAGCCGCCAGGACACACCCAGCGTCAGCAGGGGCAGCGTGGCAAACACCAGCGCCACATGGGCCGAGGGCGCCCATTGCACCGCCACGTTGAGCAAGGCAATGAGCACACCGAACTGGCCCATGCCCATCAAGGCCACAGGCAGCAGGTCGCGCCGGCTCAGGGCCGGGCCACCCGCGCGCCAGGCCATGGGCGCGATCACCAGCAGCGCCACGCCGTAGCGCAACAGACCCAGCATGCCGCTGCCGGTTTCGCCCACCACGGCGGCGCTGGCCACCAGGGCCGCGCCCACCTGCACCCCAGTGGCAGCAGCGGCCAAGTAAGCACCGTTCACAGCTCGCGTGCCCACACCTGGCCCACCATGTCCTTGCCAAAGCTGTGGTGCCGCTCCTCCTCGACCAGCTCAAAGCCCGCGGCCTCGTAAATGCGGCGCGCCGACACCAGGATGTGGTTGGTCCAGAGCACCATGCGGCGGTAGCCGCGCGCGGTGGCAAAACGCAAGGCCTCGTCCACCAGGCACCGCCCCAGGCCCAGCCCGCGTGCGGGCGCGTCCACGTACAGCATGCGCAACTTGGCGGTCTCAAGGTCCTGGCGCACCACAAACACCGAACCCACCACCTGACCATCGCGTTCGGCCACCCAGCAGCGCTCCCACTCGGGTTGGTGGTTCCGGATGTACTGCGCGGCGATCTCGGCCACCAAGGCCTCGAAGGTCCAGTCCCAGCCGTACTCCTGCGCGTAAAGCCGCGCCTGGCCGCTGACGATCTGGCCCATGTCGCCGGGCACGGGGTGGCGCAAGCTAAAGCCGTGTTCAGGTGTTGTCATCGCGTTGGCCCGGTTGGCTGGCACCGACGCATGATACGCAGCGCCACTTCGGTCGCGCCGTCCATATGCTTTCCTGATGACCCGGATGCTAGGCTTGTGCCCATGCCCATCCACCCACCCCAACACCTCACGGACAGGTCCGTCCTGTGGCCGTGGTTGACCTGGGCCCTCGGTTGGGCGCTGATGGTCTCGCTGAGCGACCGCCTGGATCTGGCCAACCTCGCCATGGTGCTGCTGCTCACGTCGGCCATCGCATCGCTCTGGCTCTCGGGTGGGGCCAGCGCGCTGGCCAGCACCCTGGCGGTGGTGGGTTTCAACTGGGCGTTTGTGCCCCCACGGTTCGAACTGGCGGTGGACCTCCATCAGCACGCCCTGCTGCTGCTGGCCATGCTGGTGGTCAACTGGATCATCTCGGGCCTGGTGATCCGCCAACGCAGGCTCACCAGCGCCGCGCAGCGCATGGCGCAACGCGAGTCGCGCCTGCGCAGTTGGGGCGATGTGCTGCGTGACGCCCCCGACCCGGCCGCCCACGCCAGCGCCTTGCACGCGGCGCTGGCCGAAGCGGCGCAACACCCGGTGGCGGTGATGGTGCTGCGCGGCCTGAGCACCGCGCCAGAAGACCAGTCCACGCTGCAGGTGGGCCAGATGAACGATGAGCAGCGCACGGGCCTGGGCCTGTGCATCTGCGACGGCCACGCCATGGGCACCGGCACGGGCCGCTACGACGAACTGCCCGACTGGTACCTGCCCTTGCGCGGACGCGGCGTGACCCTGGGCGCCGCGCTGGTGTCCGACGTGGGCGCCCACGAAGCCGGCAGCGAACTGCGGCCCCACCTCCAAGCCCTGTGCGACCAGATGGGCGCCGCCCTGCAACGTTCGCTGATCGCCACCCAAGAACAGCTGACGCGCGAGCAGGCGCAACAGCAAGCCACCCGCAACGCCTTGCTGGCCGCCATCTCACACGACTACCGCACCCCCTTGGCCACCATCATGAGCGCCGCATCGTCCCTGCACGACCAGGCCGAACGCCTGGATGTGGCGCAGCGCCGCCGGCTGGCCGCCGGCATCGTGGAAGAGGCCGAGCACCTGCACCGCATGACCGACAACACGCTGCAGCTCGCGCGCCTGGGCTCAGACCCGGTGCAACTGCGCCGCGAGTGGGAATCGGCGGAGGAAATCGTGGGCGCTGCGCTGCGCCGCGTGCGTCGGCGGCCTGAGGGGTCGCGCATCAAAGCCTGGGTGGAACCCGGGTTGCCCCTGCTGTGGTGCGACGCGCTGCTGATGGCCCAGCTGCTGGACAACCTGCTGGACAACGCGCTCAAGTACAGCCCGCCCGACACGCCCGTGGAACTCAAAGTCAGGCGGGTGGCCAACACCATGCAGTGGAGCGTTTGTGACCGGGGCCCGGGCATCGCGCCGGCCTGGCGGGATCGGGTGTTCGAGGTGTTCC
>CAYUAH010000064.1:0-14835 GCA_964442375.1 uncultured Hydrogenophaga sp. | reverse complement strand
CCGAGATGACCGCGCTGGAAAACGTGATGGTCGGTCGCCACGTGCGCACGCACTCGGGCCTGTTCGGCGCCGTGTTGCGCACCCCCGGCTTCAAGGCCGAGGAAAAGGCCATCGCCGAACGCGCCCAGGAACTGCTGGACTACGTGGGCATTGGCAAGTACGCCGACTACAAGGCACGCACCCTGAGCTACGGCGACCAGCGCCGCCTGGAGATTGCCCGCGCCCTGGCCACCGATCCCCAGCTGATCGCACTGGACGAACCGGCCGCCGGCATGAACGCGACCGAAAAAGTGATGCTGCGCGAACTGATCGACCGCATCCGACAGGACAAACGCACCATCCTGCTGATCGAACACGACGTGAAACTGGTGATGGGCCTGTGCGACCGCATGACCGTGCTCGACTACGGCAAGCAGCTCGCCAGCGGCACGCCCAGCGAAGTGCAGAAGAACCCCAAGGTGATCGAGGCCTACCTGGGCACCGGCGGCCACTGAGCGAGAAACAACATGGCACAAACCCTACTCAAAGTCAGCGGCCTGAAGGTCGCATACGGTGGCATCAAGGCGGTCAAAGGTGTGGACCTGGAAGTCCGTGAAAAGGAGCTGGTCACCCTGATCGGCTCCAACGGTGCCGGCAAGACCACCACCATGAAGGCGGTGACCGGCACCCTGGCCATGGAAGGCGGCGACATCGAATACCTGGGCAAGAGCATCAAGGGCAAGGGCTCGTGGGACCTGGTCCGAGAAGGCCTGGTCATGGTGCCCGAAGGCCGTGGGGTGTTCACCCGCATGACCATCACCGAAAACCTGCAGATGGGAGCCTACATCCGCACCGACAAGGCCGGCATCGCCGCCGACATCGAGCGCATGTTCACCATCTTCCCGCGCCTGCGTGAGCGCAAGGACCAGCTGGCCGGCACCATGTCGGGCGGTGAGCAGCAGATGCTGGCCATGGGCCGCGCGCTCATGAGCCAGCCCAAGGTGCTGCTGCTGGACGAGCCTTCCATGGGCCTGTCGCCCATCATGGTGGACAAGATCTTCGAGGTGGTGCGCGATGTGTCGGCCCAGGGCGTGACCATCCTGCTGGTGGAGCAGAACGCCCGCCGCGCGCTGCAGATCGCCGACCGCGGCTACGTGATGGACTCGGGCGAAATCACCATGAACGGCATCGGCAAGGACATGCTGGACGATCCGAAGGTCAGGGCAGCCTACCTCGGCGAATAAGCCACCTTTCCATCAAAACTAGAATAGAGGGTTGCGCACAACGGTGCGCAACCCTTTTTTCATTGCCAACATGAACACCCCAGCCGCCCACCCCCACACCGCCGTTGCCGAAGACAACCAGCTGATCGCCGAGCGCCGCGAGAAGCTCAAGGCGCTGCGCGAGCAGAAACAGGCCGTGGGCGAGCCGGTGTTCCCCAACGATTTCAAACCTGCCGACCGCGCCCAAGACCTGTTCGAGCGTTATGACGCCATGAGCAAGGAAGAGCTGGAGCCACTCAAGGTGCGTGCCAGCATCGCCGGCCGCATGATGCTCAAGCGCGTGATGGGCAAGGCCAGCTTCGCCACCCTGCAGGACGCTTCGTTTGGTCCGTCCAACGGCCGCATCCAGATCTACCTGGGCAACGACAGCGTGGGCGAGGAAGCCCATGCCGCCTTCAAGCACTGGGACCTGGGCGACATCGTGGCCGCCGAGGGCACGGTGTTCAAGACACGCACCGGTGAACTCACCCTCCAGGCCGACAAGGTGGTGCTGCTCACCAAGAGCCTGCGTCCGATGCCCGACAAGTTCCACGGCGTGCACGACCAGGAGGTCAAGTACCGCCAGCGCTACGTGGACCTGATGACCGACGAGGCCACGCGCAAGCGTTTCATGGCCCGCAGCCAGGGTGTGACGCACCTGCGGGAGTTCATGGTCAAGCACGGCTTTCTGGAAGTGGAAACGCCCATGCTGCACCCCATCCCTGGCGGTGCCAATGCCAAGCCCTTCGAAACCCACCACAACGCGCTGGACCAGCAGATGTTCCTGCGCATCGCGCCCGAGCTGTACCTCAAGCGGCTGATCGTGGGCGGATTTGAGCGCGTGTTCGAGATCAACCGCAACTTCCGCAACGAAGGCATCTCGGTGCGCCACAACCCCGAGTTCACCATGATGGAGTTCTACGCGGCCTACTGGAACTACCGCGACCTGATGGACTACACCGAAGCGCTCATCCGCGACGTGGCGCAGAACACCTGCGGCAGCCAGCAGCTGAGCTACCAGGGCCAGCCGGTGGACCTGAGCCAACCCTTCGCCCGCCTCACCATCCGCGAAGCCATCCTCAAGTACACCGAAGCCGGCGACCACGTGGACAGCCGCAGCTGGCTCATCAACGAGCTGCGCAAGCTGGGCATGAACGAAGAGAAGGACAAGCTGTCTGCCCGCAGCCTGGCCAGCCTGCAGGTGATGTACTTTGAAGAGAAGGTGGAGGAGCAGCTGTGGCAGCCCACCTTCATCATGGAGCACCCGACCGAAATCTCGCCGCTGGCGCGCGCCAACGACGAGCGCCCCGAGGTGACCGAACGCTTCGAGCTGTACATCACCGGCCGCGAGTTCGGCAACGGCTTCTCGGAGCTGAACGACGCCGAAGACCAGGCCGCCCGCTTCCATGCCCAGGTGGCCAACAAGGACGCCGGTGACGACGAAGCCATGTTCTTCGACCACGACTTCGTGCGTGCCCTCGAATACGGCATGCCTCCTACCGGCGGCTGTGGCATCGGCATCGACCGCCTCATGATGCTGCTGACCGACAGCGCCAGCATCCGCGACATCATTCTGTTCCCGGCCCTGCGCCGGGAGGTTTAAGTCCTCCCCGCGCCGCCTTCGGCGTCACCCCCCGGGGGGCGATGCCAGTCGACTGGCAGAGCCAGATCGACGGCATCCCCGATGGGGGCCGCTTCAGGCGTATTCGGCCAGCGCGGCGCGCATCTTTTTCATGGCCGCCACCTCGATCTGGCGCACCCGCTCGGCGCTCACGCCGTACTCGGCCGCCAGTTCGTGCAGCGTCATGCCGCCCGAGCCGTCGTCGTTCACCTTGAGCCAGCGTTCGGCCACGATGCGGCGCGAACGGTCATCCAGCTGCGCCATGGCGTGGGCAATGCCGTCGGTGGCCAGGCGGTCGCGGTGCTGGTTTTCCAGCACGGCGGTGGGCTCGTGGGAGGCGTCGGACAGGTAGGCGATGGGGCCATAGGTCTCCTCGCCGTCGTCCGACGGGCTGGGGTCCAGCACCACGTCACCACCCGACAGGCGGCGCTCCATTTCCATCACTTCTTCGCGCTTCACGTTCAGCTCGCGCGCCACCACATCCACCTCGTTGTCGTTCAGCGTTTCACGGTGGGTGGCCAGGTCGGCCTCGGCGGCGTCGGTCTTGAAGCCCTGCTTCATGGAGCGCAGGTTGAAGAACAGCTTGCGCTGCGCCTTGGTGGTGGCCACCTTGACCATGCGCCAGTTCTTCAGGATGTACTCGTGGATTTCGGCCTTGATCCAGTGCAGCGCGTAGCTGACCAGGCGCACGCCCTGGTCGGGGTCGAAGCGCTTGACGGCCTTCATCAGGCCCACGTTGCCCTCCTGGATCAGATCGCCGTGCGGCAGGCCGTAGCCCAGGTACTGGCGCGACACCGACACCACCAGGCGCAGGTGCGACATCACCAGTTTGCCGGCGGCCTCCAGGTTGTTTTCGTCGCGCAACTGGCGGGCAAAGCCCTGCTCCTCCTGCAGCGTGAGCATGGGCAGGCGGTTGACGGCCGAGATGTAAGCGTCCAGGTTGCCCAGCGGGGGCAGCACCAAGGCCGAAGCCCAGGGCTTGCTCAGCGCCACGGCGGTCGAATTCGGGTTGTGAGAAACGGTCATTTCGTCACCTTTCTGTGAGTGTCCTCTTGGGACAGTTCAAATGTTAGCACTCCTTCAGAACGAGTGCTAAACAAAAGGTTCCTTTCAACCGTCGCAACAAGGACGCCCGCTCAAATCTTTCGCAGATTGACACGCGTCAATGCCGGGCACCCGGGTGCCCCAGATACTGGGGGGAGCATCAGAGGCTTGGCCGACTCTGAATGCCACCGCCCACATCTACAAAGCAGGAGACAGACGATGGATCACACACCCGGGCCAGACCGGCCACCGACCCGCGCTTCGCGCCGGGATTGGATCAAAACCGTGGGCGGGCTGGGCGCGGGCAGCGCGCTTGGGATGCACGCCAGCCCGCCGTTGGCGAAAGCCGCCGAACCATCCAAGGCCCACGTCGTCATCGTGGGCAGCGGGCTGGGCGGCATTGCGGTGGCCAACCGGCTGCGCAAACTGCTTGACGGTGCGCGCATCACGATCATCGACAAGAAAGAAAACCACAACTACCAGCCGGGCTATACCCTGGTGGCCACCGGCGTGTGGTCGGTGGGCAAGGTGACAGACCACAACGCCGACTTCCAGCCGGCGGGCGCCGAGTGGATCAAGGACATGGTGGCCGCGTTTGAGCCGGCCAACAACACCGTGGTCACTGCGGGCGGCCAGCGCGTGAGCTACGACGTGCTGGTGGTGGCCACCGGCACCCACCAGGACTGGGGTCGCATCGAGGGCATGGACGTGGGCGCCATCGGCACCCACGGCCTGGCCAGCGTCTACCCCAGCGCCGACGCGGCGGCGGCCACCTGGGCCGCCATGGACGCCTTCCGGCAGAAAGGCGGCAAGGCGGTGATGACGCTGCCGGCCACACCGCTCAAGTGCGCCGGCGCGCCGCTGAAAATGACCTTCATGCTGCGCGACCGCCTGGCCCAGGCTGGCACGCTGGGCAAATCCGAAGTGCATTTCCATTCGGCGCTGGGCAATGTGTTCGGCGTCAAACCGGTCAACGACAACGTGCTGGAACGCTGGAAAAACCTGGGCATCCAGGTGCACACCAATGAGGCGCTGGCGGCGCTGGACATTGGCAAACGCATCGCCACCTTTGCCAGCCCTGAGGGTGAGCGCACCGAAGTGCCTTACGACTTCATCCACGTGGTGCCGCCCATGCGCGCGCCCGACGCAGTGAAGCACTCCGACCTGGCCTGGAAGGAAGGCCCCATGGCCGCCGGCGGCTGGCTGGAGGTGGACCCCAAAACCCTGCAGCACAAGCGCTTTCCCAACGTGTTCGGCATTGGCGACATCAACGGCACACCGCGCGGCAAAACCGCCGCCACGGTGAAAAAGAGTGCACCCATCGTGGCGCAACACGTGGTGGACTTTCTGGCCGGGCGCGCACTGGGTCAGGTGTTCGACGGCTACACCTCCTGCCCCCTCATCATCCGCGAGGGCTCGGCCATGCTGATCGAGTTCGACTACGCGGGCAAGCTCACCCCTTCGTTGCCCATGATCGAGCCACTGCAAGAAAGCTTCTTCGCCTGGCTCATGAAGGTGCGCATGCTCAAGCCCGCCTACCTCGCCGTCCTTAAAGGCCGTGTCTGACCCCCTCACACAGGAGCACACCATGTACGAAATCTGGTTGGTCATCAACATCTTGTGGGAAATTGCGCTGGGCGTCTGGCCGCTCTTGCTCGTGGCCGCGCTGGTCTGGCTGGCGCTGATGGCGTTTGCCGCCCAACGCGGCGCCGCCTGGTCGCGCGCCTGGCCCATGGCTGCGGCGCTGGGCGTGATCGTGGCCATCGTTTGGATACCGCTGGTGCCATCGGCCGTGGGCTCGTCACTGTCCAACATGGGCTACTGGGTAGACTGGGCCAACCTGCTGGCCATTTGTAGCGGCCTGGGCGTTGCGGCTGCCGCGTTTGCCTGGCCGCTGCTGGCGGGCCGACACCCATCGTCCTGAGTTGTTCCTCATCACCTCTCCATGAAAAATCGGCCCTGGATACGCAAGCTTTTGCCCGCCCTGGCGGCGCTGTTGCTGCTCGCCGCGTTGTGGTTTGTCTTCACCCGCACCGGGCCGCTGGCGCCCATTCAGGTGACGGTGGGGCAGGTGGACGAGGGCAGCGTGTCGCCGCAGCGTTTTGGCATTGGCACGGTGGAGGCGCAACGCAGCTGGGCCCTGGGGCCCACGGCGACCGCGCGCCTGCGCAGTCTGGCCGTGGACGTGGGCGACAGGGTGCAAGCCGGCCAGGTGCTGGCCGAGATGGACCTGGTGGACTTTGACGAGCGCCTGCGGGCGCTGGACGCCAGCGTGGCCCGGGCCGCCAGCCAGCAGCAGGCGGCCGCCGCCCTGGCGTCGGACGCCGCTGCCCGCCTCGCGCTTGCCCGCGCCAACCACCAGCGCAACCTCGACCTGGCCCGGCAACAGTTCATCAGCACCGGCGCGCTGGAGGGTCGCGAGCAGGAACTGCGTTCGGCGCAGGCCGCGCTGGCGGCCGCCGAATCCAACGTCCAGGCCAGCCAGCTGGACGCACAACGCCTGGCAGCCGAACGCGCCGGCCTGAAAGAACAACGCGAACGCCTGCGCCTGCGCGCACCGGCCGATGCGGTGGTGGTGGCGCGCGAGGGCGAAGCCGGTGCCACCGTGGTGGCGGGCCAGGCGGTCTTCAAGCTGGTCGATCCGGCTTCGTTGTGGTTGCGCGTGCGCATCGATCAGGGCCAGTCGGCAGGCCTGGCCGTGGGCACACCGGCCCAGGTGGTGTTGCGCTCGCAACCTCAACAAACACACGCCGGGCGCATTGCCCGCCTCGAATGGCTGGCCGACAGCGTGACCGAAGAGCGCCTGGTGCTGGTGGCGTTGAACGCCGTGCCAGCCGCCGTCTCCATCGGCGAAATGGCCGAGGTCACGCTGCTGCTGCCGGCGTCGCCCAGCGGCCTGCGCGCGCCCAGCGCCAGCGTGTCGAACTGGCAAGGGCGCAGCGGGGTGTGGCGCCTGCAAGCGGGCCAAGCCGAGTTTGTGCCCGTGCACGTGCTGGCGCGCGGGGCCGATGGCCAGGTGCTGCTGCGGGCCGCCGACACCGCTCGACCGCTGGGCAAGGGCGATGCCGTGGTGGTCCACAGCCAGCGCGCCCTCGCACCCGGCGTGCGCCTGCGTACCGTTCACAGCCTGTTGCCCGGCACCGCCCAGCCATGATCAGTCTGGCCGGCCGCGACCTCCAGCACAGCTGGAAACGTTTTGTGCTGACCGGCATGGGCCTGGGCTTGCTGATCGGCGTGACCCTGACCATGGCCGGTGTGTACCGCGGCATGGTGGACGACGCCGAAGCCCTGCTGGCCAACAGCGGTGCCCACCTGTGGGTGGTGCAGCAAGGCACGCAAGGGCCCTACGCCGAATCGTCCAGCCTGCGCGACGACGTGGTGCACGCGGTGCGCGGCATGCCCGGTGTGGCGGCGGCCGCCAACATCACCTACTTCACCATGCAGGTGCGCCACGGGCCGCGCGACGTGCGTGCCATGGTGGTGGGCATCGAAGCGCAGGGCCCCGGCGTGCCCACCCATCTGCTGGCGGGCCGGCACATCGGTCGCGGCCACTACGAGGCCCTGGCCGACGAAAAAACCGGCTTCGCGCTGGGTGACCGCCTGCGCATACGCCGGCACGAGTTCACCGTGGTGGGGCTGACGCGGCGCACCGTCTCCTCGGGTGGCGACCCCATGGTGTTCGTGCCGCTCAAGGACGCGCAGGAGGCGCAATTCCTCAAGGACAACGACGCCATCGTCGCCGACCGCCGCCGCCTCGAAGCCAACCCGGCCTTCAACCGCCCGGGCCAGCCCGGCCTGCTGGATGCGGTCCAGGCGTTGCAAACCAGCAGCCACAGCGTCAACGCAGTGCTGGTGCAAGCGGCGGCCGGTTTCAGCCACGACGAGGTGGCCGCCGGCCTGCAACGCTGGAAACACGTGTCGGTGTTCACGCAGGCGCAGATGCACGACATCCTGGTGGCCAAGCTGATCGCCAATTCGGCCAAGCAGATCGGCATGTTCCTGGCCATCCTGGCGGTGGTCAGTGCGGCCATCGTCGCCTTCATCATCTACACCATGACCATGGGCAAGCTGCGCGAGATCGCGGTGCTCAAGCTCATCGGCACGCGCGACCGCACCATCGCCACCATGATCCTGCAGCAGGCGCTGGGCCTGGGCCTGATCGGGTTTGTGGTGGGCAAGATCGCGGCCACGCTTTGGGCGCCGGCCTTTCCCAAGTTCGTGCTGCTGCTCACGCAGGACGCCATCACGGGCCTGCTCGTCACGTTGGGCATCTGCGTGCTGGCCAGCACCCTGGCCATACGCATCGCGCTCAAGGTGGACCCCGGCGAGGCCATCGGATGAACACGGCAACACACGCGGGCGGCATCCTCATCGAAGGCCTGCGCAAGGTCTATGGCAGCGGGGACACCGCCGTCACCGCGCTCAAGGACGTCAACATGGCCGTGCGCCCAGGTGAAGTCGTGGGCCTGGTGGGGCCCTCGGGCTCGGGCAAAAGCACGCTGCTCAAATGCCTGGGCGCCATCATCGAGCCCACCGCCGGGCGCATGACGCTGGGCGGACGCGTGATCTACGACCAGGGATGGACCGTGCCCGACCTGCGCGCCCTGCGGCGCGACCAGATCGGCTTCGTGTTCCAGGCGCCCTACCTGATCCCGTTTCTGGACGTGACCGACAACGTGGCCCTGCTGCCCATGCTCTCCGGTCAATCCAACGCGCAGGCCCGCGCACGCGCGCTGGAACTGCTGTTGGCGCTGGACGTGGCGCACCGCGCCCAGGCGCAGCCGGCACAACTGTCTGGCGGCGAACAGCAGCGCGTGTCGATCGCGCGCGCCCTGGCCAACCGCCCGCCCGTCATCCTGGCCGACGAGCCCACCGCGCCGCTGGACAGCGAGCGCGCGCTGGCCGTGATGCGCATCCTCAACCAGATGGCGCAGCAGGCGCAGACCGCCATCATCGTGGTCACCCACGACGAAAAAATCATCCCCACCTTCAAGCGGATTTACCATATCCGCGACGGCCAGACCGTGGAGGAAGCAGGCGTTGGTCGGGCGCTGGGCTGACCTGTTTTTCAGCGCGGCTGCTGCGCCACAAAGGCCTCGAACGCCGCCGCATCCACGGGGCGGCTGTACCAGTAGCCCTGGATTTCGTCGCAGCCAGTGGCCTCCAGAAAGGCCAGCTGTTCGGCGGTCTCCACACCTTCGGCGATGGTGCTCAGGCCCAGGCTGTGGGCCATCCTGACGATGGCGGTGACGATGGCCTGGTCGCCCGCGTCGTGCGCCAGGTCGCGGATGAAGGACTGGTCGATCTTGAGCTTGTCCAGCGCGTAACGCTTGAGGTAGCTCATGGACGAGTAGCCGGTGCCGAAGTCGTCGATGGAGACGCGAAAGCACGCGTCTTTGAGACGTTGGATCTTCTCGCCCGCGCCGGCCGGGTCGCGCAAGGCCACGGCCTCGGTCAGCTCGATTTCGATGTGCTCGGTGGCCACGCCGTGGCGCTGTGCCACACCCAACAGGCGCTCCACCAGATCGGGCTGCGCGAACTGGATGGCCGAGACATTGATGGCCACGAACCCCACCGGCACACCGGCGTCCAGCCAGGCCCGCAGTTGCGCCACCACCTGCTCCACCACCCACAACCCGATGTCCACGATGGCGCCGGTCTGTTCGGCCAGCGGGATGAATTCGGCCGGTGACACCGTGCCCCACTCCGGGTGCTGCCAGCGCAACAGGGCTTCGGCGCCCACCATGCGGCGCCCCTTGAGGGCGCACTGCGGCTGGTAGACCAGGTGCAGCTCGCCGCGCGAGGCCGCCTGCCGCAGGGCAGCCGCCAAGGCCAGCGAGCGCTGGGTGTGGGCCTGCATGTCGGGCGCAAAAAAACGGAAGCCGTTGCGCCCCTCTTCCTTCACGCGGTACATGGCGGTTTCGGCCGCAGCGGCCAGCAGACTGGCGCCAGGGGCATCGCCCGGGTAGGCGGCAATACCGGCGGACGCACTGAGTGCCAGCGCGCTGCCGTTGAGGGTGACCGGGCTTTGCAAGCGGCTCAGCGCCTCCTGCACCAGCAAGGCCACGGCCGACTGCTCGGCGTCGGGCACGATGGCCACAAAAGTGTCACCCGAGTAGCGCCCCAGCGCCAGCGGCGGGCCGAAAAGCGAACGCAGGCGCTGCGAATAGGCCAGCAACAGCTCGTCGCCGGCGGTGTGCCCGAAGGAGTCGTTGACGGACTTGAAGTTGTCCATATCGAACCACAGCAGCGCGATGTGGCGGTGGCGCTGATCGGCCTGCGCCACGGCCTCGGCCAGGCGTTCGTCGAAGGCCTTTTTGTTGAGCAGGCCGGTCAGGGCGTCATATTCCGAGAGCTGGCGCAGGCGTTCTTCAGCCGACTTGCGCAGGGTCACGTCTTCCTTGTGCGCCACGTAATGCGAGAGCCGAGCCGACGCGTCGTGGATGGGGTAGACCAGCGCACGTTCGACATACACCTCCCCGTTTTTGCGCTGGTTGATGAATTCACCCTGCCAAGGCTGGTCCTGGCCCAGGAGACGCCACATCTCGGCGTAGGTGCTGTGCGGCGTCTGGCCCGACTGCAGCAAGCGCGGGTTGTGTCCCAGCACCTCGGCCAGCGCGTAGCCGCTGACGGCGGTAAAGGCACGGTTGACATACTGGATGCGCACCTCGGCGTCGGTGATGACCACCGGGTGGGGGCTCTGGTCCAGCGCCTCCGACAGCCGGTGGATGACCGCGTCCTGGCGCTGGCGTTTGACCAGGTTCCAGAGTGTGGCCGCCAGCATGCGCAAAGCTTGCACCGCAGGCGTGTCGTAGGCTCCGGGCCGGTTGGCCACCACCAGCAGCAGGCGCACCTGGGTGCCATCACACACGGGCACGCTGACCAGGCTGGCCAGGGGCTGCGGGGCAGGGTCTGCCTGGGCCATACGGGGCAAGGCGGCCTCGGGCTGCACCACCACGGGTTCGCGCAGGCGCAGGGCCTCGAACCAGACCGCCCGGCGGTCCAGCGCCGCGGAGGGTGGCAACACTTGCGCGCCAGCGTCGGGGGCACCGTCGGCCGGGCGGTCCACCCAGGCCGCCAGTTCGGTGTCCTGCTGGTTGTCCTGCACCAGGTGGACGAAAGCCTGCGCGCTGCCTGTCAGGCGCTGGGCGTGGTGCGCACCGCGCTGCAGCACCTCGCCCTCGTCAGCGCCACCGGCGAGGTCTTCCAGGTCCAGCAAGGCGGCGTTGAGATCGGCCTCGAACTTCAGTTGCCGCTCCTGCAACACGGTCTGCGTCACGTCGCGGGACAAGACCAGGAAATGGGGGTCACCCTCATCGTCACCGCTGGCGTTTGAGCGGGCCCGCGCCACCGACAGCTCGAAGTGCCGAAGGCCATCGGCCACCGCCAGTTGCAGCCGTTTGCCACGCGAGACGCCATCGCGCCGCGCATCGGCCATGGCGGCCAGGCACTGTGCCACCGCGTCCGGCGGCAACACGTCGCGGATGTTCCGGCCCACCAGGTGAATGGCCGGCGCCGCCAGCTTGCCCGACTCGGTGGCGTGCACCGCCTGGTACACCCCGGCATCATCGATCTCGAACAGCAGGTCGGGCAAGGTGTCCAGCGTGGCCTGCTGGCGGGCCTGCGCGGCCTGCAGCGCCTGGAACGGGCTTTGCACCGAATCGACAAACAGCGCCCGGTACAAAAAGCCGTAGGCCAGCACCTTGTACACATGGCCCAGCAGGTTGTAGACGTCGGTGACGTTGGCGTAAAGCGTGAAGAAGAACTCGCTCATGGCCATGGTGATGGCCGCCGCGGCCAGCGGCGCGGCACCGAACAAACGCGTGCGCCGCAAGTGACGCAGGTAGCCCACGCCCGCAAGCAGGTAGGCCCCGATCAACGCGTACTCGAAACCCAGCTTGAAGGAGGTCAGGCCCAGGCCGGGCACAAAGGTGCGGGGCAGCCACTGTGGGCGCAGCAACAGCACCCAGCAGACCGCAGCCGACAGCACCAGCACACCCGCCAGGGCGCTGTGGCGCGAAAGGCGGTTGAGTGGCCGCTCCCAGGCGGGCGGCCAGAAGGCGATGCACAACATGACCGCCGCCGCCAGCGAACGTGCCGCGAGCCAGAAGTTGATGGCTTTCTCCGCCCCGCTGGGCGTGACGAAATCGGGCATGCCGGGGTAGGACAAGGTGTGCGCCAGGTCCAGCAGGCCGACGCCCAGAAAGCCCACGCCCAGCACCACCGCTCGACCATCCACCCGGTAGCGCTGGGTGGCCCAGGAGGTGCCGAACACCATGGACGCCACGGCCATGGCCAACACCTCCAGCACCGTGTGCAGCGGCGTGTAGCCGGCCAAACCACGCGCAGCGTCGGGCGCGGGCAGCCACCACACCAGCAACAGGCCCACCAACAGCGCGGGCAGCCACACGCGCAGCAGGCGGGTTTCGGATCGGTGTGTCGGGTGCAACATGATGTTTAACAATCCTTGGCGTGGCATTGTGCGTCAAGATCGCAGCACCTTTTGTGACCTACTCCCCCTGGTACGGGTGTCGGCACATCCACCCGAGGAGACAACCCATGTTTTTTTCAAATCTGCGGCGGCGCGCCACCGGCACGGCAAACAGGCTGGTGTGGGGGTGGGGTCTGGTCGCCTGCCTGCCATGGCAGGCCTGGGCGCTGGACATCCGCTTCCAGCCCGTCGCGCCCCATGTGTACGCCTACGTGGGCGACACCGAAGGCCGCACCTATAAAAACGAGGCGCTCAACGCCAACCTGGGCCTGGTGGTGACACCGGCCGGCGCGCTGCTGATCGACAGCGGTGCGAGCTGGCAGGGTGCCCGTCAGATCGCAGAGGCCGTGACACAGGTGACGCCGCAGCCCATCAAGTGGGTCATCAACACCGGCGGGCAAGACCACCGCTGGCTGGGCAATGGCTTCTTCAAGGCACAGGGCGCCGAGATTCTGGCCCACGCCAACGCCGAAGCCGACATGAAGGCGCGCGGCCCCGAGCAACTGTTGGCCAACGCGCCGGTGCTGAAAGACAAGCTGGCGGGCACCGAGGTGGTGTTGCCCAACCGCTGGCTGCGCGAGCCCGACACCATGCTCACGCTCGGTGGGGTCACGGTGCAGGTGTTGCACCGGGGCGGCGGCCACACGCCGGGCGACGTGCTGGTCTGGCTGCCCCAAAGCGGTGTGGTGTTCACCGGCGACGTGGTGTACGTGGACCGCATCCTGGGCCTGCACCCAGTGAGCAGAACCCGGACCTGGGTCAAGAGTTTCGAGGCGCTGGAAAACTTGAACCCCAAGGTGGTGGTACCCGGCCACGGCCGCGTGACCACGCTGGCACACGCGCAGCAAGACACGGGTGCGCTGCTCAGGGCCTTGCGCGCGCACATGGGCAAAGCGGTGGAGGACGGCACCGATCTGGCCGCCGCCGTGAAGTCGTTTGACGCTGCGCCCTTCAGGCACCTGCAACACGTGGACGTGTGGCTGCCCCAACTGGCCAACCGCACCTACCTGGAAATCGAGCGTGAGTGAGGACGCAGGCCGGGGTGCGGCGGCTCAAGTGCAGCCGTTGTGCTTCTTCCACAGGTCTTCGTGGCCCATGGCTTTGGCGAAATCAGGCACCTTGCAGCGTTCATCCTTGCTGGACGGCGATTTGCCGGCCGTGGGCGCCACACCCATCTCTTCCAGCGTGGCCATGTCGTCGAAGCCGGACAGGGGGCCCGTCTGCTGCACCCAGCGGCCCGCGAGCACCGTCACACCCACAAACACCACCAGTGTGGCCAGTTGCGCCGCTCGCAAGCCCTGCACACGGTGCGCAGGCACCTCGCACACGCCGCCGGGACACAGCTGCGCCTGCTCGCGGTGGAACAGGTTGTAGAACTTGCAACCGAGGCAGATGCCAAAGGCCGACTCGAAAAACATCAGCAGCAGGCAAGCGCCACAGATCAGCATGTTCAGCGGCCCCATGTAGCGGTTGAACACCATCAGGTAGAGCATGGCCAGGCCCAACAGCAGACCCAGGCCCCAGGCAAACCGCTTTTGGGGGGCGCCCACCCACTCGGGCGCCTGGTGGCGCACGATCCAGCCGCCCACGATCATGCTGGGCGCCCAACGCGGGTTGAGCTGGCGCAGCGCCATGTCGATCAGGAAGACGATGATGAACAGCCGCGTGTGCTGGAAGTTGCCCAGCAGAAACGAGTGCATGAAGGACAACACGGCCGGGAAAAACAGCAAACCTGCGGCGGCCCGCACCGCGCGCTCGTTGAGCACGGGCACCGCGTAGCCATCCACCCGCTCACCGAACGCAAAACTGCTGTTCATGCTTATCTCCTTATATTCAGCCGCGGATGGTAGCCGGCTTTGCGGCAACACGCCACAGGCAGGCCCCAAAAACACAACAGCCCGGACAAGCCGGGCTGCTGGATGTGACGTGAGTGCGCAGCTTACTGCACCAGCACCTCGACCCGGCGGGCCTGCGCGTTGTCGCTGCCACCCAGCATCACCTCGGGTTTCTTCAGCTCCACCGCAGCGGCGTCCACGCCCAGATTCACCAGCACGGCCTGCACGGTCAGGGCACGTTGTTTGGCCAGCTCGGCGTTCACGGCGGCATCGCCGGTGCTGTCGTGGAAGCCCGAGACCAGCAGCTTCTTGCCCGCCTTGGCAGCAGCCGCAGCTTGGTTCAGTGCAGCCTGCACCTCGGCCGACAGGTCCACCGCCAGGTCGGCCTTGCCGGTGGCGAAGTAGAACTTGACCACGCCGCCTTCGACCACCACGCGGGCGGCATCGGCGTCGGCAACGGGTGCAGCCACCGCAGCAGCGGCGGGTGCAGCCTTGGCCTTGGGACGCGACTTGTGGATGCCAAAACCCAGCGCCAGGCCCACGGCCAGCAGGATGGCGGCGATCACCACCACGGCGACCACACGTTGTTCAACTTCGACTTCT
>CAYUAH010000063.1:0-15000 GCA_964442375.1 uncultured Hydrogenophaga sp. | reverse complement strand
GCCCAGTCAGCACCGCTCTCTTCTTTGCCCAAACCCCGGACTTCCGCGAAGAACCAAAAAAAAGCCGCACCCCGTAAAGGATGCGGCTTCTTCAACCTTGGATGCACTGGCGCCGCATGCGGCGCTTCAAAGCTCACTTGGCCTTGGCGGCCTTGGTGGCGGTGGCGGTCACGGCCTTGAAGTTGGACTCGGCCACTTCGGTGGCTTGCTTCACAACCTTCTGCACCTGCTCGAAGGCACTGTTGGCGCCGGTCATGGCGTTCTTGATGGCAGCCACGGCGGCTTCGCCACCCTGGGGCACATTCTTCACAGCGGCTTCCACGGCCGAAGCGAACTGCTTCTGGGCGCTGGCGGTCTGGGCTTCGGCGGCCTGGGTGAACTCGGCGTTGGCACCGGCAGCGATGTCGTACAGGTGACGGCCGTAAGCGGCAGACTTCTCAGCCAGAGGCTGCACGAAGCCGGTCTGGACCTTCAGGAATTCCTGGGCGTCCTTGGCGGACAGCAGGCTCTTGGTGTACTCGGCGCTGTCGGCCAGCAGGGCCTTGGAGGCTTGCAGGTTCAGCTCGATCACTTTTTCAGCGCTTTCAACGGCCTTGGCACCGAAACCAAACACGGTGTTCAGTTGGGCTTGTTGGGCGGCGGCGATTTGTTCAACGGTCAGCATGGTGATTTCCTTCAAAAGGGGTTGAGGGTGTTGCTTCGCGTTCATCACCGGGGATTCGGCTTTGCTGCACTGCAACATGACTCGAAGTATAGGGTTTCCCCGAACTTATGCAAGTGTTTTTTGTTGCGGTGCAGCAAATGAATTAGGGTGCGCACTCCAAACCAGGCACCCGCTTCAGCGCGGCGGCGGCAGCACCTGACCGCGCAGACGTGCCCACAGCCAGGGCAGCGCCCGGCCCACATCGACCCGCCCACCCCGCGACAACGCCGGTTGCGGTTCGGGGCTGGGTCCGGCGGCGGGACCGATGTCGAAGCTGAAGGTGTAGGTCAGCGTCTGGCCCATGCGCAAGTCGCTCAAGCGCGCCCGCCCGTCCACCGCGTGCATGGCGACCAGGCCTTTGGCAAAGGCATTGAGGCGCTGAAATGCGGCGTTGTGGGCGTAGGCGGCCAGCATCGCCGGACCACGGTCGAACGACTCCCATTGCGGCTCTGTGCCTTCATCGAGCAGCGAATAAAACCCCTCGTGGTAATGCGTGGGCGTGGTGGCCACCACCCGCCACAACACGGTGTTGAAGGCCGTGGGCGTGACCAGCAGCGCCTGCGCCTGTATGCCCTGGCGCGCCAGGGAAGCCTGTGCGATGCCCGTCACATGCTGCTGCGCAGCCACGCCCCAGGCCAGGTAGGCGGTGCTCAACACCAGGCCCAGCGCGTTGGACCGCAGGGCGCGGCCGGGGTGCCGGCCTTGCCACACCAGGGCGAAGATCAGCCCCACGATCAGGGGCAGGGTGTAGAGCGGATCGATGATGAACACGCTGCCCACGCCATACGGGTGCTTGGAAAACGGCAGCGCGAGCTGGGTGCCGTACACGGTCATGGTGTCCAGCAGAGGGTGGGTGACCAGCGCCAACCAGGCTGCCAGCCACCAGCGCCGCCAATGGCCCCACTCGCCGTGCAGCCGGGCGATGCCGGCACCGATCGCTGGCGAGACCAGCGTGAGCCAGAACAGCGCGTGGGTCTCGGCGCGGTGCAGCACCATGTTGAGCAGGGCGTCGCCATGGTCGATGAGCACATCGAGATCGGGCAGCGTGCCCAACAGCGCGCCCCAGCCGGCGGATTTCCACAAGGCGGTGCGCCGCCCCATCACGGCCACGCCCACGGCGGCGCCCAGCGCCAGTTGAGACAGGGAATCCATGCAATCCGATCAGAGGGCGAGCACGATGGGGAAACGCGCGCGCAGACCGTCGGCGCCCGGCACAAAAGGCACGGTCAGCGCGGCGCGTTCGGCGTCGGTGCGCAGGCGGCGCCACAAGAAGTCGCGCTCGTTGCCGGGGTCGCCTTGCACATAGAGTTGGGTGGTCAACACGGTGCGTTCGCCCAGCTTGACCTTGACGTGGATGTGCGGCGTGCGCGAGCTGTAGGCCACTGGGCGCAGGGTGCGAAAGCGGTAGGCGCCCTGCGCGTCCACCGCCACCCGACCAAAGCCCTGGAAAGCCGGGTCGGCGCGGCCTCCGTCACCGGGGTGGTGGTAATGGCCCTGGTGGTCACACTGCCAGATTTCCACCTGGGCGCCGCGCACCGGCACTCCGGCGGTGTCCGTCACCACGCCCTCCACCCAGGTGGGGGCGCCCTGCGCGTAGGTGGCGGCACCGTTGCGCAGCAGGTCGAAGTCGGTGTCGTCGGGCAAGTCCAGCGGGTAGAACGGGCCTTCGGTCTGCGACGGTGTCGGCGGGCGCATGGCCTGCGCCAGCGCAGGAGTGAGCAGCGTTGGCGCGGCCACCACGGACGCAACACCGCCCAGCAGCCGGCGGCGGGACACAGTGGGCAGAGGGTTCATGGCGACACTCCAGCAAAGTTGAAGCCCGTGCGACCCGAACGCGCGCTCAGGGTTCCGTATGCAGTGGCAGTTCGATGTGAACCAGGCCAGGGTCATCGTCCGACGGCGACTCGGCAAACCCCAGGCGCTTGGCCAGCAGGCGCATGCGGCTGTTTTCCTTCAATACCGTGCCGACGATGCGCCGCGTTCCATGGGCGCGCAGCGTGCGTATCAGCTTGTCCATCAGCATGTGGCCCAGGCCGCCGCCCTTGATGTCGGAGCGCACGATGACACCGAACTCGGCGCTGTCGTTGTCGGGGTCGATGCCGGCGCGCACCGTGCCCAGGGTTTCGCGCCCGCCCTCGGGTGTACCGCCTTCTGCGATGAAGGCCACTTCGCGCGCGTAGTCGATCTGCGTGAGCCGCGCCAGCTCGGAGTGCTCGATGGTGCGGCGGCTGTAGAACACGCGCAAGCGCACATCCTCGGGCGACAGCTTTTCGATGAAGGCGCGGTGCTGCAGCTCGTCTTCCGGCCGTATGGGGCGCAGCAGCAGTTCGCGGCCCAGGTGGCTGATGCGCTCCTCCTGCTCCACCGGGTAAGGGCGGATGGCGAAGTTGGCCGCACCCGCCAGGCGCTGGGCACTCACCCGCACGCGCGCGTCCAGCGCCACCGCGCCATCGGCGTTGACCACCAGCGGGTTGATGTCGAGTTCGGCGATCTCGGGCACGTCGGCCAGCAGCTGCGAGATGGCAACCAGCACCCGCTCGATGGCGGCCATGTCGGCGGGCGGCTGGTCACGGTAGCCGCGCAGCAGCTTGGCCACGCGGGTGCGCGCGACCAGCGCCTGCGCCAGTGGGCCGTTGAGCGGCGGCAGCGCCAGCGCGCGGTCGGCCACGACCTCCACCGCCGTGCCGCCCTGGCCGAACAAAATGACCGGGCCGAACAAGGGATCGACACTGGCGCCGACGATGAGCTCGGTGGCCTGGCGCAGCTTGACCATGGGCTGCACGGTAAAGCCCTCCACCACCGCGCCGGGGCGCTCGGCCGCCACGCGGGCCAGCATGGCGCGGGCGGCTTCGCGCACCTCGTCGGCGTTGGCCAGGTTCAGGCGCACGCCGCCCACGTCCGATTTGTGCGAGATCTGGTGCGACAGGATCTTGATGACCACCGGGAAGCCCAGCGCCTGGGCCTCGCGCACCGCAGCCTCGGGGTCGGGGGCGGCGATGTGGGTCGGCACCACCGGCAGGCCTGCGGCGTGCAACAAGGCCTTGGCCTCCGGTTCGCTCAGCAAATCGCGGCCACTGCCCAGCACGTCTTGCACGATGGCGCGGATGGCGCCCAGGTCGGCCACCGGACCCAGCGGCGCAGCCGAGGGTGTTTGCAGCAACTCCTCCTGGTGGCGGCGGTAGGCCTGCAAGAAGCTGAAGGCGCGCACCGCTTCTTCGGGGGTGTCGTAATCGGGCACGCCGGCCTGGCGGAAGATGCTGCGCGCCTCGTTGACGGCGTCATGCCCCAGCCAGCAGCCCATCAGCCGCGAGGGCTTGAGCGTGGCCAGTGGCAGCAGGGCACGCGCGATGTCGGTGCTGGGCACGATGGCGGTGGGCGCCTGCACAAACAGCACGGCGCTGTGGCGGTCTTCGCGCAGCGCGGTGAGCGCGTCCACATAACGTTGGGCGGGCGCGTCGCCAATGATGTCCACCGGGTTGCCACGCGACCAATTGGCCGGCAGCACGGCATCGAGCCGGGCCAGCATGGCTTCGTCGAGTTCGGTCAGCTCCACGCCCGCGTGCGCGGCGGCGTCGGCCGCCATCACCCCGGCGCCGCCGCCGTTGGTGAGCACGATCACGCGCTCGCTCTTGTTGTCGCGAAAGCGCGCCAGCAGCTCGGCCGCCAGGAACAGGTGCTGCAGCGTGAACACACGCAACATGCCGGCGCGTGAGATGGCGGCGTCGAACACGTCGTCGGAGCCCGCCAGCGCGCCGGTGTGCGAAGCCGCCGCCTTTTGCCCCTGGGCCGAACGCCCGGCCTTGACCACAATGACCGGCTTGTTGCGCGCCGCAGCACGCGCGGCCGACATGAACTTGCGCGGGCTCTCGATGCTCTCGATGTAGAGCAGGATGGCACGGGTGCGCGGGTCGCTGCCGAGGTAATCGAGCATGTCGCCAAAGTCCACGTCGGCGTGTTCGCCCAGCGAAACAAAGTGCGAGAAGCCGATGCCACGCGAGCCGGCCCAGTCCAGCATGGCCGTGACCAGCGCGCCCGACTGGGACACGAAGGCGATGTCGCCCTTCATGGCGCCAATGTGGGCAAAGCTGGCGTTGAGTCCCCAGTGCGGCACCAGCATGCCGATGCAGTTGGGCCCGAGGATGCGCAGGGTGTGGCGGCGCGCGGCGTCCAGCATCTGCTGTTTCTGCGCCTTGTCCAGCCCGGCGGTCACCACCACGGCGGCGCGGGTGCCCAGGCGGCCGAGCGCCTCGATCAGGCCCGGCACGGTGGCGGCGGG
Organism: uncultured Hydrogenophaga sp.; assembly: GCA_964442375.1. Lineage (GTDB taxonomy): Bacteria > Pseudomonadota > Gammaproteobacteria > Burkholderiales > Burkholderiaceae_C > Hydrogenophaga. The sequence continues at coordinate 10,021 of CAYUAH010000063.1, read as the reverse complement.
CGTGCAGATCACGGCCAGGTCGGGCACGGCGGGCAGGTCGGCCGCGCTGGCGTAGACCGGCACGCCATCGATGTGGCTGCGCCTGGGGTTGACGCCCAAGAGTTGGCCGCTGAATTCGGCACGCAGATTGCGCCAGACGGTGGCGCCCACGCTGCCAGGCCGCTCGGAAGCGCCGAACACGGCCACGGTCTGAGGCGAAAACAGGGCATCGAGGTTGCGAATGCTCATGCTGGTTTTCCTTGGTTCAGCGCCATCCAGGCGATCAGCGACTGGCGCATGGCCTCCTCCACCGACATCTCGATGGGCGTGACCCAGTCGCGCGGAACGAACACCGTGTAGCCACCGATCATGTAGCCCATGGGCAGGTAGACGGCCACGCGGTCGCCACGCAGCAGGCCGTCGGGCAGGTCATTCAGTGACTGGCGCGTGACCATGCCCACGATCTCCAGCGGGTGGCCAGGCATGCGCAAGGCCACCACCTGCTGCGGGCTTTGCTCGTGCGCGGGTGAAAAATAGTCGGCAAAACTCTTGAGCGAGGAATAAATGCTCTTGACCACCGGCAGGTTGGTGAAGGGGAACTCGAACAGCGACAAGAGCCGGCCCATGAAGGGCTGCGAAACGATGACGCCCAGCACGAAGATGCCGACCACCCCCAACACCAGACCCATGCCAGGCAGGTAGAAGTCACCCACGAAGGGGCGGATGACCCGCATGGCCAGGTCTTCGGACCAGGCCAGAAAGAGGTAGAGAAGGTAGACCGTGAGCCCGACCGGCAGAATGGTGACCAGGCCGCGCAGGAAATACTGGGACAGGCGTTTCATCCGGGGCAGCATAGCAGCGCAAAACCACACCTGCATGACCGGCGCACGACTTGCAATCGCTGATTTCGCCCACAATTGCCTCTGCCGAGACTTTTTTGCGTCCACGCGGGCGCTCACGTCCATGACCGACATCTTCAACGCACTGGGCCGCCTGTTCAGCGCCGTGCTGGGCCTGATCTTCTGGCTGTTTGCCGCCGCTCTGGGCCTGTTTCTGGCGGCCGTTGTGGCCGTGCTGCTGCTCGTCGGGGTCGTCTGGGCCCTGCTGCGGGGCCGCCGACCTGTGCGCCCGGTGTACGTGCACCAGTTTCAGACCTATGCCCGCGAACGCGTGTGGCCGGGCCGCCGGGCCAGCGCATCCGCTGCCAGTGACGAGGTGGTGGATGTGCAGGCGCGCGAGGTGCGCGACAGCACTGCAGGGCACAACCTGCCGCCAGCCGCCACCGAACGCTGATCAGGCGCCTTCGTCGCCGTCCTGATGGCGTCTCGCCAGCGCGGCCTGGTAGACGGCATTGCGCGGCGTGCCGGTGATGTCGGCACACAGGCGCACGGCGGTTTTCAGGGGCAGCTCGGCCAACAGCAGGTCGAGCGCACGTGCCGTGGCGGGCGGCAAACCGGCCTCGGCATCGGGCGCCGCCTCTGCGGGCGGATGCAGCAACAGCGCGAACTCGCCCCGGCCATGTGAAGCGTCCGCAGCCAGCCACGCCGCGAGGCCATCACAACGCAGCTGCTCGACCTCTTCAAACTGCTTGGTCAACTCGCGGCCCACGGTCAGGCGGCGCTCGCCCAGCACGGCCAAATCCTTGGCCAGTGCCCCCATGCGGTGAGGCGCCTCCAGCAACACGCTGGCCAAGGGCTGCGCGACCAGTTGGTCCAGCGCCCGCTGACGCTCGGCGCCCTTGGACGGCAAGAAACCCACGAAGGCAAAGCGGCCCTCGCCTTCGGTGAGGCCAGCCACGCTGAGCAGGGATGTGACGCTGCTGGCACCCGGCACCGGCACACACCTGAAACCTTGCGCCTGCGCGTCGGCGCACAGGCGCGCGCCAGGGTCGCTCACGCCGGGCGTGCCGGCGTCGCTCACAAAGGCCACACGCTCGCCCCGGCGCAGGCGTTCGATCACCTGCTGGGCGGCCTCGCGTTCGTTGTGCTGGTGCAGGGCCAGCAGCGGTTTGTGCAGCCCAAAGGCCTGCAGCAAGCCAGCGGTGTGGCGGGTGTCTTCACAGGCGATGGCGTCCACCAGGCCCAACACATGCAGGGCGCGCAGACTCAGGTCGGCCAGGTTGCCGATGGGCGTGGCCACCATGTAGACGCTGGCCTGCGGATAATGCTGGGCACCGGCAGCGGCCTCGGCGGCACTGCGGGCAGGGAGGAAGGCGGCAGACAATGGAATGGCCCCGGTTCAAGAAAAATGACACGCGCCCCAGCACCAAGGCGGTGGGCGACGCCGCTGAAGACGCGGCGCTGGCGCACCTGCAAGCGGCCGGCTTGCGGCTGGTGGCGCGCAACTTCCGCACACCCGGACGCGGCGGCGGCGAGATCGATTTGATTATGCGCGAGCCAGGCGGCACGCTGGTGTTTGTGGAGGTGCGCCGACGCGCCAGCGCCTCGCACGGCGGCGCGGCCGCGAGTGTGGGTGCCGTCAAGCAGCGCCGCATTGTGTTTGCCGCGCGGCACTATCTGATGCGCCTGCCCCAGGTGCCGCCCTGCCGCTTTGACGTGGTGCTGGTGCAGGGCGATGCAAACGGTCACCCGGCTTTACCTGCGCTTGACTGGATACGCGCGGCCTTTGACGCCGACGCTGCATAGAATCGGTTTACCAAGTGAAAGACGCCACCTAAACTAACGCCATGCGCCCCTCCGAAGCACTGACCCGGCACCGTTTGCAAATACGCGAAATCGCGTTGCGCCACCGTGTGGCTGGCGTGAGTGTGTTTGGCTCGGTCGTCCACGGCGACGACACAGAAGGCAGTGACCTGGACGTGCTGGTAGACCCCACCGAGGCCACCACCTTGTTGGACATTGGGGCCATCCGCCATGAATTGAAGGCACTGCTTGGCATGGACGTGGACGTGTTGACCCCCGCAGCCTTGCCAGGCAAGTTTCGCGAACAAGTGCTTCGTGAGGCGGTTCGCTTGTGACGCGCGGTCGGCCATTGCGCACGCCCGACTACCTTTCCCACATTGCTGAGGCCATCGCCCTCATCCAAATCTACACCGCAGGCATGGACGCCAGCGGCTTCCTGGGCGACCGCAAGACGCAAGACGCCGTGATTCGCAATCTGGAGATCATTGGCGAGGCGTGCCACAACGTGCTCAAGCACGACCCGGCGTTTGCGCAGCTGCACCCACAGGTGCCCTGGGGGTTTGCGTACGAAATGCGCAATGCTCTCGCCCACGGCTACTTCACGGTGGACCTGCCCATCGTCTGGACGACTGTCACGCACGACCTGCCCACACTGGACGCTCAAGTGCGGGTGCTGCTGGCGCTGTTTCAGGACCCATAGCCGCCGCCGCTATCATTCACAACTTTGCGGCAGCGCAGCAGCGCCCACCCTCACCGCACACGCCCCAACATGCTTTCCCAACGCATACAGCAGCACTTCATCGACAGCGCCGACCTCAACTACCAATGCGCCCAGTTGCTGGCCGCGCCGGTGGAGGCAGCCGTCCATGCCCTGCTGGCCTGCGTGACCAGCGGCAGCAAGGTGCTGGCCTGCGGCCTGGGCGGATCGGCGGCGGCGGCGCAGTACTTCACCGCCAGTTTTGTGGGCCGCTTCGAGCGCGACCGTCCGGAACTGGCCGCCACCGCACTGAGCGCCGACACCACGGTGCTGACCGGGCTGGCCCAGGGCTTTGAGCCCCGCGCGGTGTTTGCCCGCCAGGTGCGTGCGCTGGGCCAGGCCGGCGACTTGTTGCTGGTGCTGGCCGTGGGCAGCAACGGCGAGTCGCTGCGCGACGCCGTGGCCGCAGCCCACGAACGCGAGATGACGGTGGTGGCCATCACCGGCCCCCGCCCCGGCCCGCTGGGCGTGGCCCTCAAAGACACCGACGTGCTGGTCAGCGTGCCACACGAACGCCTGGCGCGCGCGCAGGAAGTTCAGCTGCTCACGCTGCACTGCCTGCTCGATGGCGTCGATGCACAACTCTTGGGCGAGAGCCCCGAACCGGAGACCTCCGCATGAGCTTCACCTTCCCTGTCCGCACCGTGTTGACCGCCGCCCTGCTGGGCGCCACCCTGAGCGCCTGCGCCCCCCTGCTGGTGGGCGGCGCCGTAGGCACCGGTGTGCTGGTGGCCACCGACCGCCGCACCTCGGGCACCCAACTCGAAGACCAGGGCATCGAACTGCGCTCGGCCAACCGCCTGCGCGACCAGATGGGCACCCGCGCCCGCATCAACGTGACCAGCTACAACCGACGCGCCCTGTTGACCGGCGAAGTGGCCAATGCGCGCGACAAGGCCCTGGCCGAAGAAATCGTCTCGCAAGTGGACAACGTGCAAGGCCTGGTCAACGAGCTGTCCATCACCGCCAGCCCGTCGCTCACACAGCAGGCCAACGACACCCTGATCACCGGCAAGGTCAAGGCCGGGCTGGTGGACATCAAAGACCTGTCGGCCAACGCCTTCAAGGTCGTCACCGAACGCGGCTCGGTCTACCTCTTGGGCCGCGTGACCCAACGCGAGGCCGACAAGGCCACCGAGGTGGCCCGCAACATCAGCGGCGTGACGCGCGTGGTGCGGGTGCTGGACATCATCAGCGAAGACGAACTGCGCCGCATTCAGGCTGGCACCACCCAGCAGGCGCCGGTGGAGAACCGGCAGACGCAGTGAAGCCGCTCAACGCAGACGCTTGATCAGGCTTGACGTGTCCCAGCGCTGTCCGCCCATTTTCTGCACGTCGGCGTAAAACTGATCCACCAGCGCGGTGACGGGCAGGCGCGAACCGTTGCGCTTGGCTTCGTCCAGCACCAGGCCCAGGTCCTTGCGCATCCAGTCCACCGCAAAACCGAAGTCGAACTTGTCGGCGACCATGGTCTTGCCCCGGTTGTCCATCTGCCAGCTCTGGGCCGCGCCCTTGCCGATCACCTCCAGCACCTGGTTCATGTCCAGGCCGGCGTTCTGGCCAAAAGCCACGGCCTCGCTCAAGCCCTGCACCAGGCCGGCGATGCAAATCTGATTGACCATCTTGGTCAGCTGGCCGGCACCGCTGGGACCCATCAGCGTGAAGGCACGCGAAAAGGCCATGGCCACGGGCTTGACGGCGTCAAACGCGGCGGCATCACCACCACACATCACCGTCAAGGCGCCGTTCTGTGCGCCCGCCTGCCCACCGGACACCGGCGCATCCACAAACTGCAGGCCCAGGTTGCGGGCGGCAGTGTAAAGCTCACGCGCCACGTCGGCCGACGCGGTGGTGTGGTCCACCAACACCGCACCCGGCTTCATGCCGGCCAGCGCGCCGTTCGCGCCCAGCACCACGGAACGCAGGTCGTTGTCGTTGCCCACGCAACAGAACACGATGTCGGCGCTAGCGGCGGCTTCGCGCGGCGTGGCCGCGCTCGTCGCAGCCGCTCCGAACTCGGCCACGAACGCCTGCGCCTTGGCGGGTGAGCGGTTGTACACGCTCACGCGGTGCCCCGCCTGCACCAAGTGGCCGGCCATGGGGTAGCCCATGACACCCAGGCCGAGGAAGGCGACGGATTGGGAGAGGGTGGGGTCGTAGGTTTTGGGGTTGAGTGAAGTCATAAAAGTCAATCTGCGCACAGGTTAAACGTCATTGTGCCCGCACCCTGGACGGACCGTTTTGCATCACCCGCAAGACCAGCGGTCATTCAAAAACGACTGACGGATCACTTTTGCATGGATTAACAAAGAGGAAATCAGGACAATTCATCAGCTAACAAAATTTATCATTTAAGCCATGATCATCGCACCCAGAAGTCACAGGGGCTTTACCTTGATAGAGTTGATGGTCACTGTGGCCATCGTCGGCATCCTGGCCTCGATCGCCTATCCCTCGTTCGCCGAATACGTGCGCAAAGGCAAACGGGATGATGGTCGCGCCTTGATCGGAGCCGCTGAAGTTGCGCAAGAAAAGTTCAGGGTCAGCAACGCCACATACGCAAACGCGACGACATCACTTGTTGGCGCTTGCCCATCTTCTGGTACTTGCACCAGCCAGGGGGGCCATTTCACCTTGGCCGTCTCCGCAACCAGTGCCACTGGTTATACCTTGACCGCCACACCCACCTACACCGACACCACGTGCACATCATTGGTGGTGGTACACAACGGTTCAAGCATCACCCGCACGCCCAGTTCGACAGCTTGCTGGCCCAAGTAAATCAGGTGCTGCCATGAACAAGCGTTACACCATGGGCATATCGATGATCGAGGTGCTGGTCACCGTCGCTGTTTTGGGCATTTTGGCAACGGCAGCCATGCCCAGCATGCGTGACATGATCGATACGCGCAAGCTGAAAAACCAAACCGAATCGATTGCCGATGTGCTGCGTCTGTCACGATCAGAAGCCATGAAACGGGCCGCCAGCAATAACCCAAAGGTCGTCTCAGCCACCGTCAGCGCAGGGGGTCCCTCGGCTTGGTTTGTTGGCTTGTCCAACACCACGACAGCTTGCACCGATGCTTCCACCTGCGTACTGGTGCAAGGTGCGAACAGTGCACCCTACATGGTCACTGCGACCGAGTGCGGTGGATGCAGCGTGGCCACAACGGCAAACCTGTATACCTTCTCATTCAGAGGGGTGGCCACGGTTGGCGGCGGGAGTTCGGTGACGGTGACCTCACCGATGAACAAAACTCTGCGGGTAGATGTGAGCACCACTGGTCGGGTCAGTGTCTGTTCGCCCGGCGGCACCATTGCGGGGTACGCAACATGCGTCTAACGCCCACCTTGCGCCGACAGCGCGGCGTCTCCCTTCTGGAGTTGATGATTGGCATCACAGTGGGTCTGCTGGTACTCGCCAGTTCACTGGTTATCTACTTGAGTGGGTCGCGCGGTGCCACAGACAGCCTGCGCGTCAGCCGCTTCAACCAGAATGTGCGGGAAATTGTCAACATCATGTCGGCCGACATCCGGCGCGCCGGTTACACCGCCGTCAACACTGCGGGCACGAACAACATATTCACGGCAGCGGCCAACAATGTCGTGATATCTGGCTCCTGCATCCTGTATGCATATGACGCCACTTTCCTCGGCGGCGCTGTGGGCGTGGCCGACGCCGGTGTCGATTTTTTCGGATTTCGCCTCAACAACAACACGGTTCAGATGCTCAGCCCAGCAGCAGGTGTTGCCTCCACTGCAGCCGGTGCATGTACTACAGATGGCAATTGGGTAAACCTCACAGACCCCAATGAAATCACTGTCACGGCCCTGAACTTTGACACCATCGGGTCGCGTTGCCTGGCGTACGCCATAGCGACGTTCAAGGCCGACGATCCAACCACCTACACACAGTGGACCACCACAGCCGGCACTGGATCCGCGTGTGATTCGCCCCCAGCGGGCTTTACCGCACCAAACGCTGCCACGCAGTTCATCGTGGAAACGCGGCAAGTCCAGATTTCCATGACCGCGAACCATGCCCGCGACGCGACCTTGACACGCTCCACAGCAAACAACGCCGTGCGGGAAACCGTCTTGATCCGCAACAACCGCACCAGCGCGCCTCCGCCATGAGCACACGTACACATCTCATCGCTCTCTCCGGTGGCCACATGCAGCGAGAAAGAGGCATCAGCACGCTGACAGTAACTTTGATCATTGTCTTGCTAACTGGACTGGCCATGATCTACGCCAGCCGCAATGCGATCAACGAGCAGCGGCTCGCAGCCAACGAGCAGCGTGATCGACAAGCGGCAGCGGCCGCACAAGCAGGTCTCGACATTGCGCTTGCCTACATGGAAGGCGGTGGCATTGACAGAAACAACGACAACGTGGTCGATGCAGTGCCTGCGGCATCGGTCACCGTTGGCAGCACCAGGGCGGTCTTCTGCGCTCAGAACGCGAACCTGGACAACCTGGTGTGCCCCGCCACGCCAGCCACATTGAGTTGCGGTGTAGGCTTTACGCCACCTTCCAGCGAATTCACACGGGTGGTTGCATTTGCCTGCGGCTGGAGCGACGACAACGCCGCAGTGCACAAGATGACCCAACTGTTCGCCGCTGGTCAATCACTGGGCGGCGGTTTGCAGACTCCCTTGATTTCCAAGGGCACGACCAACCTGCTGACCGGTGGCGGTTCGGTCTTGAACCACGACAACGACCTGACCGTCTGGACAGGTGACAGCATTCTGGGTCAGAGCAATACCGGCAAAACCTTCATCAGCGACAAAACGGGAACCCCACCCGCCGACTTACGCAACGAGGCCAACAGCCCCGCCTGCAACAACCCGCCTACCGGCTACACCTGCTCTACGCAAGGCGACAACATCGGCCACGACACCATCACCGGTGACACCCGTCTTTCCTCACTGGATACCGACGGCTTTTTTGCGACGTTTTTTGGCAAACCCATGGCTGAGTACAAGTCCTCGGTATCCACCAGCAATGTCTTCGACGGCAGCAACATCAACCAAAGCCAGTTGACCGCTGTGGCCTCGTCAGGCAATGCGGTGATCTGGGTGGACGGTAACCTGGATGGCAACACCCTGCCCAACCCGGTGGGCTCACAGGAAAAACCGGTGATCTTGATTGTGAACGGGAACATGACCTTGTCCAGCAACACCGTGATCAACGGCATTGTGTTCATTGCCGGCAATATCTCAGGCAACGGTACGCCCAAAGTCTTCGGCTCCATGATCGTCAACGGCACCAGCGCGTTCAACGGCAATCTGCTGATTGTTTACGACGGCGTGGTAGCCAAAAAGGCGGAGACCATTGGCAAAGTGAGCAAAGTTCCCGGCAGCTGGCGGGATTGGTAATCCCACGGGTTAAAGGCGACACCATGAACAGACACCCCAAACATACGATCGGCTTCGTCCTGATTGAGGCTCTTGTGGCCTTGCTGGTGGTTGCTTTTGCGGCCCTGGCGATCTCCAAAATCACCACCATGGTGTTGAGTTCCGCCGGCGACAGCCGGGCCCGAGCGGAAGCGTTGCTGCTGGCCGAGGGCGCACTGGAGCGGCTCCGCAACAACCTGACCCAGGCACAGTACGCCACCGCTTTGCCGGCGGAGGCCTCGGACAGCGTGTCAGTGGCAGGTGCGACCGCCAACTTCACCGTGGCCACCACGATCAGCACCCCGGTGGCGGGTTCCCTCCAACGGCTGCTGCAAGTCGCGGTGACTTGGACCTCGAGTGCGAATGAAAGCCTGTCGGTCAATCTGAGCAGTGAGGTTGCCTGGGACAACGCCGAAAACCAGGCCTCCAACCAGGGCGGTGGCTTCGCACAGACCACCATCAACCCACGTGGCGCCGCACGACGAGGAACGGGCTACCGAAAGACTGGCAACACGTGGGACCCCGCCGTCGCCCCCTACGTACCAGCCAACCCCAGCACTACACCGGCATTCGTTTACAGCAACGGCGGGACGTCCGAACTGATCAACAGCACCACTGGAAAAGTCATTTTGGTGACCGATGGCAATTTCGTCACCATCAGCGGCAAGGTCTACTTCCAGCCAGGGGCCAACATCCCCGCCCACTCCACTTTCCTGGTGCGGCTGTCCAGTGAGGGCGAGTGCATCTACACCGCCTCCGACGCCTTGGCTACCGAAACCCACAACTCGGCGAGCTATCCGGTCATGCCCTACACCTGCTACGTCGGCGGGGGCTGGTATGGCAATGTAGGCGTGTCATCTTCCGACCCACAGGGCAACTTCACTTCGTGCGTGGGTGATCCGGGCTTCAACAGCGGCAACCCCAACGGTACGCTGATGAGCCCACACGCCCGAGAGTCCGCCGTTCGGACCTACCGCGGGTTTGAAAAGCCGAGCAGCACTTACCTGTCAACCGGAGCTTCCGACACCTCGGGCTTCAACGCCTACCCAAGCTTGACAACGGGCGCGCCCAGGCCAGCATCGGCAACTTTGGTCAGTACCAGCAACACGCCGGGATTGGGTTACACGCTGAATGGAGCGCCTGACCAGTTGGAAAACAACTTTTTTGTGGCACGGCTGTCAGGACAGCAGACATGCGGAGGCACCATGCCTGCAACCGCATTTTTTAGAAATGCCGGCGAATTC
>CAYUAH010000062.1:0-15046 GCA_964442375.1 uncultured Hydrogenophaga sp. | reverse complement strand
GCGGCCGGCGTGCGTTTGAAGTAGGCCGGCCCGTGGCTGCCCATCTGGTGCATCACCACCACCACGCCACGCGCGCGTTTGGCTGGGTCCAGTGCGGCGATGCGCTCGTCCAGGCCGTGCAGCATCACCTCGTCAAAACACTCGCCGTCCTGGCACAGGCCAGGCACGTTCAGGGCGCGGGTCTCTGCGGTGGGCACGCGTTCGCACACCCCTTTGCAGCCCGACTGGTTGTCGATCCACAACACGGCCAGCCCCGCATGGTCCAGCACGTCGAGCAGGTTCTCGAAGCGCTCCTTGCTGTCCACAAAGGCTTCGCGGCCCAGGTGCGAGAACATGCAGGGCAGCGACGCCTGGGTGCTGGTGCCACACGACGCCACCTGGCTGAAGTAGGTCAGGTCGCCTTCCTTGGCCAATTGGGTCAGCTCGGGGTTGGTGTCGCGGTCGTAGCCGCCCAGCGAGAAGTTGGCAGCGCGGGCGGTTTCGCCCAGCACCAGCACCAGCAGCGGGGCCGGTGCACCGGGGGTGGCCAGGCGGGCATCGGCACCCAACGGTTGCAGCGGGGCCAGCATGGCCGGACCCGCCAGAGCGCGGCTGGTGGACCAGGCGGCATTGAAGGGGTTGACCATGTAGCGCAGCGATTTGTGGTTGCGCATCAGCGGTGCCAGGTCCTGAAAGCCCAGCACCAGCAGGCCGGCGGCCAGCAGCAGCGCGGCGCCAGCGGCCAGCAGGTTGTGCTTGAGCTGGCGGGCCCAGGGCAGGCGCACCACCGGCTGGCGCAGCAGCCAGGCAGCGGGCAACAGCAGGCCCCAGGTCAGGGTCCACAACAGGCCGGGGGAGAGCAGGTCGCGCACCTCGCGTGCGTCGGTTTGCAGGGTGTTGGCCATCATGCCGGGGTCGATCACCACGCCGTAGGCCAGCATGAAATGGCTGCTGCCAGCCGCCGTGGCCAGGCACAGCAGCGCCAGGGGTTTGTTCAGGCGTGGCCAGCTCAGCGGCGCCAGCATCACCACCAGTGCGGCCGCCACAAACAGGGCGGCGCCCAGCATGAACAGCCCGCCGCGCAGGCCGGACAGGTCGGGCAAGGTCCACAGCGTCCGCCACAGCGGCAGGTTGCCCACGGTGGCCAGCCACAGCGCCAGGGCGGTGGTCAGCCACAGGGCGTGGCGGGGCTGGGCGGCTGCAAGGCGGGAGAGGGTGGAGCGGGTGGTGTGGGGTGGGGAAACGGTCATGGGCGCGGCGTGCGGAGCGGGCGCAAAACCCGATGCCCGCACTGTCGGTCGCGCCGATTAACCGTTCCTTAAACCTTCAATGGCCCGTTCGGCCAGGCGATGCGCCAGCCGTGCGACCACGGCGGCGCCAGCGGCGCGGGCAGCAGCTGGGCACCGTGTTCGGCGGCGATGCGCCGCACCAGGGTCAGTCCGATGCCGAGGTTGTTGCTGGCTTCGGCAGGGGCAGTGCGCGCGGCGGGCGAGGGGCCGCCGCCGTCGTCGAGCACATCGATGCCAAATTCCATCGGGCGCTGCCAGGTGCGTACCAGCACCTGGGTGCCGGGCGGGGTGTGGCGCAGGGCGTTGTCCACCAGGTTGCGCAGGGCCAGCTCCAGCATCAGTGGGTGGGCGTTGAGCTGTTGGCCGGGTGCGTCGTCCTGCAGCGCCAGTTCGCGCCCGCCTTCGAAGGCGGCCGGCGCGTGGTCGGCCAGCACGCGGGCGGCCAGGTCGGTCAGGGTCACGGGCACCATGCTGTGCGGGTTGAGGCCCTGGGCACGCGCGAGGTCGAGCAGCTGCGACAGAATGCGCCCGGCGCGCAGCGCGTCGCGCTCTACCTGCGCCAGCGCCTGGTCGCGCTCGGCGGAATCGGCGCTGTCCTGAGCCAGACGGGCTTGCCAGACCAGTGCGGTCAGCGGGGTGCGCAGTTCGTGCGCCACGTCGGCGGCAAAACCGCGCTCGCGCCGCACCTGGTCTTGCAGGTTCTGCACCAGGGTGTTGATGGCGTGCACGGTGCCCTCGAGTTCGGCGAACCGGCGTTCGTCGGGCAGGAGTTTGCTGCCGTGCAGGTCGAGTGCCGCCACCTGGTCGGCCAGGCGGTGCAAAGGGATCAGACCACGTTTGAGCGCCCATGCCAGCAGCAGCGCCACCAGCGGCAGCAACACCAGGGCGGGACGTGCGATGTGCTCGGCGATGTCGCGGCCCAGCGCGGCGTGCGCGTTGAGCGGCACCAGCACCACGGCGCGGCGGGGGGTGTCGCCCCCTGCGGCGTCTTGCACCCACACGCGCCAGCTGCCGGGCAGGCCGGGCAGTGTCAGCCGCTGCAGGCCAGGGCGCAGGTCGGCCGGCAGGTGGGTTTTTAGGCCGTGGCTGTCCAGGCGCAGGTCGGCGCCGCGCCACAGCAGCACCGCCCATTCGGTGGTGTAGGCCTCTTTGCGCCGGGTCAGCGCGGCGGCATCACGCGGCGCTGTGGACGCTGCTGCCTCAGGCCACTGCGTCGGTGGCAACGCCAGCCAGTGCTGGGCCACCGATTTGAGCTGGCCCTCGGCGATTTCTTCCGCCTCGTGGTGGCCGGTGTAGAAGGCCACGCCGGCCAGCGTGAGCCACACCACGGTGGTGGTGCCCAGCACCCACCACCACAGGTGGCGCCACAGACTGGCGCTGGCGCGCGTCAAGCGGCCTCCTTGGGCATGAAGTAGCCCACGCCGCGCACGGTTTTCACGATGCCTTCACCCAGCTTGCGCCGCAGGTGGTGCACGTGCACTTCAAGTGCATTGCTCTCCAGCCCTTCGTCAAAACCGTACAGGGATTGCTCCAGCCGGGCGCGGCTGAGCACCTGGCCGCGCGCCTGCCAGAGAGTCAGCAGCACCGCCCATTCTTTGGCGCGCAACTCCACCGGCTGGCCGGCGCGTGTCACCTGGCGGGTGGCGGGGTCGATGGCGACATCGCCGATGTGGATCAGCGGGTTGGCGCGGCCGGCGCTGCGCCGCAGGGCTGCGCGCATGCGGGCCAGCAGCTCTTCGGCGTCGAAGGGTTTGACAAGGTAGTCGTCGGCGCCCTGGTCCAGCCCGGCAATGCGGTCGGGCACGGCGTCGCGCGCGGTCATGATGAGCACCGGCAGGTCGGGGTGGGGCAGGCGCGGCTGGCCGGGTGCCGCAGGCAGTTGGCGACGCAGGCGCTGCAGCAGTTCGCCGCCGTCGCCGTCGGGCAGGCCCAGGTCCAGCAGCATCAGATCGAAGGCTTCGGTTTGCAGCGCCGCCCAGGCGTGGGCCAGTGTGGCGCAGTGGTCCACGGCGTAGCCCGAGCCCCTGAGCATGGCCGCCAGGCCGCCGGCAATGCCGGCATCGTCTTCCACTATCAGCACGCGCATGGCTTGGATTTTCCGCTGTAGAACGTCAGTGTAGTCACCGAAGATTCGACCTCCGTGCGCTTAAGGCCGACTTAAGCGTTGTTGGCCACAGTCCGGGCATGCGTGTTTCTGCCCCTGCGTCTTTGCCCTTGCTGCGCGCCGGCGGGCTGCTGGCTGTGTGTGCCCTGTTGTGGGACCTGGCCGGCCAGGACCTGACCGTGATGCGCTGGTGGGGTGACGCCAACGGCTTTGCCCTGCGCCACCACCTCTGGTTGGAACAGTACGCCCACGACGGTGTGCGCCGCGTGCTGCTGGTGTGCCTGCTGCTGGGCCTGACCCTGCTGGCGCTCGGGCGTGGCCCGGTGCGTCACTGGACGCGCGACGAGCGCCTGGCCGTGGGGCTGGGCACCCTGAGCGCCTTGTTGGTGGTGAACATCATCAAACGCGCCAGCTTGACCAGTTGCCCCTGGGACCTGGCCGAATTCGGCGGCCCCGCGCAGTATGTGTCGCATTGGGTCCTGGGGCTGACGGACGGTGGCGGCGCCCACTGCTTTCCGGGCGGGCACGCCTCGTCGGCACTGGCGTTTGTGGGCCTGGCCCTGCCCTGGCTCAGCGGCCGGCGCGGCAGCGTGCGCACCGGTGCCTGGCTGTTGCTCGTGCTGCTGCTGGTCGGCGCGGCACTGGGGGCGGTGCAGACGCTGCGCGGCGCCCACTACCCCAGCCACACCCTGTGGACCATGGTGATCTGCTATGCCGTCAACGCGGCGGTGTGGTGGGCGGTGCACCACGCGGCGGCCGTGCGCGACAAACGCCGCGCCCCGGCTTACCAGCCCAGCGCGATGTGCAGCGGCAAATAAACCGCCATGCCGCTGACGATGGTGCCGAGCACGCCGCCGCGCCAGAAAAACCAGGCCGCGCCAACGGCGGCGGCGTACAGGCGCGCGTCCTGCCAGGTGTTCACCAACACGCCCTGGGTGGTGAGCACCTCGGGGGCGACCACCGCCGACAGAGCCGCCACCGGCGCGTAGCGCAGTCCGCGCTGGGCCCAGGCGGGCAGGGTCCAGGGGCGCTCGGAAATGAAGAACAGCGAACGCGTGAGCACGGTGATCAGCGCCAGCCCGAGGATGCTCAGCAGCGAGGCCCAGCTGATGTCAAACATGGCGCGCCTCCTCGTGCGTGCCGGTCTTGCCCGTGGCCTCCAGCAGCAGGCAGATCGCGACCGCGCAGGCGATGGCCACCAGGATGTTGAGCTTGAGCGGCAGCGCGTAGGCCACCACCGCCGCGCTGGCCGCCACGCCGGCCGATACCGCGCGCAGCCGGGAGGTGATCAGGGAGCAGCCCACGCCCATCAGGGCCAGGATGCCGGCGAAGCCCAGGCCCCATTCGGTGGGGATGACGTTGGCCAGCGCCACGCCCAGCAGGCTGGACACCATCCAGGCGCCGTAGTTGATGGCGCAGTTGCCCGCCAGGTAGGCGTGCTGGGCCACCTGCTCCGCTTCGTTCTGTGGGGCGTGCGGGTAGCGCCGGGAGAAGTAGACGTAGGTCAGGTCGCCGTTGAGGTAGCCGGTGACCAGGCGTTCCCAGCGCGGCAGGTGCATCATGTGCGGCCGCAGGTGGACCGAGAACACGATGAAGCGCAGGTTGACGCAGAAGGCGGTGGCCAGGATGACCCAGATGGGGGCGCCCGCGCCCAGCAGCGGTATGGCGGCGAGTTGCGCGCTGCCGGCGTAGACCAGCAGGGTCATCAGTGCGCCCTCCAGCGGGCTCAGCCCCGACTTGACCATGGCCACCCCGGTCATCAGGCCCCAGGCCGCGATGCCCATGGCCACGGTGGCCTGGTGCTGCAGCCCCAGCCGGTACTCGGGGTGCTGGCGGTAGATGCGTTTAAGAAACATGGTCGGCCCCCAGGCGTTGGCCCGCTTGCAGACCGGCCCCTTGCAGGAAGGCGGCAGCGGGCAGGCGCTTGCCGCCCGCGCGCTGCAGTTCCAGCAGCCGCAGCACGCCCTGACCGGTGGCCACGCGCACGCCTTGCGCGCTGGCTTGCAACACGGTGCCGGGCGGTGACGCGTCGGCCGCGCCGGACTCGGCCTGCGCGGCCCAGATCTTGAGGTTCTCGTGGCCGTGGTGGGTGAGGGCGCCCGGAAACGGGTCGAAGGCGCGCACCCGGCGTGCCAGCACCTCGGCGGGCAGGGTCCAGTCGATCTGGGCTTCGTGTTTCTCGATCTTGTGGGCGTAGGTCACGCCTTCGGTGGGCTGGGGTGTGCGCTTCAACTGGTGCAGTTGGGCCAGCGCGTCGACGATCATGCGGCCGCCCAGTGCCGCGAGTTTGTCGTGCAGGCGGGCCGTGCTGTCGTCGGGGGCGATGGGCAGGCGCTCCATCAGCAGCATGTCGCCGGTGTCCAGGCCGGCGTCCATCAACATGATGGTGACGCCGGTCTCGGCATCGCCGGCTTCGATGGCGCGGTGGATGGGCGCCGCGCCACGCCAGCGCGGCAGCAGCGAAGCATGGATGTTCAGGCAGCCCTGGGCCGGCGTGTCCAGCACCCACTGCGGCAGGATGAGGCCGTAGGCGGCCACCACCATGGCGTCCAGGCCGGCGTCGCGCAGCAGCCACTGGGCCGCCTGAGCGTCCTCGGGGTATTTGCCGTCCAGGCGCAGGCTGCGCGGCTGCGCCACCTGCAGTCCGTGGTCCAGCGCCAGCAGTTTCACGGCCGAGGCCTGCAGCTTCATGCCGCGCCCGGCCGGGCGGTCGGGCTGGGTCAGCACCAGGGGGACGTCGTGGCCGGCCTCGAGCAGGCGCAACAAGGCCACGGCGGCAAATTCCGGCGTGCCGGCGAATGCGATCTTCATGTTTGTGGGTTCAACGGACGCGCTCGGAGGGTTCGGGCTCGTCGGTGCTCATGACCCGGCGCACCACGCCAGCGGGGTCGATGTGGACGTGCAGCAAACGCCGGCGCGAAATTTCCAGGTAGCGGTAGGTCCAGATGTCGCCGTCGAAGCGGGCGACCCGCTCCACCAGCGCCGGGCGGCCGTAGCGCAACAGCACCTCGGCGCGGGTCCACTGGTCGATCAAGATGTGGCCGAAGTCGGCCGGGTTCATCACCTGGGTGTTGCGCAACAGGCGGCCACCGGCGTCGAAATCGAGGTTGTGCACCCAGGGGCCGGCGGGCTGGTAGGAGTACTGCAGCCGTTCGCCGTCGGGCAGGCGGTGCACCGCACTCGGCGGGCCCAGCTTGGCCACGGTCTCGCTGCGGCTGCTGCCCAGGGGCATGCGGTCGGGCGCAGCACAGGCGGCCAACAGCGCGGCCAGAGCAGCCAGCAGGGGCCAGCTCAGCCAGCGCCGCAACGTCATTCGCGCGCCTCGCGTTCGGCCTTGAGCAATTTGGTCTTGATGCGGTTGCGCTTGAGCGGCGAGAGGTATTCCACGAACACCTTGCCCATCAGGTGGTCCATCTCGTGCTGGATGCACACGGCCAGCATGCCTTCGGCGTCGATGCTGCGCGACTGGCCTTCGCCGTCGAGCGCACGCACGCGCACCGCGATGGCGCGCTCCACGCCGTCGTAAATGCCGGGCACCGACAGGCAGCCTTCCTCGCCCTTGCGGGTCTCGGCGCAGGCCCATTCGATCTCGGGGTTGATCAGCACCAGGGGCTGGTCGCGGTTTTCGCTGACGTCGATGACGATCAGGCGCTGGTGCACGTCCACCTGGGTGGCGGCCAGGCCGATGCCATTGGCTTCGTACATGGTGGCCAGCATGCGCGGGATGAGCGCGCGCACGGTGTCGTCCACCGCCGTCACGGGTTTGGCCACGGTGTGCAGGCGGGGGTCGGGGTAGCGCAGGATGGGGAGCAGTTCGGCGGACGGCATGGTGAAAGGCAAAAAAGTGTGGACGCGCCCAAGGGCGTGCCCGTCAAGATGGGGACGCTGGCGCGGATTTGTAGCTATTTTCGCCACTTTTGCGCTGGGGCGCGGCGCGGCCCCGGCCTAATCATTGCCTAATCAAGGGCTTGGGCGCAAAATCAAACGCAAATTGTCAAGAATGGTGGGCGTTGGCGTGCCTGTGTGCCACCCGCCAGAAACAGGGCTCCAACATGCCGTTTTCCCCTTCCCCCAAGCGTCCGACGGCCCGCCCCACGGCTCTGGCCCTGGGCGCCGCCGCGCTGGTGCTGGTCACTGGGTGGGCCCAGGCCCAGTCGGCCACCCAGCGCTACCCGATCACGCCCCAGCAGCGCAGCACGGCGCAGCAGGTGGCGCAGGCCGGCGTGGCGCTGAGCGAGCTCGCGCCCAATGCGCCGAGCAGCCACACCGTGCAACGCGGCGACACGCTGTGGGGCATTTCGGGCCTGTTTCTCAAGAGCCCGTGGCGCTGGCCCGAGCTGTGGGGCATGAACCTGCAGGCCATACGCAACCCGCACCTGATCTACCCCGGCCAGAAGCTGGTGCTCGACACCTCCAGCGGCCGTGCCGTGCTGCGTTTTGCCGATGATGGCAAGGGCGGCCTGCCCACGGTCAAGGTGTCGCCGCGTGTGCGGTCCGAGAGCCTGGCCGACAACGCCATTCCGGCGCTGTCGCCACAGCAGATCGAGCCTTTCCTGACCGAAGCCATCATCGCCGACGAGGATTCGCTGGGCAACGCGCCCCGCATCGTGGCCGCCCAGGAGGGCCGTGTGCTGCTGAGTCGGGGCGACCGCGCCTACGCGCGGGGCCTCACGGGCTATGGTGCCCAGGGCGCCGCGTTGAGCATGGACCCGGGCGAGCCGCGCGCCTTCCGGGTGTTCCGCAACGTCACACCGCTGAAGGACCCCGGCAGCGGCGAAGTGCTGGCCTACGAGGCCAAGTTCCTGGGCCGCGCCACGCTGGCTCGCCCCGAGGAAATGCGCGAAGCCGCGGGCAAGGACGGCAAGTCCGTGCTGGAGCTGGTGCCCGCCACCATCGACATCGTGCAGACCAAGGAAGAGATCCGTGCCGGCGACCGCCTGCTGCCCGAGCCGCCGCGCGAGTTCCGCAACTTCGTGCCCACCGCCGCGCCAGCCGATGTGAGCGGGCAGGTGGTGTCGGTCTATGGCAACGCCGTCACCTACGCCGGCCAGAACCAGGTGGTGGTCATCAACCGCGGCGTGCAGCACGGCCTGCAGCCGGGCCACGTGCTGGCGGTGCTGCTCAACAGCAACAAGATCACCGACACCACCGACAAGGAGCGGGTGCAGATCCAGTTGCCGGGCGAGCGCAATGGCCTGATGATGGTGTTCCGCACTTTTGAGCGCGTGTCCTACGCGTTGGTGCTGGAAATTGCCGACGGCGTGGCCGTGGGCGCCCGGGTGGTCAGCCCCAACCCCAGTCCCTGACCCGGGGCGGGCTGAGCGCAGAACAAAAAGAAGTTGCAGGGAGGCGCCGTGGAGCGCGAAGAACTGGGCGCCTGGTTGCGCCTGCTGCTCACGCCTGGCGTGGGCAATGGCACGGCGCGCCAGCTGCTGGCCGCGCTGGGCGGCCCACAACAGGTGTTCCGACAGGCCGAATCGGTGCTGGCTTCGCTCGTGGGCCCGCGCTTGGCCGCTGCGCTGATGCAAACGCCGCCCGGCTGGGCCGCCCAGCTCGACACCACCTGGGCCTGGCAACAGGCCGAGGCCACCCACCACCTGCTGACCCTGGCGGACGCCGGCTACCCGGCCGATCTGCTGCAGATGCCGGACCCGCCGCTGCTGCTGTTCGTGCAGGGGCGCCTGGCGGCGCTGGACCACCCGCAGCGGGTGGCCGTGGTGGGCAGCCGCAACCCCACGCCACAGGGCCTGCTCAACGCGCGCGAGTTCGCACGTGGTCTGGGCCAGGCGGGCGTGTGTGTGGTGTCGGGCCTGGCGCTGGGGGTGGATGGTGCCGCCCACGAGGGTGCGCTGGCTGCGGGTGCGCCCACCATCGCCGTGGTGGGCACCGGGCTCGACCGCGTCTACCCCGCACGCCACAAGGCACTGGCGCACCAGATCGCCGCCACCGGCGCGCTGATCAGCGAATACCCGCTGGGCACACCGCCGCTGGCGCCCAACTTTCCCAAGCGCAACCGGCTGATTGCCGCGCTGGGGCAGGGCACGCTGGTGGTGGAGGCGGCGCTGCAGTCCGGCTCGCTCATCACCGCCCGCCTGGCGGCCGACATGGGGCGCGATGTGTTCGCCATCCCCGGCTCCATCCATTCGCCGCAGTCGCGCGGCTGCCATGCGCTGATTCGCCAGGGCGCCAAGCTGGTGGAATTGGCGCAGGACGTGCTGGAGGAATTGCGACTGCCTGCGCCTGTGGCCATGCCCACCACCGACAACGGGTGGGCCGAGGCCGCAACAGGCGCCGATGCGGCCCTGCTGTCGGCCCTGGGGCACGACCCGGTGAGCCTGGACGCATTGCAGGCCCGCACCGGCCTGCCCACGGCGGCACTGCAGGCGGCCCTGCTGACGCTGGAGCTCGGTGGCGAGCTCGGGCGCCTGCCCGGCGGGCTGTTCCAGCGCATGGGGCGGGCCTGAACCTGGACTTAAGAAATTCTTAGGAATGCGTTAAGCGCTATTTAGCAGCGTGCTGGGGCGCGGATTTTTAGACTGCATGGCAGGACAGGCGGCGCATGGTGCGCCACCGCCCACCCGGAGTTTTCCATGCTGTTCAACCCCCTCGAAATCAGCGCCGTCGCCCTGTCGTCAGCGGCCGCCTCAGCCCCCCGGCTCGACCTTTACGGCGGCATCCACAAGGCCTTGCGCGCCGCCATGACCGATGCCTTGCTGACCCTGGGCCGCTGCGACCCGCAGGACGATGCCGACCTGTCGGCCATGGCCGACACGCTGCGGGAACTGCTGCACTTCTGCGAGCAACACGTGGCACACGAAGACCGCTTCATGCACCCCGCCATTCAGGCCCGCGCGCCTGGTGCGTGCGACGATGCCGCCGACGACCACCATGGCCACCTGGAGCACATCGCCATGCTGCGCGCCGAACTCGATGCGCTGCTGGCCTGTGCGCCGGTCGGGCGCGACGCCGCCGCGCTGGCGCTGTACCGTCGGCTGTCGCTGTTCGTGGCCGAAAACTTCGAGCACATGCTGATCGAGGAAACCCGCCACAACAGCGCGCTGTGGGCGCACTACAGCGACGACGAACTGGCCGCGCTGCACAACGAGCTGGTGGCGTCCATTGCACCGCAAGAAATGATGGCCACGCTGCGCTGGCTGGTGCCTTTCATGGCGCATGGCGAACGCTGTGCCATGCTGGCCGACATGCGCGCCCACGCGCCGGCGCCTGCCTTCGAGGCGGCGCTGGCCGTGGTGCGACCTCACCTGAGCCCGCGCGACTGGGGCAAACTGGCCCAGGACCTCGGTTTGCCGGTCTGACCCCGCTCACGCCTGGGTCAGCACGACCGGCCCGGCGACACACAGGCGCAAGCGGCCGCGGCCGGTTTTCTCCAGCCGCAGGCCCACGTCCTGCTCCTGCAAGCGGCGCTGCAGGAGCAGCAGGCGCGCCTCCAGGTTGTCCACCACCTCGGGCAGGCCCAGGCTGGGGTCCAGCCGCAGTTCGCGGTTGGAGAACTCGGTGCGCCCGTGTTGCGCGTGGTCGCGCAGCAGCTTGCACAGGATGGCGCCGGCCACGCCCTTGATGAGGTAGCTGCCGTTGACGAACACGCTGTGGTTGGCGGCGAACCAGCGCACCTGCAGCACCGCCTGGGTCTGCGGGCACACCGTGTCGGCCGAGGAGGTCGCTTCCGGTGCCTCGCTGTGGGCCTGCAGGTGGGCCAGCGTGGCACCGATCTGGCCGGCCAGCGCCACCAGCATGTCCTCGTCCTCAAAGCTGAAGCGCATGTCCTGCTCGCTTTCCACGAACAGCACGCCCAGCAGCCGACCCGCGCAGCGCAGGGGCACCGCCATCTGGCTGCGTGGCTCGGGCAGGCCGGGGTAGGGGATCTCCTGGCCCAGCGCGGCCTCGGTTTCGGCCAAGCCGCTGCGCACCGCCTGGCTGTAGCGGTAGGCGCTGGTCAGGTGGTTGACGCGCACGGGGGTCAACTCCTGCGCAGCCACACCGATCACGCCGTCGCCCAGCGCGATCTCCGAACCCACGCCTGAACGCGCGTAGCCGCAGCTGGCCACGGTGTAGAGCGATGTGCCGGCCTCGTCGCACAGCAAGACCATCGCGTGGGGCATGTCCAGCGGGCCACGCAGGGTCGCGATCAGGCCGTTGAGCAGCGCGTCCAGCGTGGTGCACCGGGTCAGCTGATCGCTGGCGCGTCGCAACAGGCCCAGTTGGCCCGTGCGCGCGGGCGCTGCGGGCAGCGGCTGGCTGTCCACCGCCTCGATGGCCAGCACGGCGTAGATGTCCGAGCCGCGCAGGTGAAACACATCGGCCAGGCCCTCGTGCGAGGCGATGCCGGCCAGCTGGGCCTTCATGCCTTCGAACACCGGGCCACTGGTTTCGGTGCGCAGGTAGCGCAGGTGCAGGCGGTAGAACTGGGCCGTCTGCGGGTGCAGCACCAGCACCGTGGCCTGCGGTTGCGCCAGGATGTTCTGCCGCGTTTTGTTGAAGAACTGGAAAGACAGCGCCACGTGGGTCTCGTCCACATAGAACACCTGGGACAGGTAGGCCACGTTGGGCGTGCCGTCGGCCGCGCAGGTGGCCATGACGGCGGGAATGGCACCCTCCATGCAGGGCCGCAGCTCGTTCAGCACCGTGTTCATGTGGCGGCACCGGTGGGCAGCAGCGGTGTGCCCGCACGGGGTCCGGGGCTTTGGTCGAAGGCCTGCTCCGGCACAAAGGCGATGGCCACCACGTCATCGATGCGGTGGGCCAGCATGGCGTGGGTGAAGGTGGGGGGGAAACCCACCGCGCCCACTTCCTGTTCCATGGACTCGCGGTAGCGCTGCAGGATGGGCAGGTCGCCCAGCGCCATGGGCCGCAAGGTGACCTGGCGGCTTTTGAGTTGCAGCGTCTGGTGGCTGGCCGGTGAACTGAACACCACCGCCACCTGGCCGTTGCTGGCGATGTCGTCGAGCAGCTGGCTGGCCTGGCTGCGGGAAACGTAGACCGTGACCTGGTGCCCGCCATCGGCCACGTGGCTGCCCACCGCGCGCATGAGGCTGGGCACCCGCGCCGCGCTGCTGGACGCCACGATGACCGACACCCCGCGCGCCATCAGGGCGAGGTATTCGGCGGGCAGCAGCGGTGGGGTGGCGTCGGTCATGGCGATGGACGCTCGGGCATTCAGGCCAGCAGGCGTTCGGGGTTGGCGTCGAGCTTGTTGAGCGCGTCGCGGGTGGCGCGCAGCGTGAGCGTTTCGGGCTCGCAGGGTTTGAGCAGGCCGGCATCCAGGTACACGGCCACACGCCCTTGCTGCAGCAGGAAGTTGCGCCGCTCCGGGCCAGCGAACAGGTAGAGCTGCTTCTGCGGGCTGCGCCACGACAGCTGCACCAGGCTGGCGAAACCGTTGTGGCTGAGCTCGAACCAGGCGCCGCGCTCCAGGGCCTTGGCCCAGGCCCGCAGCGCGGCCGACACCTTCTGCTCGGTGTCGGGCACCACCACGATGTCGGAGGCATCGACGCCGGTGATCATCTCTATGCTGTACTGGTCGAGCTTGATCTGCTCCACCTCGGTGTCGGCCAGGTAGGCGTCCAGGCTGCCCAGGCGCTGGGTCATGTCCTGCAGCCACTGGTCGGACAGCGGCTGGGTGCGCGCCATGAAGGCTTCCACCAGCGCGTCGCTGACCCGCTTGATGTGCTGCTCCTGCAGCTTGGCAGCCAGGCCCAGCAGGGTCATGCCCTCGCGCAACTGGGCCATCAGGCCGGGCAGACGACCGATCACCTTGGCGCGTTCGGCGCGGGTGGGTTTGGCGCTGGCCATCCACAGCAGTTCGCCGGCCACGGCGCGAAAGCCGGTGGACACCTCGTGCTGCGCACCGTGGCGCACCGTGGCCACGGCCAGCACCTCGGTCCAGACGTGGAACAGGAAATCGCGCACCGGCTCGGCCACCGGCGCCTGGCCCAGCAGCTTGCGCAGCTCGATGGTGAACTTCACCGTCAACGTTTCCTTGAGCTCCACCTGCTCGGCCAGGTTGGCCAGCCGCTGGGTGTCGCCGCGATCGAGCAGGTGCTGCGAGAGAAAGGCTTCAAACTCCTTGTAGACGATCTCGAACACCTTGCGCCCGGTCTCGGGGTACTGCTCCACCACCTGCACGATGCGGCGCATTTCCGCCTCCAGCGGCTCCAGCGAGACACCGGCGTCAAAGCCCATCACGCAGGCGCCCATGCGGTCCAGCAGCAAACGCGCGGGGTGGTCGGTGCTGCCCAGGAAGTCGGCGTCCACCAGGGCCACGCGCAGCACCGGCATCTGCAGGCGCGCAAACCACACCCGGATGCTGGGGGGCAGCCGTTCCTCGGCCAGGATGCTGTCGAAAATCAGTGCCACCACCTCGATGACGGCCTTGT
The DNA here is from genome assembly GCA_964442375.1 of uncultured Hydrogenophaga sp. Lineage (GTDB taxonomy): Bacteria > Pseudomonadota > Gammaproteobacteria > Burkholderiales > Burkholderiaceae_C > Hydrogenophaga. Next base: position 1,280 of record CAYUAH010000062.1, on the reverse strand, counting down.
CCTGCTGACTGGCCGCCGCACGCTTGAGGGCGCGGGTCTGCTCCCGCAGTTCGGCCACGCCGGCCTGGTAGGCCTCGGGCGCGATGGTGCCGGCGTCGGCCGCGCGCAGGGCGCCCGGCGTGGGCGGGTGGGGCATGGCCACCATCAGGGTGGTGGCGTCGGCGCGGGGCTTGGCGGCAGTGTGGGCAGCGCCTGCGGTGCCAACGTCGCCAGCGCCAGCGCCTGGGTTGATGCTGTCGGGCGCCGCCGGCGCAGGCGCGGCGCTGTTCAGCCAGCGCGCGGCGGCCGGGATGTGGTCTGCCAGCAACTTGCGCATGCGCTGGGTCATGTCCTGCAGCTTGGCAGCCACCGGCGTTCCGCCTGCCGCCGCCGCGCCGTGGCGCGTGGTGGGCGCTGTTTCGGCGGGGTGTTGTGTGGCGCCGTCGCGACCGCGTCGCACCAGCGCCCGCAAATCGATGTGGGGCAAAACACCTTGTTGCAGCAGCCAGGCATTGGCCAGGTGGCAGGCCTCGTTGAAGGCGCTGGCCAGGCGCGGCTCGATCACCGGCTTGCAGTGTTGCCAGTCGTCCCGGGTCAGGCCGACCTCGGACCAGGCGCCCAGCGTGGCTTGCGCCAGATGCACCGGTTGCACCGCGTCGTTGCCGGCCAGTTCTTCGGACTGCTCCAGGTGCTGCAGCCGCAGGCGCAGGTCGTTGAATTCGTCCTGTGCCGGTGCCGCCAGCGTCTGCGCCAGCCGCCCGGCAAGGATCTGAAACTCCACATCCTCTTCGTCCAGCAGCCGCAGCTCGCTGCTCAGGGGGCTGCCCGACGTGGTGCCCGATGCCTGGCCCAGCAGGCGCTGGCCAGCGGCGCGTTGCCAGGGCAGGGCCAGGGTCAGCCAGCTGCGGCGCAGGGTTTCGGTGAACTGGATTTGTTCGCTGCTGTCACCCGACTCGGGCAGTTTGTCCAGCAGGGTGGACACGTCCTTGACCACCTCGGGCAAGACCTTGAGCACATGGCGCAGCAGCAGGCGCCGTGCCTGCTGCGCGTGGGATGTGTTCGGCGAGGGGTCGGTCACGTCGGGTCAGCGCGGGTGGTGTTGACCTGGATTGTCCCCGAGAAGTGGCCGGGCGCGCAGCGCAGGTGCGTCAGACCACGGCACCCGCGTTCGGGTCGTTGGGGTCTTCCTTTTTGCCGGTGCTGCCGCCGCCTTTGATCAGGTCTTCGCGCTTGATGCCCAGCCACATCGCGATGGCCGCCGCGACGAACACCGAGGAGTAGATGCCGAACAGGATGCCGAT
>CAYUAH010000061.1:0-15081 GCA_964442375.1 uncultured Hydrogenophaga sp. | reverse complement strand
GCTCGTCCAGGTCTTCGCTGATCAGCAGCACCGCGCCGCCGCGCTCGCGCACCTGGAGCAGGCGTCGGTGGATCTCGGCGACGGCGGCGAAATCGAGGCCGAACACCGGGTTGGCCGCGATCAGCACGTTGATGTCGCCGGCCAGCTCGCGCGCCAGCACGGCGCGCTGCACGTTGCCGCCCGACAGGCTGCGTATTGGCGCCTGTTCGCCCCGGGTCTTGATGCCGTATTCGTCTATCCACGCCCGCGCGCGGCGGCGCCACTGGCCAAAGCGCAGCCAGCCGCCCACCGACAGCGGGGCCTGATCGAAGTCGCGCAGCGCCATGTTCTGCGCCACGCTGAGATCGCCCACGCAGGCGTTGCGCAGGGGCTCCTCAGGCAGGCTGCGCACGCGCAGGCGGGCGTTGTCGCGCCGGCGCGCGAGGTAGGTCTGGCCCATCACCCGCACCTCGCCACCCAGCCGGCGGCGCTGGCCGACCAGCGCCTCCACCAGCTCGCGCTGGCCGTTGCCCGACACGCCGGCCACGCCCAGGATTTCGCCGCCCCGCACCGCCAGGTCCACGCCGTGCACGGCCACCGTGCCCCGGTCGCCCATGGCGCTCAGGCCTTGCACGTCCAGGTGGGGCGGCCCATCGGTGGCAGCCGCGTGCCGCAGCGCGGCCGGGATCGCGCTCTGGTCCTGGTCGTTGTCGGCAGCCGGGGTCTCGCCCATCATGCGCTGCGCCAGTTGCTGCGGACTGGTGGCCTTCACGTGGCCGTGGAACACCCCCCGGCCCCGGCGCAACACGGTCACGTCGTCGGCAAACGCCGTCACCTCGCGGAACTTGTGGGTGATGATGAGCACCGAGCAGTGGCCGGCGCGTGCGATGTCGCGCACATGGCCCAGCACCTCGTCGGCCTCCTGGGGGGTGAGCACCGAGGTCGGCTCGTCCAGGATGAGCAGCCGGGGCCGGAGGTAGAGCTGCTTGAGCAGTTCGAGCTTCTGCTTCTCGCCGGCCGCCAGTTCGGCCGGGCGGGCATCGAGGTCGAGGCGGAAGGGCGTGCTGTCCAGAAAACGGCTCAGCCGGGCGCGTTCGGCGGCCCAGTCCACCCACGCTGGCAGGTCGCCCCGTGCCAGCAGCAGGTTCTCGGCCACGGTCATGCCGGGCGCCAGCGTGAAGTGCTGGTAGACCATGCCTATGCCCAGGGCACGCGCCACCGTCGGGTTGGGGATGGCCTGCTCACGGCCGTCGATCATGACGCTGCCACCGTCGGCTTCCTGGTAGCCGGCCACACATTTGACCAGGGTGCTTTTGCCGGCACCGTTCTCGCCCAGCAGGGCGTGCACCGAGCCGGGTGCCACGCGCAGGCTCACGGCGTCCAGGGCGGTGAAGTCGCCGAACACCTTGGTCAGGCCATAGGTTTCCAGCGCCATGGCGCCGGTGGGCGGCGCATGGGGTTCGACCGGTGCGATCACGACAACGCCTCCAGCAACTCGCCTGAGGTGGCGTGGGCACCGAACACGCCGCCCTGCATGGTGATCATCTTGAGCGCGGCCGCGTGGTTGCCGGCGTCGGTGGCGGCCGTGCAGTCCGACAGCAGCAGGCATTCGAAACCCCGGTCGTTGGCTTCGCGCATCGTCGTGTGCACACAGACGTCGGTGGTGATGCCGGCCAGGACGAGGTTGCGTATGCCACGCAGGTTCAGGATCAGCTCCAGGTCGGTGGCGCAGAAGCTGCCCTTGCCCGGCTTGTCGATCACCACCTCGCCCGGCAGCGGCGCCAGCTCGGGAATGATGTCCCAGCCCGGCTCGCCCCGCACCAGGATGCGGCCACAGGGGCCGGCGTCGCCAATGCCCACGCCGCCCCGGCCGATCTGCTGCGAGCGCCAGCGCTTGTTGGCGGGCAGGTCCGACAGGTCGGGCCGGTGGCCTTCGCGGGTGTGCATCACCGCACAGCCCAGCGCACGCAGACGCGCCATCAGGTGGCGCAGTGGCTCGATGGGCGCACGCGTGAGGGTGATGTCGTAGCCCATGCTGTCCACGTAGCCGCCGACACCGCAGAAGTCGGTCTGCATGTCGATCACCAGCAGCGCGGTGTTGTCCGGGCGCAGGTCGCCGTTCCAGGGCCAGGCATAGGGTTGGGCGTTGACGGTGGTGGGCATGAGGGGGCCTTCAGCGGGACGACGACAGTTCGGTCGGGCTGCCCTTGGCCACCTCGCCCGGACGGCAGGTCAGCACCAGGATGAACAGGGTCAGCACATAGGGCAAGGTGTTGAACAGGTGGTAGCCCCAGCCCATGCCCACGCTTTGCAGCGCCGGCCCGATGGCGCCGGCACCGCCGAACAGCAGGGCCGCGCCCACGCAGCGCAACGGACTCCAGCGAGCGAAGATGACCAGGGCCACGGCGATCAAGCCCTGGCCGCTGGAGATGCCCTCGTTCCAGCTGCCGGGGTAGAACAGGGTCAGCGAGGCGCCACCCAGCCCGGCGATGAAGCCGCCGCCCGCCGTGGCCGCCATGCGTATGCCGTTGACCGAATGGCCCAGGGCGCGGGTGGCCAGGGCCGAGTCGCCGGCCAGGCGCACCAGCAGGCCCGCGCGGCTGCGTTGCAGCGCGAAATGCATGGCCACCGCCAGCAGCACGCCCAGGGGCAGCAGGGCATTGACCTGCAGGGCGGTCTGCAAGGCGGGTGAATCGCTCCAGGCGCCCAGCGGCAAGGCCGGGATCTGGGGCGCCTGTGGCTGGATCAGCGGCTTGCCGAGGTAAAACGCCAGGCCCATGCCCAGCAGCATGAGCGCGATGCCGGTGGCCACGTCGTTCACCCGCTCCAGCGAACACAGCAGCCCGTGCAGGGTGGCCAACACCGCGCCCGCCACAGCCCCGGCCAGCACCCCCAGCCAGGGCGAGCCACTGAGGTAGGCGCCCCCGAACGCGGCCATGGCCGAGAGCACCAGCACCCCCTCCAGGCCCAGGTTGATGCGGCCCGATTTTTCGGTCAGGCATTCGCCCAGGCTCACGAACAGAAAGGGCACGCCCACGCGCAGGGCACCGCCGAGGATGCCGGCCAGCAGGCTGAGGAGGTCATCAGCGCTCATGCGATCTTGTCTCCCATGCCCAGTTGCACCGCCGTCGGTTCGCCGCGCGGCAGCAGCAGCGCCCGCCAGTCCCAGCGGCGTTCGCGCAGGGCTTCGCTGGCGAGGATGAGCACAAAGGCCAGGCCCTGCAGCACCAGCACCGAGGCGTCGGGCAAGCCGAGGCGGCGCTGCAGCAGGCTGCCCGCCGCGCCAAAGCCACCGAACAGGATGGCCACCGGGATGATGGCGATGGGGTGGTGTCGGGCCATGAAGGACACCAGGATGCCGGCATAGCCGTAACCGGCGATCAGCGAGGCGTTGGCGCTGGTGTGCACCGCCGCCACCTCCACCGCGCCGGCCAGGCCGGCCGCCGCACCGCCCAAGGCACAGGCCAACAGCACCAGACGCGACGCGGGCAAACCCACGAGTTGCGCGGCACGCAGGTTGCCCCCCACCACGGCCACCGCAAAACCCGAGGCGGTGAAACGCAGCCAGATGCCCAATGCCACGCAAGCCAGCACACCCAGCGCCAGGCCCCAGTGGATGTCGGACCCCAGGATGCCGCCGATGCGCAAGGCTTCATCGAGCGGCAGGGTGGAGGGTTTGTTGAGGCTGGCCGGGTCGCGCAGCGGGCCTTCCACCGCGTGCTTGAACAGGCCCAGGGCAACGTAAGCCAGCAGCAGGCTGCTGATGGTTTCGTTGATGCCCCGGTAGCGGCGCAAGGCCCCGGCGATCACCGTCCACCCGGCGCCGGCCAGCGCACCGGCCAGACACACCAAGGCCGTGCCCAGCGTGTTCTGCGGCAGCACCAGCACATAAGGCAAGGCCGCGCAGGCCAGCCCACCGAGCACCAGCGCCCCCTCGGCGCCAATCACCACCAGACCGGCACGCGCAGGAATGGCCACACACAGCGCGGTCAGCATCAGGGGTGCGGCGCGCTGCAAGGTGTTCTGCCACGAGAACCAGTCGCCGAAGGCGCCCTTGAACAGGGTCACCCACACGTCCAGCGGGCTCACGCCCGCGAACCAGACGAACACCCCGAACAGCAGCAGCGCGGCCGCGATGGCCAGCACCGGCAGGGCGATGGACTTGAGCAAGCCGTTCATGGCCGGGCGCGTGCAGACGGGTTCAGATGGAGCCGATCACACCTTCCACCAGGTAGTTCATCTTCTCCAGTTCGAGGTCGGTCTGCTTGAGCGTCTTGCCGGCCGCGATCACGGTGTTGCCCTTGTTGTCCTTGAGCGGTCCCTTGAAGATGTCGAAGCTGCCCGCCACCATCTTGGCCTTGACCTCGTCGGCGTTCTTCTTGGCGGCCTCGCTCACCGCCGGTCCGTAGGGCGACATCTTGACGAAACCCTCCTTGAGCCCGCCACGCAGGAAGTTGGGGTGGGGCTTGCCGGTCTGCGCCGCCTCGATGATGGTCTTGTAGGCGGTGAGCCAGTTCCACTCGGCGCCGGTCAGGTAGGCCTGGGGCGCGAGCTTGGCCTGGCTGGCGTGGTAGCCACATACCATCTTGCCGCGCTTGGCCGCCGTCTCGACGATGACCTTGGGGCCATCGACGTGCATGGTGAAGACGTCACAGCCCTGGTCGGCCAGGCTGTTGGTGGCCTCGGCTTCCTTGACCGCCATGGACCAGTCGCCGGTGAAGATCACGCTGCAGGTGATGCCGGGCTTGACCGAGCGCGCGCCCATCAGGAAGGCGTTGATGTTGCGCAGCACCTGCGGGATGGGCTTGGCGGCGACGAAGGCGATCTTGTTCGACTTGGTCATGTGGCCGGCCACGATGCCGTTGAGGTACTGGCATTCGTCGATGTAGCCGAAGTAGCTGCCCACGCTCTTGGGGTGCTTGCCCTCGGTCCACATGCCGCCGCAGTGGGCGAAGCGCACCTCGGGGTACTTCGCGGCCAGGGCCAGGATGTGCGGATCGAAATAACCGAAGGACGTGGGAAACAGCAGCTTGGCGCCGTCCTGCGCGATCATGCCGGTCATGGTCTTTTGCACGGCCGCCGTCTCTGGCACGTTTTCCTCTTCCACCACCTTGATGCCGGGCAGCTTGCGCAGCTCGGCCGCCGCCTGGGCCTGGGCCTGGTTGTAGCCGTAGTCGTCGCGCGGTCCCACGTAGATCACGCCCACGGTCAAGGGCGCCTGGGCGCGTGCCAGCGCGCCCCAGCCGCCCAGCGCCGTGGTGGCGCCCAGGGCGGTGAGCGATTTCATGGTGTCGCGGCGGTTGGGGCGAAATCCTGCGTTCATGTTGAGGCTCCAGCGATGAAGGTTGACGACGTGGGGCAGCGGCGCTGCCGTTCATTGATCCAAACTTGGATACAAGATGAGATGCATAAAGCGTGCCCGTTCAGCCATCAGGTGTCGGGCATCAGACTCACGTGTGCCGCCACCACACGCCAGCCCTCGGGCAGGCGCAGCCAGGTCTGGCTCTGGCGGCCCACGCGGGTGCTGCCCTCGCGCACGAACTCGATGTTCGTGGTGGCGAAATCGCGCCCGTAGGTGGTGATGGCGGTGCGCACAATGGTGCGCGCCAGCCCCACGGCAGGGCGCGCGTTGCGAAAAGCACGGATGGCGGCTATGCCATAGAGGTTTTCCCCGGCGCCGTAGCGCAGCGTGTGTGGGCTGTCCCAGAACAGTTCGTCGAGCACATCCACCTTGTTGTGGACCAGCGCGTCTTCGTAGCGGGCGAACACGGCGCTGACTTCGGCCAGCACCTCGGCCTGGTTGATGGTGTGGGTCATGAGAACAAGGGCTCCTGGGGGGCAAGGCGGGCGTCGATGACAGCACGGGTTTCCAGCTCGGCGGCCACACGCAGCGCCAGGTCTTCGCGCCAGGGCGCGGCGATCACCTGCACGCCCAGCGGCAGGTGGTGACCGGGTGACCACACGGGCACCGCCACCACCGGCAAACCGATGCACGAAATGGGTTGGGTGAGCACGCCCATGTGCGGGCGCAGCGGGTGGCGCTGGCCGCCGATGTCCAGCCATTCGCTGCCGATGGGCGTGGCGGCCGTGGGCGTGGCCGGCGCCAGCAACACGTCAAAACGCTCGAACAGCCGGGCCGCTGCCTGAGCATAGGCGTGGCGCACCCGCTGGGCCCGCGCCACCCACGCGGCCGGCAACAGGGCACCGGCCAGGAAGCGGTCGCGCGACAGCGGCTCGAAGTCGCCCGCGCGGCGGCGCAAATCGTCCAGGTGCAAGGCGCCGCCTTCCGCGTTGGTGATCAGGAACGCGGCGGCCCGCCCTGCTTCGACCAGCGGCAGCTCGACCTGATCGTGGGCGTCCAGCGCCCGGGCCACCTGGGCCAGCGCAGCCAGGGCCTGTGGCTGGGCGTTGGTCTGGAAGTGGCCGCCCAGCACGCCGATGCGCAGGCCGCTTGCACCCCGGTTCAGCAGCGGCGTCACGGCCTCGACGGCGCGTTGCGCGCAGCCCGGGTCGCGTTGTGGGCCCGGGGCCTCGGGGCCTTGCATCAGGTCGTAGCTGAGCGCCAGGTCGCGCACCGAACGCGCCAGCGGGCCGAGGTGATCGAGGCTGGACACAAAGGGGTAGCTGCCGCTGCGCGGCAGGCGGCCGAAGGTGGGTTTGAGGCCCAGCACACCACACAACGAGGCCGGCACGCGGATGGAGCCGTTGGTGTCGGACCCCAGGGTGATGGGCACCTGGCCGGCCGCCACCGCCGCGCCGCTGCCACCCGACGAACCACCGGCGATGCGGCTGAGATCGTGTGGGTTGTGGCAGGCGCCTTCGTGGCTGTTTTCCGTGGTGAAGCCATAGGCGTATTCGTCCATGTTGAGCGCGCCCACCAGCACCGCTCCAGCGGCTTCCAGGCGCTGCACCAGCAGGGCATCGGCGCGCGCAGGAAGTGCCTCGCGTTCGATCTTGGAGCCCGCCAGGGTGGCCAGCCCGGCGATGTCGAACAGGTTCTTGACCGCAAAGGGCACGCCCAGCAGCGGCAGTGTGGGCCAACGTTCGCGCTGCGCGTCGATGTGCGCCGCGCGTGCCAGCGCACGCTCGGTGGTGACGGCCGTGAAGGCGTTGACCTGCGCATCGCTGCGGCCGATGTGGCGCAGGCTGGCGCCCACCAATTCGGTGGCGCTGCATTCGCCGCTGCGCACGGCCTGGGCCATGGCCACGGCGTCACCCAGCAACAGCTGTTCGGCCGCGTTCATGGCAGGCCCCCGCCGTCGGCGCGGCGCAGCGGCACCACCGGCACAAAGGCCATGGCCGGTTCGGTGCTGGCGTCGAGTGCTACCGCCTGCACCACGTCGGCAAACTGCGCGGCCAGGGCGACGTAGCGCAACACACCGGCGCGGTGGGCCGGGTCCAGCGGCAGGGCCAGCGCCGACGCGGTGGCATCCACATAGGCTTCGATCTGGGCCGGGGTCATCGCCGCACCTCGCGCTGGAAGATCTCCAGGCTGAGCTTCTTGGTCGCCACGAACGAGGCCTCGGACAAGGTGGCCACGGTGCGTGGCCGGGGGTCCTCGTAGGCCAGGATCTCGGCCACGCGGGTGGGGCGCTTGGTCAGCAGCAACACCTGGTCGGCCAGGTAGACCGCCTCCTCCAGGTCGTGCGAGACCAGCAGCATGGTGGTGCCGGTCAACATGAAGACCTCCTGCAGCTTCTCGCGTATGAACAGGGTCATCTCGAAGTCCAGCGCGGAGAAGGGTTCATCGAGGAACAGCACCTCGGGGCCGGGTGCCAGTGCCCGCATGATGGAGGCGGTCTGCTGCTGCCCGCCCGAGAGTTCGTAGGGGTAGCGGTTGAGGTCGAACTTGACGTCGAAGCTGGCCACCAGCTCGGCCATGCGGCGGTCCACCTCGGCCTTGCTCCTGCCTTCCAGCTTGAGCGGGTAGGCGATGTTGTCTATGGTGCGCATCCACGGGAACAGGGCCTCGCGGTAGTTCTGGAACACGTAGCCGATCTTGGTGTCCTGCAGGCTTTTGCCGTCGAACAGGATCTCGCCCGCGTCGATGGGGATGAGCCCGGCGATCATGTTGATCAGCGTGCTCTTGCCGCAGCCGTTGGGGCCGAACACGGACACGATCTTGTGCTTGGGAATGTCGAGGTCGAAGTTTTCGTACAGCGGCCAGCCGGCGAAGTACTTGGTCAGGCCGCGTATGGTGATGTGGGTGCCGGCCGGGCCGGGCTGGAAGGCCGGCGCGGGCACGTCGGCGAACACGGGGGCATTCAAGACTTCGCTCATCTTCCGCTCCAGTGGACGATCTTGCGTTCGATCAGCAGGAACAGCACGTTGAGCGCGTAGCCCAGCGCGCCCGCCGCGAGGATGGCCGCGTACATGTCCTTCACGTTCATGACCTGCTGGGCGTTTATGATGCGGTTGCCCAGGCCGCTGTCGGCGCCGATGAACATCTCGGCCACGATCACGATCACCAGGGCCATGGACACGGCCGAACGCAGGCCCACGAAGCTGGGCTGCAGGCTTTCCCAGAGCAGCACGTCCTTGAACACCTGCCAGCGCGTCGCGCCCATCACCTTGGCCGCCATCACCCGCTGCTTGCGCGCGTTGATGACGCCGTAGGCGCTGTTGAACACCACGATCAGCAGGGCACCGAAAGCGGCGATGGCGACCTTGTTGATATCGGAGACGCCGAAGATCATGAGGAACAGCGGGATCAGCGCCGACGAGGGCGTGGAGCGGAAGAAGTCGATCAGGAACTCCACGCTGCGGTAGGCGCGTTCGTTGCTGCCCAGCAGCACGCCCAGCGGCATGCCCAGGGCGGCGGCGATCAGGAAGGCCTGCACGGTGCGCCAGACGGTGACGGCGAAGTCGCCCAGCAAGGGCCCGCCGGCCAGCCCGGACAACAAGGCGCCCAAGGCGGCCTGGGGTGGCGGCAGCAGGATGGGCTTGATGAAGCCCAGGCGCACCACCAGGTCCCAAAGGATGAACAGCAACACCGGCCCCACGAAGGGCAGGGCCCGGTGCCAGTCGAAGGCGCGCACCGCGACCGGCCTTTCAGCGGCCACGGCAGGAGGCGTCCAGGCTTGGCCCGTGTCGGCGGGCAGGGCTGTGGGCGTGCCCATGGTGCTCAGGCCTTGTAGAGCATGGTGTCGACCATCAGGCGCGAGGCAAAGATGCCCTTCTCCGCGAACAGGTCGAAGAACTTCTGGAAATGGGCGATGTCGGCCGGCGTGAATTCGCTGTACATCGTGTAGGCCGCCAGCGGCACCTCGCCGGTCAGCGGGCCTTCGATGGCGGTGTAGCCCTTCAGGTACTGGCGCGCGTCGGCGGCCTTGGTCCGCACCAGTTCCACGCCTTTGCCATAGGCCGACACAAAACGCTTGGCGGCCTCGGGGTTGGCCTTGATGTAGCTGGCCGTGAGCGAGGCGGAACCGCCGAACCAGGGCGCCATGGGGTCGCCCAGGATGTAGCGCGCGATGACGCCCGCCTCCAGCATGCGCGTGCTGCCATTGAGCCGGCCTATGGTGCCGGTGGGCTCCAGGGTGTAGCAGCCATCCACCTGGCCCGCCGCCAGCGCCGCCACATGCTGGCCGATGGGCAACTCGACCACCGTGGCGCCGGTGGCGCCCGCCCGCTCCAGCACCGTCTTGGCCAGGGTCACGTTCTGGATGCCGGGGCCGGAAGCCACCCGCTTGCCCTTGAGGTCGGCGATGGTTTTGGCCGCGCTGGCAGTGGGCACCAGCACCTGGTCCAGCACGTTCTTGGCGTTGCTGGGGTTGGAGCAGAAGATCTTGAAGGTGCCTGGCGCGGCGATTTCGCCGATGGCGATGTTGGCCGAGCCGGTGCCGTTGGCGCTGGCATCGCAGCGCCCCGCCAGCATGGCCTCCATGATCTGCTGGGCGCCGGCATACCGTTGCACCTCCACCTCGAGGCCAGCGGACTTGAAGTGGCCCAGCTCCACCGCCGAATAGAAGGGCAGGCCGGCCGCAATGGGCCAGTAGCCCACGCGTATCTTGGTGCTGGCCTGCGCCCGCACCAGCGCGGGTGCGGCCAGGGTGGCCGCACCCAGACCGGAGGCCTGCAGCAGTTGGCGGCGGGTGAGGCTTGGCTTGACAACGGACATGACGGACTCCTTGGGGTTGAATGGCAAACGGTGTTCAGGCGGGGCTGGCCTGGCGCGCTTTCACATCGGCGATGTAGGCCCGCCAACCACCGAAGTGGCTGACGTCCTCGGCCTGCGCCAGCGCCCAGGGCTCGCAGATGAAGCCTTGCACGGTGCTGCCGTCGCCGAGGCTCAGGGTGCCTATGCCCAGGGGCGCGGGGATCAGGGCCACAAAGCCGCCAAAGTGGCTCGCCGGCATGGACCAGACCTCCACCACAATGGCCGTGCCCTGCCCGGGCGCCACCCGCAACAAGCCGGGCTTGGGCGGCACGGTGCCGGGCAGGGCAAACAGGCGGTAGTCCGGTGCGGTGTGGGTCTGGCGCAGCAACACCGCGCCACGCTCGGTGAGCTGTGCGTTGAGCGGCATGCCCGACAGGTGGGCGCCCACCACGGCCACCTGCACCCAGGGCTCAGACGCGGGCAGGGGCAGCGCCTGCGGCGGCGGCAGGGGCGCGCCCGTGGCCCCTTGGGTGAGCCCGGTGCTGTGGTGGTAACGCTGGCCCAGCTCCAGCAGCGGCCAGTCGCTGCCGGCGGGCGCGATCAGCGTGACGCCAAAGGGCAAGCCGTCGTCTCGCAGGCCACTGGGCACGGCGATGGCGGCGTGGTCCAGCAGGTTGACGAAGTTGGTGTATTCGCCCAGTTCGCGGTTCAGGCGCACCGGGTCGGCCAACATGGCGTCGGTGTGTGGGAAGGTGGGTGCGGTGGGCACCATCAGCACGTCGATGCCGGCCCACATCGGCGCCACGCGCTGCGCCAGACCGCGCAAGGTGGTTTGTGCCTCAAACACATCGGCGGCCGTGTAACGCCGGCCGCTGGCGATGATGCCGCGCACTGGCTCCATCACGGCGTCTTCGTGGGCGTCGAAGAATGGCCGGATGGCGGCGTAGCGTTCGGCCACCAGCGCGCTGTCGTAGAGCAGGCTGGCGGCCTCGCGCAGCGGGCCGTAGTCGATGGGCACGGCCACGCCACCCAGCGCCTCCATCAGCAGCACCGCGTGCGCAAAGGCGGCTTCGTTCAGGTGGTCGCCGAAGAAGTCCAGCTCACTGGGCACGCCGAAACGGAAACCCGGCGCCCAGCGGCCGCCACGCAAGGGCAGCTCACGCGCATAAGGGTCGGCGGCGTCAAAGGCCCACGCGGCCTGGAACACCTGCGCGGCCGTGGCCACGGTGCGCGCGAAGATGGACACGCAGTCCACGCTCTGCGCCGCCGGCACCACGCCGCGCGTGCTCAGCAGCCCCTTGCTGGGCTTGAAGCCCACGATGTTGTTGAGCCCGGCCGGCACGCGGCCAGAGCCCGCGGTGTCGGTGCCGAGGGCAAAGTCCACCTGGCCGCTGGCCACGACCACCGCCGAACCCGAACTGGAGCCACCCGAGACCCGACTGGGGTCGAAGCTGTTGGGCACCGCACCGTAGGGCGAGCGCGTGCCGTTGAGGCCGCAGGCGAACTGGTCGAGGTTGGTTTTGCCCACCAAACGCGCACCGGCATCGAGCAGGCGCTGCACCACGGTGGCGTGCGCGGTGGGGGTGTAGGCGAACGCGGGGCAGGCGGCGGTGGTGGGCACGCCGGCCACGTCGATGTTGTCCTTGGCCGCGAAGGTCAGACCCTGCAATGCGCCGGCGGCACCGGACAGGGGCACCGGCAGGCGGGTGATCCAGGCGGTCGCCAGCGGGTCGGGCTGCGAAGCGGATGAGGGGTTCGATGAGGCAGCGTCGGTGGGAACCATTGTTGTGCGTCCTATCTTGGATACAAGAACGGATGCAAAACCTGTGCCACCCCAATGGCGCCACCACGCAGCGCGTCAGGCCCGCAAGCAGCGGGCGCTCCCTCAGACCCGGATCACCTCCCCTTTCAGAGACCAGAGGATGGCCAGCACCTCGTTGCGCACCGGGGGCGCCACACCGCAGGTGTCGAGCGCGGCCATGGCGTCGTCGATCACCGCCACGAACTCCTGCTCGCTGATGTTCATGCCCCGGTGGGTGGCCAGCATGTCCTTGCCGGCGTAGTGCGCGGGGCCGCCGGCACCGGCACAAAAGAAATCGATCACGTTGCGCTCCAGCCGGTCCATGTCCTGGATGCCGCCATAACGGGCGTTCACCAGGGGATTGGCGAGGTGGTTCTGGATCAAGACCTGGGTGATGCGGGTGATGCCCTCGCGGCGACCCAGGCGGTCGTACAGGGTGGTGGTGTCGGCGTTCATGGCGGGCTCCCTGAAGCTCAGGCCATCAGGTAGGCGTGTGTGGGGCTGAGCTGGCGCATCCACGACGCGTATTCGATCTCCCCCGCATCGGCCTGGGCCTCGGGCAGGGCCTGGCGCACGCGGCCCAGGTGATCCACCAGCTCGTGCTCCAGTTCCAGCAACAGGCCGGACGAGATCGGCTGCGCCAGGGTCAGGACCGCCAGGCCATGGTGGGGCAAGGGCACATACAGTTGGGTGGCACTCATGATGGACTCCTTCGGTTGGGGACTTGCGACAGGCCACATCGGCCTGTGGGACACAGCATGGCCCCGATGGCGTTCCTGAAACGTTCCTGGCGGGGCGCCATGCTGGGCCTTGCCGGGACGGCGCCCACCCCCCACACTGCGCACATGAGCACCTCGACGCCCGCGCCCGCTGTGGAAGCCGCTCTCGAACAGCTGGACATCACCCTGCTGGGCGGCTTCTCGGTCACGCTGGCCGGCAGCGAGATCGCGGCCCACCGCTGGCCCAGCCTGCGTTCCCGGCACCTGGTGCAACTGCTCAGCCTGCAACCAGGGCACCGGCTGTCGCGTGAGCGCGTGGTGGATGCGCTGTGGCCCGACTGCCCACCGGACGCCGGCCTGGCCAACCTGCGCAAGGCGGTGCACCACACGCGCCAGGCGCTGGGCCGGCACGACGCGATGGCCCTGTCGGGCGGCGAGCTGTGCCTGTGGCCGCAGCGCCCGCTGCGTGTGGACGCCGAGTTGTTCGAGCAGGAGGCCACACAGGCCTTGCACGGAGGCGACGCCGCCGGCTGCGCCCTGGCCTGCCAGCGCTACGGTGGCGAGCTGCTGCCGGGCACCCAATACGAGGCCTGGACGCTGCCCACGCGCGAACGCCTGCACGCGCTGTTTGCCGAACTGCTCAGAGCCAGTGCCCAGTGGGAACGTCTGGCGCGCCTGGAGCCCACCGACGAACCGGCCCACCGCGCGCTGATGTTGGCCGAGCTCGACGCCGGCAACCGCCCCGCCGCCCTGCGCTGGTACGCCCAGCTGCGCGAGGCCTTGCGCCAGGCGCTGGGGGTCTTGCCCGACGCCGCCACCGAAGCCCTGTACACCCGCTGCCTCGCGGGCCAGCAGGCCCGAGGATCCGACTTCGTTGGCCGCGCCGACGAACTGGCAAGCGTGGCGGCGTGGCTGGCCCTGCCCGCAGCCGAGCGCCCGGGCGGCATGGTGCTGCGCGCCACCGCCGGCATGGGCAAAAGTGCGCTGTGCCGCGAGGTGGGAGCGATGGCGCAGGCGCGCGGCTGGCAGGTGCTGCGCATCGATGCGGCCGACACCGGCCAGGCCTACGGCACCACCGCCGCCATGGCCGAACGGCTGATCCTCGCCCAGCGCGACATGCTGGACCACATCGGCGCCCCAGCGCGCGCCGTGCTGGCCCGCCTCAGCCCGCTGGCGGCGCCCGGCGACCCCCTGCCGGGGCCGCTGGGCCGGCACCAGGTGGTGGGCGCCCTGTGGCGGCTGCTGCTGGCCTGGGCCCGGGGTGCCGACCTGCTGCTGCAGGTGGACGACGCCCACCTGATCGCCGACGCCGACGTGGACGTGCTGTTGCAACTGGCCACGGCCGGCCCGCCCCTGTGCCTGCTGCTGAGCACCCGCCCGCTGGCGCCCGACAGCGCGCTGGCACCAGGCCTGGCGCGGCTGCTGCGCGCCGGCGTGCTGCGCGAGCTGCCGCTGCCGCCCATGGACGAGACCGACAGCCGCCGGCTGGCGCGCCACGCGCTGGGCGCAACGGCCCCGGACGAGGTGCTCGATCGCGTCCTCCAGGCCTCGGAAGGCCACCCGTTTGCCCTCGTCGAACTGGCGCGTTGCGCCGGCCGGCAGCCGCTGGCAGCGCTGCCGGCCAGTGCCGCCGATGCCATCACGGCACGCCTGTGCGACGTGCCGCCCGACACCCTGACCCTGCTGCGCTGGCTGGCCTTGTGCGGCGACGAGGTGGACGCGCCCACGGTGGACGCGGTGGCCCAGCTGGCGGGCCTGCCCAGCCTGTCGGCCCTGGACCACGCGCTGGACGCCGAGGTGCTGCAGATCTCGCATGGCCAATACCGCTTTCGCCATGCGCTGGTGCGCCAAAGCCTGGTGGAGGCGCTGCGGCCCCACCACCTGCGCGCCATGCACCAGAAGTTGGCCATCCTGCTGGGTGGCACCGAGGCCGCGCCGGCCTGCGTGGCGCGCCACTGGCTGGCCGCAGGCCAGGCCAGCGAGGCCCTTCCGTGGCTGCTCGGTGCGGCACGCCAGGCCATGCAGCTGGCCGCCTTCAGCGACGTGCTGCGCCACCTGGGCCCGGTGCTGGCGCACCAGCCCGGACACGCCGAGGCCCTGCGGCTGCGCGCCGAGGCGCTGGACAACCAGGGTGCGCCCGCCGCCCTGGCGGCCTACCGGCGCGCTGCCGAGGTGGCCACCGAGACCGACGCCCACAACCTGCGTGCCAAGGCGGCCCTGGCGCAGGTCAAGCAGGGCGACCCCAAAGGTGCACTGCTGGCCTTGCAGGGCGTTCGCCCCACCTCGGTGGACGGCTTGCTGAGCGAAGCGCTGGCCTACAGCGGCGCGGCGGCCCTGGGCGCCACCGACCCGGCCATGGGCACGGCCAAGGCCGCCGTGGCACGCCAGCTGGCGTTGGCCTCGGGCGACACCGCCTCGCTGGTGATCGCCTCCTGGGCGCAGGCCGCCGCCGCCCATGCCCGCGGCGAGCTGCACCGCAGCGT
>CAYUAH010000060.1:0-15202 GCA_964442375.1 uncultured Hydrogenophaga sp. | reverse complement strand
TCCACCAGGATGCCGATCACCAGCGACAGCGCCAGCAGCGTCACCACGTTGATGGTGAAGCCCATGTAGTGCATGCCAATGAAGGCCGGGATGGCCGACAGCGGCAGCGCCACCGCCGACACGATGGTGGCCCGCAGGTCGCGCAGGAACAGCCAGACCACCAGCACGGCCAGCATGGCGCCTTCGTACAGCAGCGTCATGGAGGCGTTGAACTCCTCCTCCACCGGGGTCACGAAGTCGAAAGATTCGGTGATGCGCAGATCGGGCCGGGCTTCGCGCAGGGCGGCGAGCTTCTGACGCACACCGTGGCCCACTTCCACTTCGCTGGCGCCCCGGCTGCGCGCCACCTCGAAGCCCACCACAGGCTGGCCATCGAGGAAGGCGGCCGCCGTGCGGTCGGCGAAGCTGTCCCGGACCTGGGCGATCTGGTCCAGCCGCACGCGGCGGCCATCGGACAAGGCGATCTCCATGGCCGCCAGCGCCTGCGCCGAGCCCAGGGCCGAGAGGGTGCGCAGCGGCTGCTGGCTGCCACCCAACTCGGCCTTGCCGCCAGCACTTTCGATTTGCACCTTGCCCAGCTGGCGCGACACGTCGGCCGCCGTGGCGCCCAGCGATTGCATCTTGAGCGGGTCCAGCAGCACCTGCACCTCGCGGCTGACGCCGCCCACCCGGTTGACCGCGCCCACGCCGCGCACCGACAGCAGCAGCTTGGCCACGTCGTTGTCCACGAACCAGGAGATGGCCTCGTCGTCCATGCGGTCCGACGCCACGGTGTAGGCCAGCACCGCGCCACCGGCCAGTTCCAGCTTGTTGACGATGGGCTCGCGCAGGTCGCCCGGCAGGTCGCCACGCACCTTGGCCACGGCCGAGCGCACGTCGTCCAGCGCTTCCTGGGTGTCTTTCTCGATGCGGAACTCGGCGGTGATGGACACCGTGCCGTCCTGCACCTTGGTGTAGATGTGCTTGAGGCCCTGCAGCGCCGCCAGGCTGTTCTCGATCTTGCGCGCGACGTCGTTTTCCAGCTGGTTGGGTGCCGCGCCCGGCAGGCTGGCCACGATGGTGATGTTGGGCACGTCCAGGTCCGGGAAGTTCTGCACCTTCATGGACTGGAAAGAGAACAGCCCCGCCAGCGTCAGCATGACGAAGAGCATGGCCGCCGGAATGGGGTTGCGTATGGACCAGGCAGATACGTTCATGGCGCCCTGCCCTTACTGGACGACCTTGACGAGGTCGCCCTCGTTGAGAAAGCCCGCGCCCAACACCGCCACACGCTCCTCGGCCTTGAGCCCTTGCAGCACCTCGATCACGTCGGCCACGCGCCGCCCGGTCTCGACCTTGCGCTGCGCCACCTTGTTCTGCGCATCAACGACGAACACGTAACTGTGTCCGTCGCGCTGGACCACGGCCTGTGCCGGCACCGTCAGACCCGCGCTGGCCGGCAGCACGAAGCGCCCGCGCGCAAAGGTGTTGGCCTTGAGGTCGGCGTGGCGCGGCAGATCGACATAGACGAGGATGTTGCGGGTCAACGCGTCGGCGGCGGGCGCGATGGCGCGCACCGTGCCGCTGAGCTGTGCGCCGCTGGCCAGCGTCACCTCGGCCTTCTGGCCGCGCTGCACGCGCGCGACCTCGGTGGGCGTGACTTCGGCGCGCCACTCCATGCGCCCCTGGCGCAGCAGGCGGAACAGCTCCTGGCCGGCCCCCACGACGGCGCCTACGGTGGCACCACGGGCTGAAATTACGCCGTCGTCGGGCGCCAGCACCCGGGTGTGGCCCAGGCGCAGCTGCGTGGCGGCCAGCACTGCCTGGGCCGCCTCCCACTGGGCCTTGCTCACTTTCTCGGCCGTCAGGTACTGGGCCATCTGCGAGGCCGACAACGCGCCGCTGTCCTGGATGGAGCGGGCGCGATCGGCATCGGCCCGCGCGCTTTCGTACTGGGCTTGGGCCTGCAGCGCGGCGGCCTGCGCCTGCAGGCTGTCGGCCTGCACGGTCTCGGGCGCGAAGCGCGCCAGCTCCTGGCCGCGCTTGACCACGTCGCCCACGTTCACATGCACAGCCGCCAGGCGCAGGCCGTTCACCTCAGCGCCCACGCTGGCCTCCTGCCAGGCCGCGATGTTGCCGTTGGCGGACAAGCCATTGGCCAGGCTGGCGCTGCGCGGCTGGGCCACGGTGACGGTCAGCGCAGGCTTGGGCGCGGCGGCGGCCGCCGGTGCATCGGCCGCTAGGCTGTGCAGGGCCGCGCCGGCCAGCACCAGCGATGCGGCGAAAGCGGGCAGCGTGAAGCGGCGAGCAACAGTGACAACAGGGGCAAGGGGAGGCGTCATGAAGCGTCTCGGACAACAAGGGGTTGGAGGGCATCGCTGGCGCCCAGGCTGGGCTCGAAGCCGCCGCCCAGGGCCACGTAGAGCTGCACCCAGGCCGTCAACCAGGCTTGGCGCAGCGACACGGCGGTGGTTTCGGCCGCCAGCAGCACACGCCGCGCGTCCTCCAGCTCGGTCAGCGGCGCCAGGCCGGCGCCATGTCGGGCCTCGGTGCCGGCCAGCGATTGGCGGTAGCCAGCCAGGGCCGCTTCGGCGGCGCGTGTCTGGCCGCGCAGCGCGTCCAGACCGAGCAAGGCCTGTTCGACCTCGGCCACCGCACGGCGCACGGTGGCCGCGTAGGTACTGCCAGCGGCCTCGTACTGGGCACGGGCGGCGTCGCCGGCGGCATGCAGGCGCTCGCGCCCCAGCAAGGGCAGGTTCAGGGTGAGCGGTCCCAGCGACCAGGTGTCCACGGTGGCGCTGACGCCGGCCGCGCGCACGCGGTTGAGCATCAGGCTGCCCGACAGGCGCAGGCTGGGTCGCAGCGCGGCCTCGGCCAGCCCCACGTCCTGCGCAGCCGCCACCCACTGGCGCTGGGCCTGGTACACGTCCGGGCGCTGGCGCAGCACATCGGCCGGCACGGCGGGCACCTGCAGCAGGCCGTCCAGGGGCACGCGCCAGGCGGGCGTGGCGCCCAGATCCTGGCGCAGCTGGGCTTCATTGCGGCCAGTCAGGGCCACCAAGGCCTTGAGCTGGCGCTCGCAGGATTCGCCGGCCTGCACCAGCCGCCCGGCGCTCTCGGCGGCGCTGGCCCGCGCCAGGGCGGCCACGGCGGGTGCGCTCAAGCCCGCCTTTTCGGTGATGCCCAGGGTGTCGGCGGTGCGTTGGCGAGAGGCGCTGTCGGCCCGCGCCACCGCCAACTGCTCGCCACACAGGCGCCAGCCGAAGTAGCGCTGGGCCACCTCGGCCGCCACCAGCACACGCGCCTGGTGCCAACCGGCGCCGGCCGCGTCCTCGCGCGCCTGCGCGGCCACCACGCGTGCCGCGTCTTCACCCCACAGGGCGAGTGCCCAGGACGCCTGCACACCCGCGCTCAGGGTGGTGGCCACCGGCACGGTGGGGTCGGTGACGCCGCGCCCGGCGCTGATCACGCCGTCCAGCTGGGGTCGCCCCTGTTGTTCGGCGCCGGCCAGGGCGGCACGCGCGGCAAATACCTGGGCGCGTGCACTGGCCACGTCGGGGCTCAGGCGCTGGGCCTGGGCGATCAGGTCCACCAGCAGCCGGTCACTGAAGCGGCTCCACCAGTGAGCCAGGTCTTGTGTGGCACCTTGGTGGGGCAAGCTGGAGGCGTACCAGCTGGCAGGTGCAGCCAGCGCCTCGGTGGACGGTGGGCGCACGTTGGTGCACCCTCCGAGCAAGCCGGCCACGGCCAGACACAGTGCGGAAGTAGCGAGGCGGGACAAGGACATGTGCGGTGTTCAATCGTCTTCGGCGGGCAAGCCGGGAAACAGGACTTCGTTGAAACCAAACCGGCTGAAGTCCCGCACCCGCATGGGGTAGAGCATGCCGATCAGATGATCACACTCGTGTTGCACGACACGTGCGTGAAAATCGGTCACAGTCCGGTCGATGGCCTGACCCAGCTCGTCAAAGCCGGTGTAGCGCACCTGGCGCCAGCGCGGCACCACGCCGCGCAGGCCGGGCACCGACAGGCAGCCTTCCCAGTCGCTGACTTCCTCATCGCCCAACGGGGTGACGACCGGGTTGATCAGCACTGTGCGCGGCACCGGCTCGAACTGCGGGTAGCGCGGGTTGACCTCACCGGTGCCGAAGATGACCACCTGCAGATCCACCCCGATCTGCGGCGCAGCCAGACCGGCGCCGCTGGCCGCCGCCATGGTGTCGCGCATGTCGGCGATCAAGGCATGCAGCTCGGGGGTGTTGAAGGCGGTCACCGGCTGGGCGATACGCAGCAGGCGGGGATCGCCCATCTTGAGAATGGTGTGAACGGCCATGGGCAATGGTGGCTTGAAAAGGCATCAAGAATATCATTGTCGTGGTCCGATCAGCCGCTTCAGCAAGCGCCAGCCGCCATACAGCATGGCCAGTGCCGCCACCGCCACAACACCCACCAGGGCCGATGAAGAACAGGCCTCCCCGCCATTGGCCACGCAGTCCAGGGCAGGCAAGAGCCAGTGGTTGGCCACGGCCACCAGGCCCCACCACAACAACGCGGCAGCGGCGATCACCGCCACCCAAACACTGGCACGACGCATGTTGGCACTCCTTTGTGGGCACAGTGTCCACCGTGCCGTGGCAAGGCACAATGCCTCCATGTCCCTCCCGCCCTTGTCGCCCGACCCTGGCCCCACGTCGTGGGCACCCTTGTCGGCCCTGCGGCGTGCCGCCTACTTGGCACTGGCCTTGCTGTCCTTGGCACTCGGCATCGCGGGCGCCTTTTTGCCGGTCCTACCCACCACCCCGTTCGTGCTGCTGGCGGCCTGGGCGGCCGCGCGCAGCTCGCCGCGCCTGCTGCATTGGCTGGAGCACCACACCGTGTTCGCTCCCATGATCCGCGACTGGCGCCAGGGCGGCGTGGTCAGCCGACGCGCCAAGTGGATGGCCACGCTGATGATGAGCGCCTCCGGCGCTTACCTTCTGTGGAGCCGCCACCCGCGCTGGGCCGCCTGGGCGGCCATCGCCTGCATGGCCGTGGTCGCCTTGTGGCTGTGGCGCCGTCCCGAGCAGGCGCCGCCGCCCTGAGCCTCAGGTGGCGCCGGCCAGCAGCGCCCGCATGCCAGCTTCGTCCAGCACGGTCACGCCCAGCTCCTGCGCCTTGGCCAGCTTGCTGCCGGCTTCGGCGCCGGCCACCAGGTAGTCGGTTTTTTTGCTCACCGAGCCGGCCACCTTGGCGCCGGCTGCCTCCAGCAGGGCCTTGGCCTCGTCGCGGCCCAAGCTGGACAGCGTGCCGGTGATGACGAAGGTCTTGCCGGCCAGCGGCAGGGTTTCGCGCTCGGCCGGCGGGCCCTCGGGCCAGCTCAGGCCACAGGCACGCAACTGCTCGACCACCTCGCGGTTGTGGGGCTGCTGGAAGAAGGTGTGCAGGCTCTGCGCCACCACCGGGCCGACGTCGGCCACCTCCAGCAGTTGTTCGGGGCTGGCGTCCATGATGGCGTCCAGGGTGCCGAAGTGACGGGCCAGCTCTTTGGCCGTGGCCTCGCCCACGTGGCGTATGCCGAGGCCGAAGAGGAAGCGCGGCAAGGTGGTCCGCTTGCTGGCCTCCAGCGCGGCGAGCATGTTCAGCGCCGACTTGTCCGCCATGCGGTCCAGCGTGGCAAGGGCGTTGAGGCCCAGGCGGTACAGGTCGGGCAAGGTCTTGACGATGTCGGCATCGACCAGTTGGTCCACCAGCTTGTCGCCCAGGCCCTCGATGTCCATGGCGCGGCGCTGGGCGAAGTGCAGCAGGGCTTGTTTGCGCTGGGCACTGCAGAACAGGCCGCCGGTGCAGCGGTGGTCGGCCTCGCCGGCCTCGCGCACCGCCGTGCTGCCGCACACCGGGCAGTGCGTGGGCATGGTGAACTCGGCCGCGCCGCCGGGGCGCTTGTCGGGCAACACGCCCACCACCTCCGGAATCACGTCGCCGGCGCGGCGCACGATGACGGTGTCGCCCACGCGCACGTCCTTGCGGCGTGCCTCCAGTTCGTTGTGCAGGGTGGCGTTGGTGACGGTCACGCCGCCCACGAACACCGGCGCCAGTTTGGCCACCGGCGTGAGCTTGCCGGTGCGGCCCACCTGCACGTCGATGGCCAGCACGGTGGTCAGCTGCTCTTGCGCGGGGTATTTGTGGGCCACGGCCCATCGCGGCTCGCGGGTTTTGAAGCCCAGTTGCTGCTGCAGCGCGAAGCTGTTGACCTTGTAGACCACGCCATCGATGTCGAAGGGCAGCGTGTCGCGCTGGGCACCCATGGCGGCATGAAAAGTGACCAGACCGTCGGCGCCCTGGGTCACCACGCGGTGCTCGCACACCGGCAGGCCCATGGCCACAAAGGCGTCCATCAACGCGCCGTGTGTTGCTGGCATGGACCAGCCTTGCACCTCGCCCAGGCCGTAGGCAAAAAAGCTCAGCGGGCGCTGCGCCACCAAGGTCGGATCGAGCTGGCGAATGGCGCCGGCGGCGGTGTTGCGCGGGTTGATGAAGGTCTTGTCGCCCTTCTCGCGCTGGCGCTCGTTGAGCGCCTCGAAATCGTCGCGCCGCATGTAGACCTCGCCGCGCACTTCCAGCGCCTCGGCGTCCACGCCATGCAGTCTCAGCGGTATTTGCCCGATGGTGCGCACGTTCTGGGTGACGTCCTCGCCGGTCTCGCCGTCGCCGCGCGTGGCGGCCAGCACCAGCACGCCACGCTCGTAGCGCAGGTTCATGGCCAGGCCGTCGAATTTCAGTTCGGCGGCGTACTCGACCGCAGGCGCATCCTCGGCCAGCTTGAGCGCGTTGCGCACACGGACGTCGAACTGACGGGCACCTTCGGGCGTGGTGTCGGTCTCGGTGTCTATCGACAACATGGGCACCGCGTGGCGCACGGGCGCCAGGCCGTCAAGCACCTTGCCCAGCACGCGTTGGGTGGGCGAATCGGGGGTCAGCAACTCGGGATGCTCGGCCTCCAGCGCCTGCAGTTCGCGGAACAGGCGGTCGTATTCGGCGTCGGGTATCTCCGGGGCGTCGAGCACGTAGTAGCGGTGGGCATGGTGCTGCAACTGGTCACGCAGTGCGGCAGCGCGCTCAGCCGGCGCTGGCTGAGCGGCGAACAAATCGTCTTGCATCGAAGTCAGGAAAAAAGGCGGCGGGCCTGTGGCGAACCGGCCGACAGGTCGTGGGCGTCGAGCGCGTCGTACAGACCTTCGAGGTCGGCGCCAATGCGGTCCATCAACTCTTGCGCCAGGGGCTGGCCGTTGTCGTCCGTCACCACGCCGTCCATGGCCGTGGCCAGGGCAGCGGCGGCTTCGCGCATGCGCTGGTAAGGCCGTTCGCTGCGCGCGACGTGGGCCACGTCCAGCGACAGGCTGACCTCACGCAATGCGCTCTGCTCGGGGTCTTCGGCCAGGGCGGCCTGGGTGTCGAATTGCAGGCTCAGGATGGGCGAGGCGTCCACCTCGCCGGGCAGCACCATGCGCCCGGGCAAGGCACCTGGCACAAAACCCAGTTGCGATGCACTCTGTGTGACGTAGCCGGGGCTCCAGGCGGCGCGGCGCGCCCGCAGCATGAAACCGAGCTGGGCGTCGTGGGTGCTGGCGAACTGGTCGAGCTCGCGCGCACGCGCCACCTCTTCGAGCATGTCGGGAAACTCGGGAGTCGCGCCCAGCACGTCGGCAAAGGCCTGCGTCTTGACCACGTATTCCGAAAACTCGATCTCGTTGAGCGCGCCGGCCCGGTTGGCCAGTTGCACACCGGCCTGCAGCGCCTGGTAACGCTGGCCTGGGCGTGGGGTTTCCCATTCTTCGGTGGCGGTGTTCAGGCCCTCTACCGCAAACGGTTTGGTGCCCACGCGACGCGAGCGCGGCAGTGCAGCAAGCACCGCGTCGCCCGACACCACGGCATCCAGCGGCAGCGGCGCGATCACGTCGATCAGTGGGTCCAGACGCAGGCGTTTGTCAGCCAGCGGCACGGCGGGCAAGGGCGGCACAGTGTCTCCAGCGTCGAACGGCACCTGCACGGCTTCGCCCGGCGAGCCGTCAAGCATGGGCTCGATGCGGTGGCTGTTGTCGGTGCCGGCGGGCGCGCTGATCTCGCGCTGCGCGGCCTTGCGCGAGGTGCTCTGGCGCGTGACCCAGGCGTTGTAGGCCATCACGGCGGCCAGCACCAGCACGCCAATGACGATGAGGCTGAGTTGCAATGTGCTCATGTGTCAATGTTTCAGGAATCCATGAGGCTGGTGGCGGCTTCCATGTCCACCGCCACGATGCGTGAAACGCCCTGCTCCTGCATGGTCACGCCGATCAGCTGCTCGGCCATTTCCATGGCGATCTTGTTGTGGCTGATGAACAGGAACTGCGTGCCCTTGGTGCTCATGCTGGTGACCAGCTTGGCGTAGCGCTCGGTGTTGGCGTCGTCCAGCGGCGCGTCCACCTCGTCCAGCAGACAGAAGGGTGCTGGGTTGAGCTGAAAGATGGCGAACACCAGGGCGATGGCGGTCAACGCCTTTTCGCCGCCCGAAAGCAGGTGGATGGTCTGGTTCTTTTTGCCCGGCGGCTGCGCCAGCACCTGCACACCGGCGTCCAGGATTTCTTCGCCCGTCATCACCAGCTTGGCGTTGCCGCCACCGAACAGCTCGGGGAACATGCGGCCAAAGTGCTCGTTGACGGTGTTGAAGGTGCTGCCCAGCAGGTCACGCGTTTCAGCGTCGATTTTTTTGATCGCGTCTTCCAGCGTGCCGATGGCGTCGAGCAGGTCGGTCATCTGGGCATCGAGAAAGCCCTTGCGTTCGCGGGCGGCCGTCAGCTCGTCGAGTGCGGCCAGGTTGACCGCACCCAGCGCCGCGATCTCGCGGTTGAGGCGGTCGATTTCACTTTGCAGGCCGGTCAGACGCACGCTGTCGGCTTGGATGCTGGCGGCCACAGCGGCCAGGTCGGCATTGGCTTCGGTCAACAGCTGGGCGTACTGCTCGATGCCCAGCTTGGCGGCCTGCTCCTTGAGCTGGAATTCGGTGATGCGCGCGCGCAACGGATCGAGGGCACGCTCGGTTTGCAGGCGGCGTTCGTCGCTGGCACGCAGCTTGGCGGTGAGGTCGTCGTACTGGCTGCGCTGGGTGGCCAGCGCCTGCTCGCGCTCCATCTTCATGTTCAGCGCGTCCTGCAGGCCGCCCTGGGCGGCGGCATCGCTGAGGCGCGAGAGTTCGTCGCGGGCGCGCTGGTCCTCGTCGGTGAGCGCGGTGACCTGTTGGCGGGCGGTGTCCACCGCACGTTCCAGTTCGGCGCGCCGGGCTTGCAGGCTGCGTTGCGAGAAGGTGGCTTCCTGGGCCTGGCGCTCCAGCGTGCGCAGTTGTTCGCGGGCCTGGCCCAGCTTGCGTTCGGCCTCGATGACGGCGTCGTCGAGCTGGCTGTGGCGCTCCTGGCTGTCGGCCAGTTGCATGTCCAGCTCCTCAAAGCGCGCTTCGGCGGCGATGCGGCGTTCCTGCAGGTCTTCGAGCTGGGCGTCGATTTCGGCCATGTCGCCCGCGATCTGCTCGCGCCGGGCACGGGCCTGCTCGCTCAGCTGGCGCAGGCGCAGCACCTCCACCTGCAGTTCGTGCACCCTGCCCTGGCCTTCGGTGGCTTCACGGCGGGCGCCCACCAAACGCTGCGAGGCCTCGGCGTAGGCGGCTTCGGCTCGGGTCAGCGCAGTGCGGGCCTCGCCCTCCAGCAGCACCTGGGCGCGCTGGCTTTTTTCGAGGTTTTCAATTTCCTGGGCGCGGGCCAGCAAGCCAGCCTGTTCGGAATCGGGGGCGTAAAAACCCACGCTGTGGGCCGTCACCACGTGGCCGCTGGCCACGAACACCTGCTGGCCAGGCGCCAACTGGTCGCGCTGGGCCAAGGCGTCTTCCAGCGTGGGCGCGGTGAAGCAGCCGTGCAGCCATTCGCCCAACAAGGCCTGCAGACCGGCGTCGTTGAGCCGCAGCCGTGCGGCCAGGGGCGTGAAGCCAGCGACCGGGGCTTGGGCAGCGGCAGCCCCGGCGGGCGGGCTGTAGAACACCAGCTTGGCGGGCGGGGCGTCCTGGCTTTGGTGGCCCAGAAACCCACGCACCATGTCCAGGCGCGACACTTCGAGCGCGCCCATGCGCTCGCGCAGCGCGGCCTCCAGCGCGTTTTCCCAGCCGGTTTCAATGTGCAGCTTGCTCCACAGGCCCGCCAGGCTGTCCAGGCCGTGCTGCGCCAACCAGGGCCGCAGCTTGCCGTCGGTCTTGACCTTCTCTTGCAAGGCCCTGAGCGCTTCCAGGCGGGCCGACAGTTCCGCCAGGCGGGCCGATTCGCTGTTGAGCGTCTGTTGGCGCTGGCGGCGTTCATCGTCCAGGCCGGGCACCTGTTCCTGCAGGTCGTGCAGGCGGGCATCGGCCTCTTCCTGGATGGCCTGGGCCGCCTGCCACTGCTCTTCCAACTGGTTCAAGCGGGCCTCGTCGGGCGCCGCCAGGGCGTTTTTGTCGGCGTTCAGGCGCTCGCGCCGGGTGTTCAGGCCGCGCGACTGTTCTTCGATGCTGCGCTGCTCGGCCGCCAGCACCTGGATCTGCTGCTGCACCTGGGTGACGCTGGCACGCTGCTCGTTGCTGCGCGCCTGGGCCTGGCGCAGCGCGTCCTCCAGCGCGGGCAGGCGCTGGGCCTCGTCTTCCAGTTGCGCGGCCAAGATTTCGGCCTGCTCCTCGGCCTGCTCGCCCGTGGCGGCGAGGTTCTCGATTTCGGCCGTGGCCTCATCCTGGCGGGCCGCCCATTGGGCGGTCTGTTCCTTGAGCTGCACCAGGCGCTGCTCCACCCGCTGCCGGCCTTCCACCACATAGCGGATTTCGGCTTCGAGCTTGCCCACCTCGGCGCTGGCCTCGTAGAGTTTGCCCTGGGCCTGGTTGACCTGGTCGCCTGCCGCGTAATGCGCCTGGCGCAGGGTTTCGAGTTCGGCTTCGACGTGGCGCAGATCGGCCACGCGCGACTCCAGCTCGTTCACCCCCTTGAGGCCCTCGGCCTGCACGCGCGCCAGCTCGGCCTCGGCGTCGCTGCGCTTGAGGAACCAGAGTTGCTGCTGACGCAACGTCACCTGGGCATTGAGCTGGTGGTAGCGCGCGGCCACCTCGGCCTGCTTTTCCAGCTTGTCGAGGTTGGCGTTGAGTTCGCGCAGGATGTCCTCCACCCGCGTGAGGTTTTCCCGCGTGTCGTTGAGGCGGTTGGCGGTTTCGCGGCGGCGCTCCTTGTATTTGGAAACGCCGGCCGCCTCCTCCAGAAACAGGCGCAGTTCTTCCGGCTTGCTCTCGATGATGCGGCTGATGGTGCCCTGGCCGATGATGGCGTAGGCGCGTGGCCCCAGGCCGGTGCCCAGAAACACGTCCTGCACGTCGCGCCGGCGCACCGGCTGGTTGTTGATGTAGTAGCTGCTGGTGCCGTCGCGCGTGAGCACGCGCTTGACGGCAATTTCGGTGAACTGGTTCCACTGGCCACCGGCCCGGTGGTCGGCGTTGTCGAACACCAGCTCCACGCTGGAGCGGCTGGCGGGCTTGCGGTGGGTGGTGCCGTTGAAGATCACGTCCTGCATGGACTCGCCACGCAGTTCGCTGGCCTTGCTCTCGCCCAGCACCCAGCGCACCGCGTCCATGATGTTGGACTTGCCACATCCGTTCGGGCCCACCACCCCCACCAACTGCCCGGGCAGCATGAAATTGGTGGGTTCAGCGAAGGATTTGAAGCCCGACAGCTTGATGGAGTTGAGACGCACGGATGACCCTGTATAGGCGGGCGGAGCCTTAAGTTGCCCCGACAAGCCCTTGATTTTCTTCGAGAAACTGCCAGCCGCGCCCAGATGGCGCACGCTGCAGGAAACAGGATGTTAACTGAGCCTCTGCAGGGCTCACGGTGCGTCTGCCGGCGCCGGCACCCCGTCCTCAAATTGCGACAGGGGAAGTGGCCGGCTGAAGAAGTAGCCTTGAAAGGTGCGGCAACCGTGCTGGTGCAGGAAGTCGCGCTGCGCGGCGGTTTCAACCCCCTCGGCCACGACGTCCAGCCCCAGGCTTTGGCCAAGGGCGATCACGGTGCGGGCGATGCTGGCGTCGTTGGGGTTGACCAACAACTCGCGCACAAACGACTGGTCGATCTTGATCTGATCCAGGGGCAGGCGCTGCAGCTGGCTCAGCGACGAGTAGCCCGTGCCAAAGTCGTCCAGCGAAAACGACACGCCAAGTGCGCGCAGCGTTTTCATTTTTTCCGTCACCTGCTGCACATCGTCCACCATCACGCTTTCGGTCAACTCCAGCTTGAGCTTGCGGGCCGGTGCTCCCGAAGTCGCCAGCACCTGGGACACTTGTCGCACAAATTCGGGCTGACGAAACTGGCGTGCGCTGACGTTGACGGACAACACCAGGCCGGCTAGGTGGGGTGTGGCCTGCCAGTCAGCCAACCGCGCGCAGGCCATCTCCAGCACCTGCAAACCCAGGCGCAGGATCAGGCCACTTTCTTCGCAGGCGGGTATGAACGCCCCAGGCGACACCCAGCCGCGCTGCGGGTGGCGCCAGCGCACCAGGGCCTCGGCGCCCACCCAGGCGCCGTTGATGTCGCACTGAGGCTGGTAGTGAAGCTCGAACTGGCGCCGGTTCAAGGCCTCGCGCAAGGATTGGTCCAGCTGTGCTTGCTCGACCACCGCGGCATGCAGCTCCCGGTCGTAACGGCGCACAGACTGTGGGCCCGCTGCTTTGGCGGCGTAGAGCGCAATTTCCGCCCGCTGCAGCAGCTCACCGACACCGCCGTCATGGCCATTGAAAAGCACCAGCCCGCCGCTGCATTGGCACTCAAACATCCAGCCTTCGCTGTGGTGGGTATGGGCCAGCGCTTGCAGCAGACGGCTGGCGGCGCCTTCCGCCTCGCTCACCGCCCGCGGCTCGTCGTTCGAATGCGGCCCCAGCAGCACCACAAACTCATCGGCGCCCAGGCGTGCGCAGACGCCGGTGGCCTGCAACTGCAGGCGCTGGGCAAAAGCCTGCAGCAAGCGGTCGCCTTCTTCATGGCCCCAGATTTCGTTGAGTGCCTTGAGGTTGTGAATATCGACCAACAGTAGGCTGCTCCAGCCGCCGTTGGCACGGGAGTCGTCGATGCGGTTTTGCAGTTGCTCGCTCAGCCGCGCGCGGTTTGGCAGCCCGGTGAGGCAGTCGGAATAGGCGAGCTGGGCGATGCGGGCCGCGTCCTGCTGACGCTGCTGGCGTGCACGTGCGTGCACGATGCCATAAGCGAGGTTGTCCGCCAGTTGCATGAGCAGGCTGTGCTCCGAATCGCTGATTGAGGGCTGGACCTCGTCACCCAGGAGGTTGAGTGCGCCAAACGTGCGGCCCGCATGGCGCAGCGGCAACACCACCAGGCTGCGGTAGCCCAGGGCCAGCGACTGGTCGGCCATCACCAGTTCGTCCTGATGTTGGGCAATGTCGTCGATGAATCGGGGCTCGCCGCTTCGGATCACCCGTGCCATGGGGCCCTGCCCGCCCGGGCGGTGGGGGTCCCACGACAGCTGCAACTGGCGCAAATGGGTGACTGGCTGGCCGGGCCAGTCGGCAATGCGGATGCTGCGGAGCTCGTCGTCACAGGCCATGCCGACCAGCGCACCACGGTAGCCACCGATGGAAAACGCGATCCCGCAGACCCTACCAAGTAGATCGGGTTCGTCCTGGCTGCGCACCAGCGCCTCGTTGCACGCACTGAGCATGCGCTGAACCCGACTCACACGGGCCAGCTCACGCTCGGCACGGCAACGCTCGGTGATGTCGCACACCAGCACGATGCGCGCGTTGCGGCCTTCGAATTCGATCGCGTCCGTCCAAAGTTCCACATCGATGACCCGGCCCGTGCCCGTGCACTGTGTGCCCACGAGCCGCTGGATTTTGTGGTGCGGCGCAGTCTCCCGCATCAGTTGGTCGATCTTGTCCTGGGGCAGGTGACGGATCAGGTCCCAGGAATGCAACTGCAAAAAACTCGCTTCGTCGTACTCATACAGGCGCAAAGCCTGCGGATTGGCGGCAAGCATGCGCCGATCCTCAAAGGTCACGACATACATGGGCAAGGGGTTGCGCTGAAACAGCAGGCGGTACTGTGTGTCCGAACGCCTCAGGGTTTCGCCGATGTGGTGCAGCTGCAGGGTCATGCCGAAGGACTCGGCCAGCAAGGTCGATTGCGCCAGTTCGCCGTCGGTGAAAGTTTGAGTGGACGGGCGCCACATCACAATCACCCCAGCCAGCGCGCCCTCGCGCCGCAGGGGGGTCACGATGGCGTGCGCATGTTGATTGCCATGAGCTTCGGTGCGCCCCGCCCGGCCCAGCGTCAAGGCCCGGTCAATGAGGCCACGAACGCCATCCAGCGCCAGCGGGCTGGCTGTCGCATCGCCCGCCTGGGCGATGACCTGCGTGTGCCCACCGCCCGCCAGCAGCACCGCCGCACCACCCACGCCAAAGAGGTGCAGGATGCGGTGGCAAGCGGCAGAAGCCAATTGCTGCAGACTGGGCTCCCCCGAAAAGCCTGAGGTTCCGCCTGCAGGAACGAGACTAGCGTGCGCAGTTTCCATAGCGCTCCCTGTTTTTTTATTTTGTTTGACAATGCCATCTTCGTGGCCTTGAGGCGGTTCGTCAACAGGCAAAACGCCAAGGGCGGGCCCACACTGCGAGCGCTGACCAGGCCGCCCGCCATATCGCACCGCACCACAAACGCCCTGCCGGATAATCCGCCCCCATGAACCCCCTGTTGTCCCACCTCCAGCCCTACCCCTTCGAGCGGCTGCGTCAACTCTTTGCGGGCGTCACACCCAGCCCCACCCACCGGCCTATCAGCCTGGGCATCGGTGAACCCAAACACGCGACGCCCGAGTTCCTCAAACAGGCCTTGTGCAACGCCATCAACGACCCACAAGGCGGTTTGGCGGCCTACCCAGCCACCATAGGCACGCCGGCATTGCGGGCGTCCATGGCAGGTTGGATGGCGCGCCGCTACGGATTGAAGGTGGACCCGGCCACCCAGGTGCTGCCGGTCAATGGCTCGCGTGAAGCCCTGTTTGCCTTCACCCAGGTGGTGGTGGACGCCTCCCAGCGCACGGCCGAAGGCCCGCCGCTGGTGGTCTGTCCCAACCCCTTCTATCAAATTTACGAAGGCGCCGCCTTGCTGGCCGGCGCGCAGCCCTGGTACGCCCACAGCGAGCCTGCGCGCAACTT
>CAYUAH010000059.1:0-15452 GCA_964442375.1 uncultured Hydrogenophaga sp. | reverse complement strand
TCGACGGTGATCGAGCCGCCAGCGCTTGTCAGGGTCGTGAAGCGGGCCGGGTTGGAGAGGTTCTGTCGCGTTAGCGGGAAAGGGGCGTGCTGAATCGGTGGTTAGCGTCGGCCTCAGATTGCCAGGCTGTAGAACTGCTGTGCCGCTGGCGTGAGTGACCCTTTGGGGCAGCTCAACTGCCCCTTGCGGATCATGTGCATGGTTTCAATGCCAGCGATCAGCCGGCGGGCCGTGTGAAATGTCTGGAACCCCATCATGGGTCTCACTCGGCGCTTGATGGCCCGGTGGTCCTGCTCCACAATGTTGTTCAGGTACTTGGACTGGCGCAGTTCAATGGCCAGCCCGCTGTCCTCCAGCAATCCCTTCACGGCGGCCGTGTTCGCTCCGCTCTTATCGATGGTGATCTTCTCGGGGATATCGTGTAGGCTGATGGCCTGCTCGAAAAAACGCCGCGCCGCTGCCTCGTCCCGTCGTGCTGTCAGCAGGAAATCCACCGTGTGGCCCATCCGGTCAACGGCCCGATACAGATACTTCCACTGCCCGCCCACAAGGATGTAGGTCTCATCCATCCGCCAAGAGGCACCGACTGCGCGTTTTCGTCGGCGGAAAACCCCGGCCAAGACGGGCAAGATCTTCAGGGCCCAGCGGTGAACAGTTGCATGGTCTACCGCAACACCACGCTCGGCCATCATTTCTTCCAGGTTTCGCAAGCTCAGCGGGTAGGCCGCGTACCAGCGAACGCACACCAGCATGACCTCCAGCGGAAAGTGCAACCGTTTGATCACACGGCGCAGGGTCGAGTTTGCCAGTTGGAGATGCAGTGGGGCCATGACCAATTGTCTCTGGCCCGCTTACTCACAGAACCATTCAGCGCACCTCTCAGCTGCTATCGCGACAGAACCAGCCAATGCCGGCACCCTGACTGAGCTGACGGCGCCGGAACTCAGCTATAGCCATTCCGATGCGCGCGTGGAGGACCGAGCAACCTTCGTGGCCAACACAACGTCGGGGAAAAAGCCTTTTCTGTCGCTGGAATACCGCGAGCCGACAATTCGCGTTGTTGGCAGCAACGCCATCGTGCGCTTTCATTGGATGGGTGAGCAGCAGGCAGTGGCCGATGGCAAGAAAACCGCCACCAATCTGCATATCCTGATGGTGTGGCAAAAGCAGGGCGGCGACTGGAGGCTGCTGGCAAGAAGCGCAACAAAGCCTTAATCAATCAAGCCAAGCGCGCGCCTATCCACGCTCCCGACGTGACGAGGCCGCGCACTTCCTTGCGCACGGTTTGCGTGATTTCAAAGAGTTCGGGTATGGCGGGCCGATTGCGCGCTATGGCCAGCGAGATCTTGCGGGTCACCACCGGCTCGACCAGCTGTGCCGAATGCAGCCGGCCTTGTGCCACGCGGTCGGCCACCGCCGCGAATGGCAGAAGCGTGGCTCCGCAGCCGTCCTCGACCAAGCGCATGGAGACGGTGTTCGACGCATCGCACTCCAGCGCCATGTTCAGCGTGGCGCCGGTCCGCTCCGCCAGCGATTCGGCCAGCACGCGCAAGCCATGCTCGGTGCTGGGCAAGATCATGGGAACCTCTCCCAGCTTGCCGACAGGAAACGTAGGGCCGATGTAGCTCCATGAAGCCGGAGTTACCAGCATCAGATCCTCCTCCAGTAGGACGTCCAGGCTCAGCCCGCTGTGTTGTTCGGGAGAATAGAGGAGCGCCATGTCCACCTCGCCCGAGGCCAGCCATCCCAAGATAGGGCCAGCCAGGCCCTCAACGAATCGCAGCTTGGTGGCGGGAAAGCGTTGCTTGAGCGCTGCGCCGATCAAACCGAATGCCGTGGTAGCGATGGTGGGCTGAGCGGCGATCACCAGCTTTGCAGGCCCTTTGGCCATGCAGGTGCGCACCGCGTCGCAGGCCTCTGAGATCGTTGCAGCCACTTGCTGCGCGTAGCCGAGCAAGGTATTGCCAGCTTCGGTCAGCACGACGCCTCGGCCACTGCGACTGAATAGGCGGGTTTTTAGCGCCGTCTCCAGGCGTGAGATTTGCCGGCTGACCGTGGATTGGTCTGAGCCCAACTCCAGGGCCGCACGAGAGAAGCTGCCTGCGTTGGCAACACAGGTAAAGCAAGCCAAATCATCAGAGTTCAAAGGCGGCATGGGCCTACTCTCGTGCGTGTGTGTCCATGCTCACTAGTCTAAGCCAGCGTGTACGCCGTCTTCACCGTGGTGAAGAACTCCTGCGCATACTTGCCCTGCTCGCGCGGGCCGTAGCTGCTGCCCTTGCGCCCGCCAAACGGCACGTGATAGTCCACGCCCGCCGTGGGCAGGTTCACCATCACCATGCCGGCCTGGCTGTGGCGCTTGAAGTGCGTGGCGTACTTGAGGCTGCTGGTGGCGATGCCGGCCGACAGGCCGAACTCGGTGTCGTTGGCCACGGCCAGCGCTTCCTCGTAGTCCTTGACGCGGATCACGCTGGCCACGGGGCCGAAGATTTCCTCGCGGTTGATACGCATGGAGGGCGCGGTGTCGGCAAACAGCGCCGGCGCCATGAAGAAGCCCTCATGGCCGCTGCCCGTGTGGCAGGCGATGCGGCTACCGCCCGTGAGCAGCTGCGCGCCTTCAGCCTTGCCAATCTCGACATAGCTCAAATCCTGCTCCAGCTGCGCCTGGCTCACCACCGGCCCCATGTCGGTGCCTGCAGCCAGCGCCGCGCCCACCTTGATGGCCTCCACGCGGGCCTTGAGCGCTGCGACGAAGGCCGGGTAGATCTTGTCGGTGACGATCATGCGGCTGGATGCCGTGCAGCGCTGGCCGGTGGAGTAAAAGCAGCTTTGCGCGGACAGCTCCACGGCCTGCTTGAGGTCGGCATCGTCGAGCACCACCTGCGGATTCTTGCCGCCCATCTCCAGCTGGACTTTCTTTCCATTGGCGACACAAGCCGCCGCAATGCCACGGCCCACGCCAACCGAGCCGGTAAAGCTAATCGCCGCCACGCCGGGGTGATCGACCAGCGCTTCGCCGATCACACGCCCACGACCCATGACCAGATTGAACACCCCGGCCGGAATGCCCGAGTGGTGAATGATGTCGGCCAGCGCCCAGGCGCTGCCCGGCACCAGATCGGCGGGTTTGATGACCACGCAGTTGCCAAAGGCCAGCGCGGGCGCAATCTTCCACGCGGGAATCGCAATCGGGAAGTTCCACGGCGTAATCAGGCCGACTACGCCAATCGGTTCGCGCGTGATCTCCACGCCGATGCCAGGCCGCACCGAAGGCACCATCTCGCCCGCAAGGCGCAGGCATTCACCGGCGAAGAACTTGAAGATCTGGCCGGCGCGCATGACTTCGCCAATCGCTTCGCCGCGCACCTTGCCTTCCTCGCGGGCCAGCAGCTCGCCCAGCTCTTCCTTACGGGTCAGGATTTCGGTGCCGATCTTGTCCAGCGCATCGGAACGGGCCTGGATGCCCGAGGCGCTCCAGGCGGGAAACGCAGCCACAGCGGCGGCCACAGCGGCATCCACGTCGGCTGCATCGCCCTGGGCGTACTCGCCGGCCACATCGGCCAAGTTGCTGGGGTTTAGGTTGGGCGCATAAGACTGGCCTGGTTTCCATTGGCCGTTGATCAGGTTGTGGTGCTTGGTGGTCATGGCTATCCAATCAGGAAGTTGAACGGGGGGTGGGACGCAGCAGGCTGCGGTCTATGTCATCCAAACGATTTACGCCCAGCAGCGCCATGTCACGGTCTACTTCAGTGCGCAGGATGCCGATGGCATGGCGCACGCCGGCACCGCCGGCCGTTGTCGCGGCGAAGTTGAACGAACGGCCGTTGAAAACGCATTGCGCGCCCAGGGCCATAGCTTTGAGCACGTCCGTGCCACGGCGAATGCCGCTGTCCATCATCACGGTGAGGTTCGGCGCCGCGTCCACGATCTCGGGGAGTACGTCCAGCGGAGACAGGGCGCCGTCGAGCTGGCGGCCGCCGTGGTTGCTGACGATGATGCCGTCGGCCCCGGCGTTCTGTGCGCGCAGCGCGTCTTCCTTGCGCATCACGCCCTTGACGATCAGCGGGCCTTTCCACTGGTTGCGCACCACCTTGAAATTTTCCCAGGACAAGTGGTCCCGTGCGACCATATCGCGCTGCACGTTGGCCGACAGGATTGGCGCCCCGCGCTCGGCGCGCCAGTTCTCGAAATGCGGCATGCCGTGCGAGAGCAGCGTGCGCCCGAAGGTGCCGAGCAGCCAGCGCGGATGGCTGATGCCGTCCCAAGCCAGCCGCACGCTGGGCTTCAGCGGCGTCGAAAAGCCGTTCTTGACATATCGCTCTGGATTTACCTGCACCGGCAAATCCACCGTGACCACCAGCGTCTTGAACCCTGCCGTGGCAATGCGGCGAATCAACTCGGCGATGCGCACGTCGTCGCCCGGTATGTAGGCCTGGAACCAGGTGTTCGGCGCGGCGGCAGCCACTTCCTCCATGCGAATCAGCGACGCGCCACTCATGATGGCGGGCACATTGCTTTCCTGTGCTGCGCGCGCCAGCACGATGTCGCCGCGATAGCACCACATGGCCGCCAGCCCGACCGGTGAGATGCCGAACGGCGAGGCATAGGACTGGCCGAACAGCGAGATCTCCTGCGAGCGCCGTTCCACGCCTTCCAGGATGCGGGGCGTGAATGCCCAGCGAGAGAAGGCCTCGCGGTTGAAACGCATCGACTGCTCGTCGTCTGCGCCATTGGCGATATAGCTGTAGAGCTGCCGGGGCAAGCGGGTTCGGGCGATGCGTTGGAAGTCGTCCAGGCAGTGGATGGTGTTTAGTTTGCTCATTTCTATAGCGTCTTGCGCCTGCTATGCAGGCCCTGCAGGCCAATATGCCGGAGATAGCGGATGCCGTCATGCTAGTGCTGCACGGTGGAAACCGCTGTGCATGTGGTGCATAGCTGGTATGCATCGCGCCCGGTGTGGTCGCCGAAGCCATATCCTACGCTTGCGGGTGTTTCCACAACAAACAGCCGATCCATCATGAGTGATTCAATGAATGCTCCGAGCCGCACGGCCGGGCGCGCCCTGGTTGCCTCCCTGCGCACGCATGGCGTCGAGCGTGTCTTCTGCGTTCCGGGCGAAAGCTATCTCGAAGTCCTCGATGCCTTGTACGACGAAAAAAGCATCGAGCTCATCGTCGCCAAGCACGAGGGCGCAGCGGCCAACATGGCCGAGGCCGACGGCAAGCTGACCGGGCGGCCCGGCATCTGCATGGTCACGCGCGGCCCCGGCGCCACACATGCCAGCATCGGGGTGCACATCGCGCAGCAGGATTCGACGCCAATGATTCTCTTCGTGGGCCAGATCGCCCGCGGGCACAAGGGCCGCGATGCGTTCCAGGAA
The DNA here is from genome assembly GCA_964442375.1 of uncultured Hydrogenophaga sp. Classification (GTDB taxonomy): domain Bacteria; phylum Pseudomonadota; class Gammaproteobacteria; order Burkholderiales; family Burkholderiaceae_C; genus Hydrogenophaga. Next base: position 10,072 of record CAYUAH010000059.1, on the reverse strand, counting down.
GTGGACTACCAGCAGATGTTCGGCGGCATCGCCAAGCTGGTCATGGAAATCGACGATCCCGAGCGCATGCCCGAGCTGATGGCGAAGGCCTTCAATGCCGCCGTGGCCGGCCGGCCCGGCCCTGTGGTGGTGTCGCTGCCTGAGGACATGTTGACCGAGCAGACCACCGTGCCTGACTGCGCGCCGCTGACAATGCAGGCATCCGCCGTCAGCGAGGCTACTACGGAGGCAATCGCGCAAGCCCTGCGCGCGGCGCAGCGCCCGCTGGTCATCGTCGGCGGCAGTGACTGGTCCAACGAGGGTTGCGCCAGCCTGCGCGCATTTGTCGGGGCATGGAATCTGCCCGTGGCCTGCTCCTTTCGCCGCCAGGATGTGCTGGACAATACCAACGCCCAATACATAGGGCACCTGAGCCTGGGCATGAATCCCGCGCTCAAGCGCATGGTGGCCGAGGCCGATGTGATCCTGGCCATCGGCACGCGGCTGGGCGATATCGCCACCGACGCCTATACGCTGCTGAACGTGCCGCAGCCGAGGCAGCGGCTCATCCACTGCCACCGCGATGCGCGCGAACTCGGCCGGGTCTATCGGCCGAACATCCCCGTCCAGGCCGATGCCTCGGTGCTGCTGCAGGAACTGAACGCCGCCGAGGCGCCCCGGGCTCCGGCCTGGAGCGGCTGGGCGGCGCAGGGGCGGGCCGCATTCGTGGCGTTCACGTCGGCACGCCCCGAGAACCCCGAGATTCGTGGCGTGGACCTGACCCAGGTCATGCTGCACCTGACCGAGACGCTACCGGACAACGCTATCGTGACCAATGGTGCGGGCAACTACTCCGTCTGGTTGCACCGCTTCTACCAGTACCGCGCGCCGCGCACCGAACTGGCCACCACCTGCGGCTCCATGGGCTACGGTTTGCCGGCGGCCATTGCCGCAGCACTGCAACACAAGGACCGCCCCGTGGTGTGCGTGGCCGGCGATGGCTGCTTCATGATGTACCCGCAGGAGCTGGCGACTGCCGTGGAATACGGCGCCTCGCTCATCGTGCTGGTGGCCAACAATGGCATGTACGGAACCATCCGCATGCACCAGGAGCGTGACTATCCGGGCCGCGTATCCGGCACGTCGCTCAAGGGCCCCGACTATCCCGCCCTGGCCCGATCTTTCGGCGCGCATGCCGAGCGCGTCACCACGGCCCAGGACTTTCCCGCTGCATTCGCGCGGGCACGGGCCGCAGGCAGCGTCGCGCTCATCGAACTGGTGACCGACCCGCTGCAAATCACCCCCGACAAGCGCATGGCCTGACCCATGACAGCCATCACGTCCATCACATCACAAAGGAGACTGCAATGAAGTTCAACACCCGCACACTCACCCGCCGCTGTGCCATGGCCTGCCTGTTGGGCGCTGCCGTATCTGGCGCCTATGCGCAGACCTCCAATTGGCCCGACAGGCCGATCAAGATCATCGTGCCATTTTCGCCGGGCGGCGGCACGGATCAGGTCGCCCGTCTGGTGGCCGTCGAGATCTCTAAGGATCTAGGCCAGCCCGTCATCGTCGACAACAAGCCCGGCGCCGCTGGCAACCTGGGCGCCGACTTTGTTGCCAAGAGCGCACCTGACGGCTACACGCTGCTGTGGGGCACCGTGGGCACCCAAGCCATCAACCAGCTCGTGAGCAAGAAGCTGCCCTATGACGCGCAGAAGGACTTCAAGCCGGTTGCCATGGTGGCGACCTACCCGAATCTGCTGGTCGTGCCGATGTCCAGCCCCGCCAAGAGCGTGGCTGACCTGGTGGCGATGGGCAAGAGCAAAGACCTGACCTATGCGTCCTCAGGCGTGGGCACATCGTTGCACCTGTCCGGCGCCATGCTCGCCGTGCAATCCGGGCTGAACATGACGCACATCCCCTACAAGGGTAGCTCGCAAGCGATGACCGACGTGATCGGCGGTCAGGTGGACATGATCTTCGACAACATGCCGGTGGCCTACACCATGGCCAAGGGCAACAAGGTGCGGCCACTGGCGGTGACTGGCACTAAGCGCTTTCCGCTGTTGCCCGAGGTGCCCACCATGTTGGAGTTGGGCTACAAGAACTTCGTGACCGAGTCCTGGAACGGCCTGCTGGCCCCTGCGGGCACGCCGGATGCGGTTGTGCAAAAGCTTGATGCCGCCGTCAAGAAGACCGTCATGGCCAACAGCTTTGCGGACAAGTTGCTGCAGGCTGGCATCGAGCGCAGCTACAAGGACTCGGCTGAATTCGCCAAGTACATCCGGGCGGAGTACGTTCAGTGGCGCACCTTCATCCAAGTCAACCGTATCAGTGTGGACTAAACGACATGAACACGATTGCCACACGACTGGTTGAAGCGCTTGGCCAGGACCGCGTATTGACGAGTGCCGACGACGTTGCCCCCTGGCTGTCCGACTGGCGCGGCTTTTACCGGGGTCAGGCTCAGGCCGTGGTACGGCCGCGCACGGTGGACGAGGTATCGCGCTGCCTGGCGCTGTGCAACGAAACCGGCACGCCGGTCGTGCCGCGCGGTGGCAACACCGGGCTGTGCGGCGGCGCCGCCCCCGATGGCGAGGGGCGCAGCATCGTCCTGAGCTTGGACCGGATGAACGCCATTCGCTCGCTCGACACCGTAGGCAACACACTGGTTGCCGAGGCGGGCTGCATCCTCGGCAACCTGCGTCGAGCCGCGCAGGACGCGGGGCGGCTGCTGCCGCTGAGCCTGGGCGCTGAGGATTCGTGCCAGATCGGCGGCAACCTTGCCACCAATGCGGGTGGCGTCAACGTCGTGCGCTTCGGCATGGCGCGCGAACTGGTGCTTGGCATCGAGGCGGTGTTGCCGTCGGGTGAAGTCTTTCACGGCCTGCGCACGCTGCGCAAGGACAACACCGGCTACGACCTCAAGCAGATGTTCATCGGCGCGGAGGGCACGCTGGGCGTGATCACTGCTGCATCGCTGCGCCTGTTTGCGCGAGCCGACACGCGCTCGGTCGTGCTTGCAGGAGTGGAATCCTCCGTGCAGGCGTTGGCACTCTACGAACTGCTGTTCCAGCGCTGCGGGCCTAGGCTGCAGGCCTTCGAATTCTTCACGGGCGAATGCCTGGGGCTGGTGCTGGAGACGACCGAAGGCGTGCAAGACCCGTTCGAGCGACGCTATCCGGCCTATGTGCTGGTCGAGTTTGCCGACACCACCGACGAGGCCGGACTGGAAGCCCTGCTCGAATCCGTGATGGAGGCCGCGCTGGAGCAAGCGTTGTGCCTGGATGCCGTAGTGTCGGCATCTTTGGCGCAGCTCAATGGCCTGTGGCGGCTGCGCGAGGAAATCCCCGAGGCGCAGCGTGTCAACGGAGCGCATTTGAAGCATGACATCTCGCTACCGATCGAGAAGCTTCCAGAGTTCATGACAACGATGGAGACACGGCTGCAGTCTCTATGTCCTGGGGTAAGGCTGTTTGTCTTCGGGCATTTCGGCGATGGAAATCTGCACTACAACCTGTCGCGCCCGCTGGGTGCGGCGGAGGATTGGGCAAGCACCCAGGGCCATGATCTGACCGATGCGGTGCTGGAGCAGGTGATGCAGTTCGGCGGCAGCATCAGTGCGGAGCATGGCATCGGCCAGCTCAAGCGCCATGCCTTTCTCCAGTACAAGGCCCCGCTGGACCTGCAGCTGATGCGCGCCGTGAAGGCGGTGTTCGACCCTGCCGGAATTATGAACCCTGGAAAGTTGCTGTAAGGCACTTTGAGTACGAGAGAGGTTGAAATGAAGATTCTTGTAACGGTGAAGCGGGTGGTGGACTACAACGTCAAGGTGCGTGTGAAGTCCGACGGCAGCGGCGTGGACATCGCCAACGTCAAGATGAGCATGAACCCCTTCGACGAAATCGCCGTGGAAGAGGCCGTGCGCCTGAAGGAAAAAGGCGTGGTCACCGAAGTGATCGCCGTCTCCTGCGGCGTGGCCCAGTGCCAGGAAACGCTGCGCACTGCCATGGCCATCGGCGCCGACCGCGGCATCCTGGTCGAAACCACCGAAGAACTGCAGCCGCTGGCCGTGGCCAAGCTGCTCAAGGCCCTGATCGACAAAGAGCAGCCCGGCCTCGTCATCCTCGGCAAGCAGGCCATCGACGACGACTGCAACCAGACCGGCCAGATGCTGGCCGCGCTGGCCGACCTGCCGCAAGCCACCTTCGCCTCCAAGGTCGAAGTGGCGGGTGACAAGGTGGCCGTGACCCGCGAAGTGGACGGCGGCCTCGAAACCATCAACCTGAGCCTGCCCGCCGTGATCACCACCGACCTGCGCCTGAACGAGCCGCGCTACGTCACGCTGCCCAACATCATGAAGGCCAAGAAGAAGCAGCTCGACACCTTCAAGCCCGAAGATCTGGGCGTGGATGTGGCCCCCTGCATCAAGACCCTCAAGGTCTCCGAGCCGCCCAAGCGCGGCGCCGGCATCAAGGTGCCTGATGTGGCCACCCTGATCGACAAGCTCAAGAACGAAGCCAAGGTCATCTAAGGCCCCCGCACAACAAGAACACGAAGGACACGAACATGACCGCACTCGTTATTGCAGACCACGACAACGCCAGCATCAAAAGCGCCACCCTCAACGCCGTGACGGCCGCCAAGGCCTGCGGCGGTGACGTGCATGTGCTCGTCGCCGGCGAAGGCGCCGGCGGCGCCGCTACAGCCGCCGCGCAGATCGCCGGTGTTGCCAAAGTCATCCACGCCGATGGCGCGAGCCTGAAGAACGGCTTGGCCGAGAACGTCGCCGCCCAGGTGCTGACCATCGCTGGCAACTACAGCCACATCCTGTTCCCCGCCACCGCCGGCGGCAAGAACGTGGCGCCCCGCGTGGCCGCCAAGCTCGACGTCGCCCAGATCAGCGACATCACCAAGGTCGACGGCCCCGACACCTTCGAGCGCCCCATCTACGCCGGCAACGCCATCGCCACCGTGCAATCGGGCGACGCCACCAAGGTCATCACCGTGCGCGGCACCGGCTTCGACGCCGCAGCCGCCACCGGCGGCAGCGCTGCCGTCGAGACCGTTGCCGCCGCAGCCGATTCCGGCAAGAGCAGCTTCGTGGGCTCCGAGATCGTCAAGAGCGACCGTCCCGAACTGACGGCCGCCAAGATCATCGTCTCGGGCGGCCGCGCGCTGGGCAGCGAAGAGAAGTTCAAGGAAGTCATCACCCCGCTGGCCGACAAGCTGGGCGCCGCCATCGGTGCCAGCCGCGCCGCGGTGGACGCGGGCTACGCCCCCAACGACCTGCAGGTGGGCCAGACCGGCAAGATCGTGGCGCCGCAGCTGTACATCGCCTGCGGCATCTCGGGCGCCATCCAGCACCTGGCCGGCATGAAGGACTCCAAGGTGATCGTGGCGATCAACAAGGACCCCGAGGCACCGATCTTCTCGGTGGCCGACTACGGCCTGGAAGCCGACCTGTTCGAGGCAGTGCCGGAACTGATCAAGATGCTCTGAGTGCACTCAGGTATGGAGTTCAGGCATCTCCGCTACTTTCTCGCGGTTGCCGAAGAACTTCACTTCGCCAGAGCCGCCGCCCGGCTGCACATCGACCAATCGCCGCTGTCACGCTCCATCAAGGAGCTGGAGGATGAGCTGGGCTCGCAACTCTTCACCCGCACCACACGCAGTACCCAGTTGACCCGCGCCGGCAGGGTATTTCTGGAGCGGGTGCCGCGCATCTTCACGGCCTTGGAACAGGCGCGCGATGGGGTGAAGTCGGCCGCCAACGGCTTTCACGGGCAGTTGCGCATTGCCTTGTCCGACGGCATCACGCCGTCGCGGTTACCGGCATTGCTCGCGCGAAGCCGAGAGGAAGAGCCCGAGGTGGAAATCCGGCTCTTTGAAGTGCCCCTGGATCAGCAAATCAGGGGCTTGCATGACGATCAGTACGACGCCGGCTTCTCGATGGCCAATGAGGTCGGCGATGGCATTGCGGCCATTCCAGCCTGGGAGGACGAGCTGATGGTGGCCTTGTCTTCGCGCCACCCCTTGCTGGAGTACCGGCGCATTCCGCTGGAGATCGTGTTGCAGCACCGGCTGGTGTTGGGCGACCCTGCTTTTTGCCAGGGGCATACCCGTCAGGTAGATCGCATCCTGCAGAAGCGGGATGAGGAGTTGCAGATCCTCCAGCGCGTCGCCACCTTCGACGTGATGATGGCCCTGGTGTCCGCCGGGCTGGCGGTGGGTCTGGCAGGTGCCGCGCACATTGCATCCAGCCGCGAACCTGGGGTACTGGCCCGGCCACTGGCGGGCACGCCACCGATGCTGGCCACGTACCTGCTGCGCCGCGATGCGGAGCCGTCCCCGATGCTGGTCCGTTTCATCGAGCGGGTCGCCTCCATTGATTCGGGCAGTGGCGATACCGCTGCCGATGATTCATGAATTCACATAGGGAAAGGATGTTCGCCATGAACAAGATTGTGATCCCCTTCATTGCCATTGTGCTGACCGCCTGCGGCCCCGCGAAGCCCACGGAGACCGTTGATGAGCTGGTGGCGAACCCCGCGCGCATCAAAGAAATCCAGCGCCTGTGCAAGGAAGATCGCGCGAAGGTTGGCGACGAACTCTGCATGCGCGCCGCTGCAGCCGCTGAACGGCGCTTCTTCGGCGACAGGCCGGAGCAGAAGAAGACCCCGTAATCCATCCCGCCGTCGCGACGCAGCATCACCACGGCGGTTGAGTTCCCACTGTTACCTCCCTACGCCGCAGAGCGCTCGCGCCTGCGGCGTTTTTATTGTCTTCGCTGCAGCAATAAATATGGCTTTTTTTGGGTTCTGTCGCATTAGCAGGAAAGGGGCGTGCTGAATCGGTGGTTGGCGTCGACCTCAGATTGCCAGGCTGTAGAACTGCTGTGCCGCTGGCGTGATTGACCCTTTGGGGCAGTTCATCTGCCCCTTGCGGATCATGTGCATCGTCTCGACCCCTTCGAGGATTCGGCGGGCAGCCCAAAATGACTTGAACCCCATCATGGGCCTGACCCGTCGCTTGATGGCCCGGTGGTCCTGCTCAACGATGTTGTTCAGGTACTTGGACTGACGCAGTTCAATGGCCAGCCCGCTGTCCGCCATCAACCCCCTCACAGCGGCCGTGTTCGCCCCGCTCTTATCGATGGTGATCTTCTCGGGGACATCGTGCAGGTTGATGGCCCGCTCGAAGAACCGACGTGCTGCAGCTTCGTCACGGCGGGCCGTCAGCAGGAAATCCACCGTCTGGCCCGTCCGGTCAACGGCACGGTACAGATACTTCCATTGTCCGCCCACCAGGATGTAGGTCTCATCCATCCGCCAGGAGGCACCGACTGCGCGTTTTCGTCGGCGGAAAACCCCGGCCAAGACGGGCAAGATCTTCAGGGCCCAGCGGTGAACAGTTGCATGGTCTACCGCAACACCACGCTCGGCCATCATTTCTTCCAGGTTTCGCAAGCTCAGCGGGTAGGCCGCGTACCAGCGAACGCACACCAGCATGACCTCCAGCGGAAAGTGCAACCGTTTGATCACACGGCGCAGGGTCGAGTTTGCCAGTTGGAGATGCAGTGGGGCCATGACCAATTGTCTCTGGCCCGCTTACACACAGAACCATTCAGCGCACCTCTCAGCTGCTATCGCGACAGAACCACTGCTCTTCGTACTCTGCGCGGAACGCGACAGAGTCGCCGTAGGGGAGAAGCTCAAAGCCGCGCTCGCGCAGCCCCGACAGGACGCGCTCGTCCAGCAAGACATCGTCAGGATCCGCTGCAATCCACAACCGTGACAAGTCGGCCGTGAACTCCTTGAGGATGCGATCAACCCACGCGCTCATTGGGTTGCCCCCTCACGGCCAGCATGGGCTGCACCCAGCGGGGCTGACCCGATCCGAATCATCAGGACAGCATTGAGGTCCGGTACGGTAGCCTCTGCGTCATCCAGAGCCGCCATTCGGGCATCGTGCTCGGCTTTCAGTCTCTTTCGACGATGCTCGCGAACCTGCGGGAGTCCGATCCGGCCAATTGCCTGGAACCGTGCGTCGTAAGCGTACTGGGCGCGATCGCGCTCCTCCCGCAACTGCGTTCTCTGTTCCTCGACCAAGGCCGCCAAGACACGCTCACCCTGTGTCTTGGCCGCGCCCAACGAAACATCGAACCAACCCTCCGAGTGCTCCCCGAGCATTGCGCCCTGTACCTCGACCGCTTCGGTCAACAGCAAGTCCCAGATTCGCTTGGCGGTCGGGACGTAGGTTCGTCCCTCGTCCGTCGAGAAGACCGGAAGGAAGCGCCTGCGGCTAAACCCGACGGCCGACAGGCTGATCTCCCACAGCGACCAAACACCCCGCAAGTTGTCGGGCAAGCCTGCGATCTTCGCGATCGGCATCGGCTGTCCCGCCGCCCAGCGCGGCAACTCGCTGATTACGGCCCGTGCGCGTGGGTCTTCCAGAGTAATCCAGTCAAGGCTCGGGTTTTGCTCGGCAGTCCGTGCATCGAAACATGCGCGCAAAGATTCGCTGCCGTCTACCCAGCGAACGCGCCACGCATCTCCGGCTTTGATGGCACTTCCGCCGCGTGCGGGCAAGCCGGTGGTGATCGCGCGCTCCAGCCAGAACTGGGCGGGATGGTCACGCCACTTGCGCGCGTCATCGGCTTCTAGCGAATGGGAGTCAGACAGCAGATCGCTGTTCTTCCTCGACTCCGCCACTTTGTCGCGCATCTGTCTGATCGCGGCATCGCACTCCCGCTCAATCGATGCCGGATCCTGCAGACCGTGGACGAAGAGTTCGTCGAAAATGGGCTCGGCCTCCACGGAGTCCATCACGTCGGATGCCTTGTCGACTCCGAACTCCTGAGCGATGACGGCCAGCTTCTCTTCAAGCACCTGGCGTACCCGATGCTCAACGGTGTCCTCCAGGACGAAGTTGATGGCGCGAACAACATGCTGCTGGCCAATGCGGTCCACGCGGCCGATTCGCTGCTCCAGTCGCATGGGGTTCCACGGCATGTCGAAGTTCACGATGACGTGGCAGAACTGAAGGTTCAGGCCTTCGCCGCCGGCATCCGTGGAAATCAGAACGCGGACATCCTGGGAGAACGCCTGCTGCGCCTTCGTCCGGCTGTCGAGGTCCATTCCCCCATTCAGTTGGGCGACGGAGAAGCCGCGACTCTCCAGGAACGACGTCAGCATCGCCTGCGTCGGCACAAACTCCGTGAAGATCAGAACCTTCAGCGCAGGATCGTTTTCCTCCTGTTGCAGCTTGTAGACCAGATCAAGCAGCGCCTCGGCCTTGGCGTCGGTTCCCTGTGCCTCCGTCTCCCTCGCCAGGTCAAGCAGGAGTTCGACCTCAGCCTTTTCCTGCTCCCAACCCTCCGTCTGGACTGCGATGTCTACTTGCGACTGACCATCGAGTTCAGCCCATTCATCCGTGTCGTTCGACTCAAAAATCGCGGACTGGTGCTGCGGCTCGTCTAGCAAAGCCAAACGGCGCTCCAGTGTGGTCCGGATGGCGGCCGTGCTTGATGTCACCAGCCGTTGCATCAAGATCATCAGGAATCCGATGTGCCGCTGTTTAGCTGCAAGTGCCTTGTTGTAGCCGTGCCGGACGTAGTCTGTGACCGCCTCGTACAGCCGCTGCTGCGCCCCGTGACGATCGTGCCAAGCCACGGCCTGTAGCGAGGGTGTGCAGAATTTTGTGTAAACGGACAATCCACCGCCGGCGCAAGCCGGCCTGTCCGTAAGCACAATGAGCACCAAGAAACACGACGTACCCGAAGAACTGCTGTCTGGCCTGCTGGCCAACTACAAGAAGCCCGAAGACCTCATCGGCGAGAACGGTCTGCTCAAGCAACTGACCAAGCTGCTGGTCGAGCGAGCCTTGGACGCTGAGCTGACTGAGCACCTGGGCCATGAACGCAACGAGGCGGTGGCCAATCCCGCTGGCAACACCCGCAACGGCAAGAGCAGGAAGACCCTCAAGGGCGACTTCGGCGAACTGCCCATCGAGGTCCCCCGCGACCGGCACGGCAGCTTCGAGCCCCAACTCATCCCCAAGCACCAGACCCGCTGGGCCGGCTTCG
>CAYUAH010000058.1:0-15519 GCA_964442375.1 uncultured Hydrogenophaga sp. | reverse complement strand
AGTTGCGCTTCATGGGGCACACGCTCATGGAGAACCGCAACGGCCTGATCGTCGATGCCACAGTCACGCAGGCCGATGGGCATGCCGAGCGCGTGGCGGCCAAAGCCATGATCGGCAAGGCCCGGCAGGTCCATCCTGACGCGGCCATCACCCTGGGGGCAGACAAGGGTTACGACGCTGCGGAGTTCATCGCTGAGTTGCGCCGGCTCAAGGTGCAGCCGCACGTGGCGCAGAACACCTCAGGGCGGCGCTCGGCGGTGCCCGATGAGATTGCCCGAAGCGACGGTTACGGCGTATCGATGCAGCGGCGCAAGCGCATTGAGCAGGGGTTTGGATGGGTCAAGACCATCGGTCAGATGCGCCAAGTCATGGTGCGTGGGCTCAAGAAGGTGGATCAGATGTTCGTGCTGAACATGGCCGCCTACAACCTGGTGCGCATGCGTTCGCTGGGACAGGTGCGTCTGCAGGGCGTCAGATGAGCCTCAAAGGGGTGCAAAACAGCCCCCGCGAGGGTCGAATCGAGCCGCGAATGCGGATTGGGGCCGTCGAAGCCGACCAAGCGGCCGAAACCACTGCGCCGCCGATGCGGGGGCGCGTTTCGGCGCCAGGTATTTCAGCAGCCTGCTAGGCGGCACAGTTTCGTCCGTTCTGCCGATGGCCTGCGGCGCCGCGCTCCAGGAGACTACGCGCCATGGCTATCCAATTTCGTCGGTCGTGGAGCGACCCAGATCTAGAGCAGTACCGCGCAACCGTCGTTCGCTTCATCGAGGAGTTCATGCAACCCGTCGACGAACAGGCTCGGCGTCAGGGGCATGTGGGACACGCGTTGTGGCGGCAGGCAGGAGAACTCGGCCTCCTGTGCTCTGACATCCCCGAAGAATGGGGCGGCGCTGGCGGTGACTTCCGCCATGAAGCGGTGTTCTACGAGGAGATGGCGCGACGCGGCCTGACCGGCATGAACAATTCGGTGCACACTATCGTGGCGCACTATATCCTCAACCACGGCACCGAGGATCAGAAGCGCGCGTACCTTCCCCGTCTGGCAAGCGGCGAACTCGTCGGAGCAATCGCAATGACCGAACCCGGCACGGGCTCCGACCTACAAGGCATTCGCACCCGCGCTCAACGAACCGACTGGGGCTGGCGGCTGGATGGCGCGAAGACGTTCATCTCTAACGGCTTTCTCGCCGGGCTGGTTCTCGTGGTGGCCAGGACAGATCCTGGAGCGGGGTCCAAGGGCATCTCGATTTTCGTTGTGGAGACCAAGGATTGCCTGGGTTTTCGAGTTGGTCGTCTGCTCGACAAGGTGGGGCTCAAGGCCCAGGACACGTCGGAACTGTACTTCGACGGCGTGGAAGTCGACGACGACTGTCTGCTGGGCGGACGTCCAGGCCTGGGATTCGCGCAACTGATGTCCGACCTTCCGTATGAGCGCTTGGTGATTGGCGTGATGTCACTGGCTGCAATGGAGGGGGCATACGAGGCAACCTTGGCCTATGTACGCGAGCGCACCGCCTTTGGACAGCAACTCGAAAATTTTCAGAACACGAAATTCACACTAGCAGACATTGCAACACAGATTAAAGTGGGGCGCGCATTCATCGACCGCTGCGTTGAGGAGTTGCTAGCTGGCGAACTAGACACTGCAACTGCTTCAATGGCAAAGCTTTGGGGCTCGGAGGCACAAGGAAAGGTCGTCGATGCATGTGTCCAACTATTCGGCGGATATGGCTACATGAACGAATATTTGATAGCGAGAATGTTCGCGGATGCTCGCGTGCAGCGCATCTACGGCGGCACCAGCGAGATCATGAAGGAAGTGATATCACGCGCGCTCTGACTGAGGAATGATGCCTCACGGCCAGTGCGTGGGACAAAATGAGGGTGTGCTGTTGACGCCGATATTTGACCATCTGAAGGGGGTGTGCCGCTTCTAAATTGACCAGGGTGTATCACGCGACTGCTGAATTTTTCAGCAGGACGCAACAAAGGTGATTACCATGGACATGATTGGCAAGGTCAGGCGTATAAAGATGCGCGACGGGTTCTCGATCAGCGAGATCTCCAGGAAGACGGGGTTGTCGAGGAACACACCTCAAAAAGTGGCTCAATGCGCCGACGGCGGCTGAGCCGCAGTACGAACGAGGTTCCAAGACGGGCAAGCTGTTGGCGTTCGAGGCAACGCTGGTGGCGGCACTCAAGACCGACGCCCACCGGGTGCGTGACCAGCGGCACGCAGTGCAGGCACGAGAGTGATCCAAACCGTGGGAGGCCTCACGCGAGCTGGCGAGCTTGGGGTGCGTTCGCACATGGCACCCTGGAAAGTGCCGCCAGTCGCTTCGGAGTGAGTTCGCCGTTCAACGCAGCGACACGAACTTGAACGAGTTGGTGTGCCCCTTTGTTGGTCCAGCGCATCTGCTGTTTCTTGGCCATGCGGTGACCCACCAGCAAGTCGACCGCCGATTCCGCGATGCTGCTGTTGATGGGCAGACCCTTGCGGCTCCTAGCACCGTAGTTGACCAAGGTCGAATCGTTGTTGCCGATGTAATAGTACAGTCCGCGCAGGTTCCACCACAAGGTCGAGTCCTCGAGCCCGGGTCTGGCTAACAGCTCCTCATCCATCCCCTTGATACGGGCTACAGCCTGGCGCCCCTTGCCGTGCCAAACATGCCACTTCGCGCGGCGCAGCCAATCGCACACCATGTCTTGCTTGTGTGGCTCGAAAAGATTGCTGCCTCGGACAGAATTCTGAGCAGCCTTGAACTTCATCGCTATGTGAAACCAGTCCAATGTGCGGCCTCTGGCGAGCTCGCTGCCCTGAACAGCCTTGACGAACTCACCTGCGTCATCAGTCCCGCATCGGCACGACCACCAACGAGGGCTGGGCACCGCAATCTTGCCGAAAGCTGTGCGAACGATGACAGACCGGGTGTCTTTGTGGGCCAAGGCCTGGCCAAGTCGATGATACCCCGAGTTCTGCTCTAGCCAATGCTCAACCTGCTGCGAAACCATTCTGGACTGCACCTGACCAAGCAAATCTCGGCCCTCAGCCAATGTCAGTCCGAGGTCGTTGAGATTCCTATCCTGGCGCTGAATCTCACCAACGACGATCGCCGGGCTAGCTAGACCGTCAGAGTATTCAAACCGGGCTTCGATGATCAACTTCATGGCGGCCTCCAGGTGTTTGTGAGGGCCCCAGACTACCGATTTCAAGCAGCCCAAGCGCCAGTTCTATCACCAGGAGACCTCCCACGGTTTGGATCACTCTCTTGTCAATCCTGCAGACAAGGCCCGCAACGGAAAGAGCAAGAAGATGGCAGACGTCTGCAGGGAACCCGTGAAATTTTCTGTTTTTGCCTTTTTGCTGCTTGTACGACGCGGATGATGCCGCACAGCTTTCTGCCACGTTTAGCGCCCCCCATACCAGCTCAGGCCAAGCGAGCGTTCAACCACCCACGCAGGCTGTTGAAGAATGCCAATCCTTCAGCTCGGTCCAGGTCTGCCTTGTGGAGCACAGCTTCGTTCAACCGGCCCTCGCGCAACAGTTGGTGCCTGCCCACGCCTGGCAGGAGGCCGCAGCTCAAGGGGGGCGTCAGCCATTCGCCATTCAATTTCAGTGCGAGGTTGCCACGGGTGTACTCGGTCAGCTCGCCCTGCTCGTTCCACATCAGGGTGTCAAAGATGCCAGTCGCAGTCGGCGCAAACGCGTCGTAGTGCGCCCGGCGTGTTGTCTTGTGCCGAAAAAAATCCCCATCACAGCCCACAGCTGGGCGATCTGCCAGTTGAACCCTGACTTCGTCAGGCGACGCCTCCAGTGGGAACGCCTGCGCTTGCACCTGACCATTGCGGTGGCTGAGCAGCCGCACACGCCACTCACCCAAGGGGTGTTCTTTCACCAGTCCACGCAGGGCCTGCTGCATCGCGATTTCATCCCAGACAAATCCAAAGTGCTCTGCACCTGCGCGCATGCGGCTCAGGTGCTGCTCCAGATGGACCAGCACGCCCTGGCTCAAGCGCAAGGTTTCCAGCAATTCGAACGGATGGCTGGCCCGCTCTGCAAAGGCGCGCTTGTGGCGCCATTCGGCCCATTCTTCGTTTGCGATGGCATCGCTCGTGATCCCACTGCCCACGCCAAAGAGGATGTGATCTCCGCGTTGGACCAGGGTACGTATGGGCACATTGAAGGTGGCCGCACCGCCCGGCTGTAGGACCCCAATGGCGCCACAGTAGACGCCACGCGCTTGCGCCTCAAGCGCAGCGATGTGGGTCATGGCTCGCACTTTGGGCGCACCCGTAACCGAACCACACGGAAACAAGGCGCGGAACACGTCGACGAGCCGCGTACCGCTGCGCGTGCGCGCTTCGATGTCCGACGTCAACTGCCAGACCGTGGGCCAAGCAGTTGCCTGGAAGAGCTGACGGACTTTGACCGAGTGTGCCTCGGCCACACGTGACATGTCGTTGCGCAACAGGTCCACGATCATGACGTTTTCTGCGCGCTCTTTGGGGGAGGCCAGGAGCTTTTGCCGCAGCGCCTCGTCGTGGTCAGGGTTGTGACCACGGGGCGCGGTGCCTTTCATGGGAGAGCACAGCAGGCGGTTGTCGCGCCAGTCAAAGAACAGTTCGGGGGACACCGACAGGATGGTGCCGACTGGGCTTGATCCCGTGCCCAGGTCAGAACCCATGCCAGCGATGTAGGCCGCATAGGCGTTGGGTTGTGCCGCACGCAGTCGATGAAACAACGCGAGTGAGTCGCCCTGGAAGGACCCTGTCTGGCGGGTGGTGAGATTGACCTGGTAGAGCTCGCCCTCGGCGATGGCCCACTGGATGGCATTGAACGCTTGGTCGAAGTCGAAACGTTGTGGCTCTGCTTCGGCCGAGTCCCAAACCACCGCAGCGTTGGCTTGCTTGCCAAGCGCCCAGGCTTGTTCGGCTGCCAGGGCGGCCAATGGCTTGTCGTAGACATAGAACTGGGCCAGCACGCCCGCTCCCGCACCTCTGGAGCGGGTTTGAAACGCACGGTCGAAGGCCGGTGCGGCCTCGTAGCTGATGTGACCCACACACCAGGCGCCAGCCCGCGCGAGCACATCGGCTTGCTCGATGACACCCATTACCTCATCCTCGGTCTTAGCGATGAGGCATTGTTGGGGTTGGCCAAAGGCCAGGTGAATGGGGGAACTTTGTGCGTCGGGGGCACGAAAGTCGATGAGCGCACTGGGACGCTGCACAGCAGAAGCGGATGACATGCGTGGATTGGGTTCTGTCGCGTTTAGGGCGCGAAGCGAAAGTTGGCCTCCTTGTTGCCCCTTGATTAGAAGGCCAACGAGTAGAACTGCTGCGCAGCAGACGCCGCTTGCCCACAGGGGCTGCGCATTTTCCCCTTGGCGAACACGTGCATGGTCTCGATACCTGCAATCAGGCGTCGGGCGGTGTAGAAACTTTTCATCCCGCGCATGGGCTTGAGCCGGTGTTTGATCGCCCGGTGGTCCTGCTCCACTATGTTGTTCAGATACTTGAACTGGCGCAGCTCTATGTGCAGCCCGCTGTCTTCGACCAGGCCCCGCACAACCGCCGTATTAGCCCCGCTCTTGTCTATCGTAATCTTCACGGGGAGATCATGCAGGGTGATGGCCCGTTCGAAGAGCCGGCGCGCCGCCGCCACATCACGGCGGGCAATGAGCAGAAATCCACCGTCTGCCCCAGCCGATCCACAGCTCGGTACAGATACATCCATTGGCCTCTCACCAGGATGTAGGTTTCGTCCATTCGCCAGGAGCCTCCCACTGCGCACTTGCGCCTGCGAAACACCGCAGCGAGTACGGGCACCATCTTCAGCACCCAGTGGCGAACGGTGACATGGTCGACACAGACACCACGTTCGGGCATCATTTCTTCCAGCTGCCGCAGGCTCAGCGGGTAGGCTGCGTACCAGTGCACGCACACCAGTATGCGCTCCAGCGGGAAATGCAACCGTTTGATCACGTGTCGCAGGGTGGAGATGGACAATTGACGATGCAATGGAACCATCATTTATTGTCCATCGAAGACCTTACTGCGGCAGAGCCGCAGTTAACGCAAGACCACGGTCCGAAGCCCGTTGATGAAAACTCGGTGTTCCAGCACATAGCGCAGCGCACGCCCCAGCACCAGGCATTCCACGCTGCGGCCGGTGCTCAACAACTGCTCAGGACTGTAGGCGTGGTCCACCCGCTCCAGGGCCTGTTCGATGATCGGGCCTTCGTCCAGGTCGCTGGTCGCGAAATGCGCGGTGGCGCCGATCAGCTTCACGCCTCGCGCGTGCGCTTGCTCGTAGGGGCGCGCACCCTTGAAGCCGGGCAGGAACGAGTGGTGGATGTTGATGACCCGACCGGCGAGTTTCTCGCACATGTCCTCAGACAGCACCTGCATGTAGCGCGCTAACACCACCAGCTCGGCCTCGTGCTGTTCAATGCACGCCAGCAGCGCGGCTTCCTGCTGTGGCTTGGTGTCGGCGGTGATCGGCAGGTGGTGGAACGGAATGCCTTCGGCCACGGCCAGCGGGCCCAGGTCGGCGTGGTTGGACACCACGGCCACCACGTCCATGTTCAGCTCCTTGCGACGCCACTGGGCCAACAGGTCGCGCAGGCAGTGGTCGGCCTTGGAGACCATGATCATCACGCGCGTCGGGCGGCCGAGGTCGTGGATCGCACCCTCGGCACTGACGAAGGTGTCCATCAGTTGGGCGTAGGCCTCGCGCAGCGCGGTCACGCCACTGGCCTTGTCGTCGTCGAGCCGGAACACGATACGCACGTAAAAGCGCGAGACCAGCGCGTCGTCAAACACGGCGAATTCTTCGATGTAGGCGCCGTGCTTCTCCAGCAGTGCCACCATGGCGGCCACCTGGCCCTGCGCGCTGGTGACCGCGAGGGTCAGCACATATCGGGTGGTTTCATTGCGTAAAGCAGTCATGGGTTTCACCGTGGTGCGTAAGGGATTGAAGAAGGGTGGGCCGGTCCATTGCCGAGCGTTGCAGGGCTTGGAACTCGGTGCGTGTGGAAGCCCGCTCCATGCCGACCGCCAGCGCCTGCTGGCTGACGCGCTGCTTGTAGAGGCCGACCCAGACATGGCTCACGCGCGGATCGGTGGCGAAGACGAATTCAATCACCTGGTTGACACGCGTCTCCAGCAGCGGCGTGTGCGGCGACTTCGGCCAGGCCAGGGTCAGCCAGCGGCACAACGGCTCGTAGTCGAAGCACTCGTCCAGCGCGCCGGGCGCCGCGCTCGCTTCGCCGGTGGCGGTCAGGCTGACCCACACCGGCTGGGCGTCCTGCTCGTGCGCGTAGATGCCCACCGGCAGGTGGGTCTCCAGGCGATCAATCCTGACGGTCCAGGTCGCGTTCATGGGAAACGCCGGGTCACCAGGCCACACTCGGGCGTGCAACGCTCCAGCATGAGCCAGACATAGCTGCGGAAGCTGTTGCGCACCAGCACCTCGTACACCGGCGCGGCATCGATTTCCCAGAGCCAGACAGATGCCTTGAAGAACACGGAACCTGCGGCCGACCCCGGGCGAAACGTGCGTGGGTGCAGGTCCAGCGGGCAGCCCTGGGCCAACACCTCGCGCACTGGATGGCCGCTCAGGTGCAGCACGGTGTAGCCGCTGCTGACGTCGGTGACGGCGAAGTGCTGCCCAGCCAGGGCTTGGCGCAACCGGGCCTCGATGGTGGCCGCCTCGCCCTTGGCGCCGATCACGAACCAATCGTCCGGCCCCACCCAGACCAGGCGCAGCGCGTCGCCGGTCACCGTGGTGCAGGCCTGCGTGGGCAGGGCCTGCGTGGGCAGGGCCAGCCCGAGGGCCTGCGACACGGCATCGCGGAAGGCCGCATCGCCGGGATTACCGCGCAGGTTGAGGATCGACAGGCCGGTTCTCCAGCCAGCCAACAGCGACTGCTCGGACGACGGACGCGGGGTCGGCACGCGACCCATGGCCGCCAAGGAATGCTGCGAGGTCTGGCGTTGAGAGGTTTCAAGCATTTTGGCGCTCCGCTTTGGGATCGAAGAAGACCGGGCTGGCGATGGTGGCGGTGTGGACGACCGGGCCGTTGGGGCCGCCCTGGGAGATGTAGACCTTCTCGCCCATGCGGCTGAGGCCTCCCTTGACCAGCGCCATGGCGATGGAGTGGCCCAGGGTCGGACTCATGTAGCTGGACGTCACGTGACCGACCATGGGGGCGGTCGGGCCGGTGGGCGCCTGGTTGAGGATCTGCGCGCCCTCGATCAGCACGACCTTCGGGTCGTCCGGCAGCAGGCCGACCAGCTGCTTGCGGTCGATGCGCACCGTGTCTTCGCGGGTCAGCGATCGCTTGCCCAGGCAATCCTTGGCCTTGGTGACCAGGCCGCCCATGCCCAAGTCCATCGGCGTGACGGAACCGTCGGTGTCCTGGCCGATGATGATGTAGCCCTTCTCGGCACGCAGCACGTGCATGGTCTCTGTGCCGTAGGGGGTGATGTTGAACTCGGCCCCGGCGCCGTGGATCGCCTCCCAGACCTTGAGTCCGTCGTTGGCGGCCACGTTGACTTCGTAGCAGCGCTCGCCCGAGAAGCTGATGCGCATGATGCGGGCCTTGAACCCGGCCACCGTGCCTTCGCGGTACGACATGAACGGGAACGCCGTGTCGTCAAAGTCCACGTCACTGCAGATCTTCTGCAGCACGGCGCGGCTCTTGGGACCGGCCACGATGGAGGTGGACCAGTGGTCCGTGGCGCTGGTCAGGTAGACCTTGAGGTGCGGCCACTCGGTCTGCAGCCACCGCTCCATCCAGGCCAGCACACGCGCCGCACCGCCCGAGGTGGTGTGCATCAGGTAGTGGTTCTCGGCCAGGCGCACGGTCACGCCGTCGTCGAACACCATGCCGTTTTCATCCAGCATCAAGCCGTAGCGGCACTTGCCGATCTCCAGCTTGGACCAGGCGTTGCTGTAAACCCAGTTGAGCAGCACGCTGGCGTCCGGGCCCTGGATGTCGATCTTGCCGAGGGTGGAGCCGTCCAGCGTGCCAACGCCGTTGCGCACCGCCAGCGTCTCGCGGGCCACCGCGGCGTGCAGGTCTTCGCCGGGCTTTGGGTAATACCACGGGCGCTTCCACTGGCCCACGTCCTCGAACAGCGCGCCCTGCTTCACGTGCCACTCGTGCATGGCGGTGGTGCGCACCGGGTCGAAGGCCTCGCCCAGTTCCATGCCGGCGATGGCGCCGAAGGTGACCGGGGTGTAGTTGGGGCGGAAGGTGGTGGTGCCGACCTGGGGAATGGACTTGCCCAGCGCCTGCGCCACGATGCCCATGCCGTTGATGTTGCCGGTTTTGCCCTGGTCGGTGCCGAAACCCATGGCGGTGTAGCGTTTGACGTGTTCGATCGACTCGAAACCTTCACGCACCGCCAGGTGGATGTCAGACGCGGCGACGTCGTTCTGCAGGTCGACAAACTGCTTCGGCGCGCGGCTCACCGGCTGGGCGTGCGGCACCAACCACAGGGCACGGATGCGGCCGGCGTCCCGGGGTGTCACGGCCGGTGCCGAGGCGATGTCCGCCAGGCCCAGCAACTTGAGCGCCTGGGCCGCTGCCGCCGCGCCACCGTCGGCGCTGGCCTTGAGCGTGAACTGTCCGGCGCAGGCGCCGGCCGAATGCTCGGACTGAACGGAGGCGCCAGGCAAGAAGGCAGCCAGTTCATCACTCCAGGCCGCCTTGCTGCCCGCCTGACACTGCAGGTGAATCACCGGGCTGAAGCCTCCGGACAGAGCGACCAGGTCACACGCCAGCTCGCGCACCGAGCCGCTGAGCCGGTCCTGACCGTCGATGGCCTGCACAACCACGCCGGACACGCGCTTGCCACCACGGGCTTCGGTGACCACATGGCCGGCCAGCACCGTGATGCCCGCGGCCTTGGCCTTCTGGCCCAGCGAACCAGTGGGCTGGGCGCGCGCGTCGACCACCTGCACACTGGCACCGGCGGCCTTGAGCGCCAGCGCCGCATCGTAGCCGGCGTCGTTATTCGTGAAGACCACGGCGTTGCGGCCGGGCAAAACGGCGTAGCGGCGGATGTAGGTGGACACGGCACCGGCCAGCATGATGCCGGGCAGGTCGTTGTTGCCGAACACCAGCGGGCGCTCGTGCGCGCCGGTGGCGATCACCACCTGTTTGGCCCGCACGCGCCACAGGCGTTCGCGAAACACCGGCGCCTGCTCGGCCGGCAGGTGGTCGCCACGGCGCTCGACCAGCGTGACCAGATCGTGGTCCTGGTAGCCGAACGCGGTGGTGCGTGGCAGCACCGTCACGTCGGCCATGCCGGCGAGTTCGGCCAGGGCCTTCGCCACCCACTGGGCGGACGGCATGCCGTCCACCATCTCGTCGCTGGACAGCAGCCAACCACCGACCTCAGCCTGTTCGTCGCACAACATCACCCGGGCGCCGGCGCGGGCCGCGCCCAGCGCCGCCGTCAGGCCGGCGATACCGCCCCCCACCACCAGCACATCGCTGTGCGCGTAGCGCTTGTCGTAGCGGTCGGGATCGTGCTCGGTGGGCGAGACGCCCAGTCCGCTGGCGGCACGGATGTGCTTTTCGAAGAAGTGCCACGCGGCCTGCGAGGCCATGAAGGTCTTGTAGTAGAAACCGGCCGGGATCAGGCGCGAGAACCAGCCGTTGACGGCGCCGGTGTCGAACTCGATGCTGGGTTTGGCGTGGATGGAGCGGGCACTCAGGCCCTCGACCAGCGAGACCTCGGTCATGCGGGCGTTGGGCACGGTGCGGTTGCCGTCGAACAGCTGCACCAGCGCGTTGGGCTCTTCCACGCCGGCCGACAGGATGCCACGCGGGCGGTGGTACTTCCAGCTGCGGGCGACCAGGCTCACGCCGTTGGCCAGCAGGGCCGAGGCCAGCGTGTCGCCCGCCAGGCCCTGGTAGGCGCGGCCGTTGAAGCTGAAGTTCAGGGTGCGGCGACGGTCGATGCGGCCACCGGCAGGCAGGCGGGCGGTCATTGCGCGGCTCCTTCGTTGACGATGCTGGCGAATTCGGCCGGCACGGGTTCGCCGACCTTCCAGGTCGCTTCGAACCGGTAGCTCACCGTGTGACGCAACGCGTTGAACCAGCGACCGCAGCCGCTGGCGTGGCGCCACTGCTCGTGCTGCAGGCCCTTGGGGTTCTTGCGCATGAACACGTAGTCACCCCACTCGGTATCGCTCATGGCCTCGGCGTTCAGCGGGCGCACGATGCCACCCTCCCCGCCGCAGGTGAATTCGATCTCGGCGCGTGTGCCGCAAAAAGGACAGTTGATTTGCAACATGGTTGGGTTCCTCTGGGGCTCAGTGCGCCACACCGGCGGCGCCGTGTTCGTCGATCAGGTGGCCGTTGTAGAAGCGGTCCAGGCACAGCGATGCGTTGAGTTCGTGTGGGTGGTCGTGCGCCACCGTGTGGGCCATGGCCCAGCCGGAACCTGGCGTGGCCTTGAAGCCGCCGGTGCCCCAGCCGCAGTTGATGTACAGCCCCTTGACCGGGGTCAGGCCGATGATCGGGCAGGCGTCGGGCGACACGTCCACGATGCCGCCCCACTGGCGGTTCATGCGCACGCGCGAGAACAGCGGGAACATCTCCACGATGGCCTGCAGGGTGTGCTCGATGGTCTGGTAGCTGCCGCGCTGGCCGTAGCCGTTGTACTGGTCCACCCCGGCGCCGATCACCAGGTCGCCCTTGTCGGACTGGCTGATGTAGGCGTGGATGGCGTTGCTCATCAGCACGCAGGGAAAAATGGGCTTGAGCGGCTCCGACACCAGCGCCTGCAGCGGCTTGCTTTCGATGGGCAAGCGGATGCCGGCCATGCTGGCGATCACGCTCGAATGCCCGGCGGAGACGATGGCCACCTTCTTCGCCTTGATGAAACCCTTGACCGTGTCCACGCCGGTCACGCGGTCACCCTCGCGGCCGATGCCAATGACCTCGCAGTTCTGGATGATGTCCACGCCGTGGGCATCGGCCGCGCGGGCAAAACCCCAGGCCACCGCGTCGTGCCGGGCCACACCGCCCCGGCGCTGCAACGAGGCACCCAACACCGGGTACCGGGTGTTCAGGTTGATGTAGGGGATCATCTCCTTGATCTGCGCCGGCGTGACCACCTCGCCGTCCACGCCGTTGAGGCGGTTGGCGTTGACGCGGCGCTCGATGTCGCGCATCTCCTGCAGCGTGTGGCCCAGGTTGAGCACGCCACGCTGGCTGAACATCACGTTGTAGTTCAGGTCCTGCGACAGGCCTTCCCACAGCTGCATGGACTTCTCGTACAGCGCGGTGGACTCGTCCCACAGGTAGTTGGAGCGCACGATGGTGGTGTTGCGCGCCGTGTTGCCACCGCCCAGGTAGCCCTTCTCGACCACCGCGATGTTGCGCACCCCGTGTTCCTTGGCCAGGTAATAGGCGGTGGCCAGGCCGTGGCCACCCGCGCCCACCACCACCACGTCGTACTCGCGTTGGGGCGCGGGCGATCGCCACTGCTTCTGCCAGCCCTCGTGGTAAGACATGCTGTTGCGCAGCAGCGACCAGATGGAAAAGTTCTGCATGGTGAGGGTCCTTCTCTCTTCTCTTTCAGCACTCGACGATGTTCACTGCGAGCCCTCCGCGCGAGGTCTCCTTGTATTTGGTCAGCATGTCTGCGCCGGTCTGGCGCATGGTCTTGATCACCTTGTCCAGGCTGACGAAATGCGTGCCATCGCCGCGCAGCGCCATGCGCGCGGCGTTGATGGCCTTGACCGAAGCGATGGCGTTGCGTTCGATGCACGGGATTTGCACCAGGCCGCCCACCGGATCACAGGTCAGGCCCAGGTGATGCTCCATGCCGATCTCGGCCGCGTTCTCCACCTGTTCCGGCGAGCCACCCAGCACCTGGGCCAACGCGCCAGACGCCATGGAGCAGGCCACCCCCACCTCGCCCTGGCAGCCCACCTCGGCGCCAGAGATGGAGGCGTTTTCCTTGTAGAGGATGCCGATGGCGGCGGCGGTCAGCAGGAAATCGATCACACCCTGCTCGTTAGCACCCGGCACAAAACGGGCGTAGTAATGCAGCACCGCCGGCACGATGCCGGCCGCGCCGTTGGTGGGAGCCGTCACCACCCGGCCCCCGGCGGCGTTCTCTTCGTTCACCGCCAGCGCATACAGGTTGATCCAGTCCATCACCTGCAGCGGGTCCTTCAGCGCGGCCTCGGGGTGCGCCAACAGCGCGCGGTGCAGCTCGCCCGCGCGGCGCTTGACCTTGAAGCCGCCGGGCAAGGTGCCTTCGGTGGCCACGCCCCGTTTCACACAGGCCTGCATGACGGCCCAGATGTTCAGCAGCCCGGCGCGCACGGCGGCCGCATCACGCCAGACCAGCTCGTTCTGCCACATCACCTGCGCGATGCTCAGGCCGCTGTCGCGGCAGCGCTGCAGCAACTCGTCGCCGGTGGTGAAGGGGTGTGGCAGCGGCGTGGCGTCGGGCACCAGCGCGGGCTGGCCCGCCTCGTCCTGCCCAACCACAAAACCGCCGCCCACCGAGTAGAAGGTCTTGTCCAGCAGCACCGCGCCCTGCGCATCCAGGGCCCACAGGCGCATGCCGTTGGGGTGGAAGGGCAGCGGCTTGCGCAGCATCTTCAGGTGCTCGCGCTCGTCAAAGGCAATGGGATGGCTGCCCAGCAGCTTCAGGGTGCGGGTCTCGCGCAGGGCCGCCAAGCGGGGCGCAATGCTGTCCGGGTTCACCAGGTCTGGCGCCTCGCCCTCCAGGCCCAGCAGCACCGCCTTGTCGCTGCCGTGGCCCTTGCCGGTGGCGCCCAGCGAGCCATACAGCTCACAGCGGACCGATCGCACGGCGTCCAGCAGGTCGCCATCGCGCAGGGCCAGCACAAAACGCTGTGCCGCCCGCATCGGGCCCACGGTGTGCGAGCTGCTCGGACCGATGCCGATCTTGAACAGGTCGAAGGTGCTCAGTGCCATCGTGCGGGCCCGATCGATCAGCCGTAGACCGGGAAGGCCGCAGTCAACGCCGCCACGTCGGCGCGCACTCGGGCGATCACCACCTCGTCGGTCGGGTTGTCCAGCAGGTCGGCAATCAGGTGCCCCACCTGGATGGCCTGCGCTTCCTTGAAGCCACGCGTGGTCATCGCGGGCGAGCCCAGGCGCACCCCGCTGGTCACCATCGGCTTTTCGGGATCGTTGGGGATCGCGTTCTTGTTGACCGTGATGTGGGCGCTGCCCAACAGGGCTTCTGCGGCCTTGCCGGTCATGCCCTTGGCGCGCAAGTCCACCAGCATTACGTGGCTCTCTGTGCGGCCACTCACGATGCGCAGGCCGCGCGCCACCAGGGTGTCGGCCAGGGCAGCGGCGTTTTTCACCACCTGCTGCTGATAGGTCTTGAACTCAGGGCTCAGCGCCTCGAGAAAGGCCGCGGCCTTGCCCGCGATCACGTGCATCAGCGGGCCACCCTGCAGGCCGGGAAAGATGGCGCTGTTGATCGCCTTCTCGTGCTCGGGGCGCATCAGGATGATGCCGCCGCGCGGCCCGCGCAGGCTCTTGTGCGTGGTGCTGGTGACGATATCGGCGTGCGGGATCGGGTTCGGGTACTCGCCGGCAGCGATCAGGCCGGCGTAGTGCGCCATGTCCACCATCAGCAACGCGCCCACGTCCTTGGCCACCCTGGCGAAGCGTTCGAAGTCGATGCGCAGCGCATAGGCCGACGCACCGGCGATGATGATCTTGGGCCGGCTCTCGTGGGCCTTGCGCTCCATCGCGTCGTAGTCGATCTCTTCCTTCTCGTTCAGGCCGTAGCTGACGACGTTGAACCACTTGCCGCTCATGTTCAACGCCATGCCATGCGAAAGGTGACCACCTTCGGCCAGGTTCATGCCCATGAAGGTGTCACCGGGCTTCATGAAGGCCATGAACACGGCCTCGTTGGCCTGCGCACCCGAGTGCGGCTGCACGTTGGCGCCCCAGCCGTGCTGGTCAGCGCCGAAGAGTTGCTTGACGCGGTCGATCGCCAACTGCTCGGCCTGGTCGACGAACTCGCAGCCCCCGTAGTAACGTTTGCCAGGGTAGCCCTCGGCGTACTTGTTGGTGAGCTGGCTGCCCTGCGCCTGCATCACGGCCGGCGAGGTGTAGTTCTCGCTGGCGATCAGCTCGATGTGCTGTTCTTGTCGCTGGTGCTCCTGCTGAACGATGGCCCACAGGGCCGGATCGCAAGCCTGCAGGGACTGGGTCTGGTAGCTGAACATGGGTCGTTTCCTCGGGTCTTGTGGGTGGGTTTGCAAACTGGGTTGAATTTTCTTTTTCATCCTCTCCCTCCGCTGTGCTAATTGCGCCAGTTTCTGTCTTGATTCCGACATGACCTTGCCCCCGAAAAGTGAAGTTCTTAGCCTTTTTAAAAATATCGACAAGGAGTCAAGAGATGACACACAAGCAGGTGCGTGCACAGTACACGCAAGAGTCGACTCTGAAGAAACACCAGAAGCCGCATGAACGCTGGTTTTCCGGGTGATGC
>CAYUAH010000057.1:11060-15569 GCA_964442375.1 uncultured Hydrogenophaga sp. | reverse complement strand
GCACGAACACCGACACCAGCACCACCGTCACGCCGACGATCGCGCCCGAGATCTGGCCCATCGCCTTGCGCGTGGCGGCCAGCGGCGGCAGGCCCTCCTCGCTCATGATGCGCTCGACGTTCTCGACCACGACGATGGCGTCGTCGACGACGATGCCCACCACCAGCACCATGCCGAACATCGTCAGCACGTTGATCGAGAAGCCCAGTGCCAACAGCGCGGCGAAGGTGCCGAGCAGCGCCACGGGCACCACGATGGTGGGAATGAGGGTGTAGCGCCAGTTCTGCAGGAACAGGAACATCACCAGGAACACCAGCAGCACGGCTTCGACCAAGGTTTCGGCCACTTGCTGGATGGAAATCTTGATGAAGCGCGAGCTGTCGTAGGGGATGTCCCACTTCATGCCCTGCGGAAAAAAGCGCTCCAGCTCGGTCATCTTGGCGCGCACCGCCGTGGCCGTGGCCAGCGCGTTGCCGCTGGGCGAGAGCTGCACACCAATGCCCACCGAAGGCTTGCCGTTGAGGCGCGCCGAGGTGGCGTAGGCCTGGCCGCCGAGTTCGATGCGGGCGACGTCCTTCAGGCGCACCGACGAGCCGTCGGCGTTGGCGCGCAGCACCACACGGCCAAACTGCTCGACGCTGCCCAGCTGGCCCTTGACCACCACCGTCGCTGCCATCTGCTGGCCGGCAATGTTGGGCAGGGCGCCGATTTCACCCGCCGACACCTGGGCGTTCTGCGCCCGGATGGCGGTGGTCACGTCGGCGGCACTCAGACCGTAGCCCAGCAGCTTGGCCGGATCGATCCACACCCGCATGGCGCGTTCGGAGCCGAACAGCTGCACCTGCCCCACACCGGGCAGGCGCTGCAGTTCGGGCACGATGCTGCGCGACGAATAGTCGCCCAGCGCCACCGGGTCCAGCGCCGGTTCGTCGCTGGAAATCATGGCGAACAACAGGAAGTTGTTGCGCGACTTGTCCACGCGCACGCCCTGCTGCGTCACCGCCGAGGGCAGGCGCGGCGTGGCGCGCGAGAGGCGGTTCTGCACCTCCACCTGGGCCAGGTCGGCGTTGGTGCCCTGCTCAAAGCTCAGGGTGATGTTGCCGCTGCCGTCGGCCTGCGCCACCGACTCCATGTAGATCAGGCCGGGCGCGCCGTTCATTTCGCGTTCGATGACGGACAACACGCTGTCCTCCAGCGTCTGCGCCGAGGCACCGGGGTAGGCGGTGCTGATGACGATGGCGGGCGGCGCCACCGGTGGGTATTGCGCGATGGGCAGCTGGGTGATGGACACGCCGCCCAGCACCAGGATGAAGAGCGCGATCACCCACGCGAAGATGGGGCGGTCAATGAAAAAACGGGCCATGCCTCAACTCCCTCAAGGCTTGGCCGCGGCCGTGGCGGGCGCGGGGGCGGCAGGTGTCCAGGGCACGGCCTTCACCGGTGCGGTGGGCGGCAGCATCATCAGCTTCTGGAAGCCATCGACCATCACCTGCTCGCCAGCCTTGAGGCCATCGGTCACCACCCACTGGCCGTTCTGCTGGCCCGAGATTTTCACGGTGCGTGGCACGCGTTTGCCTTCGCCATCGATCACGGTCACGGTGTCGCCCTGCTGGGTGCGCGTGACGGCCTGCTGCGGCAGGCCAAAGGCGTTGCTGGCCTGCGCCTGTTCAAGACGCACGCGCACGTACAGGCCGGGCAGCAGCTTGCCGCCTGGGTTGGGCACCTCGGCACGCAGCGTCACCTGGCCGGTGGTGCTGTCCACCGACAGGTCGGCGAACAGCAGCTTGCCCATCTGCGGGTGCTCGCTGCCGTCGTCCAGCACCACACGCACCTGCGCGGCCTGGGCACCGCTGCGTTTGAAACGGCCGGCCTCGATGGCGCGGGTCAGCTGCAACACCTCGGCGGCCGACTGGGTGAAGTTCACGTACAGCGGGTCGATCTGCTGCACCACCGCCAGCTGGGTGGCCTCGCCCTGCCCCACCAGGGCGCCTTCGGTCACCAGCGCGCGGCCGATGCGGCCCGAGATGGGCGAGGTGACGTTGGCGTAGTCGCGGTTGATGCGCGCGGTCTGCACGGCGGCTTGGGCCACCGCCACGTCGGCCTGGGCCAGCTTTTGCGCTGCCTCGGCGTTGACGAAGTCCTGCTGGCTCACGGCGCGCTGCGCCACCAACGGGCGGTAACGCTCCACCGTGGCGGTGGCCTGGGCCAGGTTGGCCTGCGCCTTGGCGACCTGCGCCTCCGCGCTGGCCAGGGCGGCGGCGTAGGGTGCGGCGTCGATGCGGAACAAGGCCTGGCCGGCCTTCACGTCGCTGCCTTCCTTAAACAGGCGCTGCAACACGATACCGGCGGCGCGCGCGCGCACCTGGGCCACACGCGAAGCCTCCAGGCGGCCCGGCAGCTCGGTGGTCAGCCCCACGTCGCCCGGCTTGACCGTGACCACGCCCACCTCCACGGGCGGCATGCCGCCCCCGGCACCACCCTGGGCAGCGGCATCCTTGCCGCCGCAGCCGGACAACAGCAACGCAGCAGCCACCACGGCCGCCGACAACACAAAAGGCGCACGCAAACGCGGCGCCACGGGTTTGACGTGCATCAATGCAGACATGGTCAACCTCTGGAGAAATGTGGAATTTGAAACAGGTCGGCAGTATACATACATACGTGGATGTATATTCGGACTTCGCTTCCAATTCCCCTACAAGCCAAAGAGACATGGTCAGACGCACCAAAGCCGACGCACTGGCAACCCGTGACAAGCTGCTCGACGCGGCAGAACTGCTGTTTGCCGAGCGGGGGGTGTCGCGCACCTCACTCAACGACATCGCGGTGGCAGCGGGCACCACACGCGGCGCCATCTACTGGCACTTCCAGGACAAGGCCGCCCTGTTCAACGCCATGATGGAACGGGTGACCTTGCCGCTGGAGGACACCTTGGCCTGCGCCGGCCAGGCCTCGGACGACGACACGCCCACAGCACCGCTGGAGCGCATGCGCTCGGCATTTCTCAATGCGCTGCACAAGACCGTGCACGACACACAGACACGCCGCGTGTTCGACATCGCCACCCACAAGGTGGAGTACGTGGAAGAGATGCTGGAGGTGCGCAACCGCCACCTGAAAGCGCGCGATGACTGTGTGGCCATGACCCGCGCCGGCCTGCTGCAGGCCGCGCGCCTGGGCGACGTGAAGCTGCCCATGTCCGCCATCACCGCAGCGCACGGGCTGCACGCGCTGATCGACGGCCTGATCCAGAACTGGCTGCTGGCGCCCGAGGCCTTCGACCTCGAAGCCGCAGGCCGGCAGACCTTTGACGCCTACATCGCCGGCCTGGGCTTCAAGAGCGGGCGCCTGCGCTGACCTTCAAGGGAAGCCGCGCGCCCAAGCCCACCACCGCCCCCGTCACCCAGAACACGCCGGCTGCGCCCACCAGCGCGCCGGCGCTGCCGAACAGCAGGGGCATGAGCACGCTGGAGCCGTTGATGGCCATCATGCGCAGGCCCAGCGCCTCGCCGTGGCGATGGACCGGCGTGATCTGGTGCAAGGTGCTCATGATCATGGGCTGCACCGAGCCCAGCGCCACGCCCAGCAGCAGCGACAGCCCACCCATGGCCAAGGCCGAATGCGCCAGCGGGTAAACGCCGAACAGCACCGCCGTGACCGCCATGGCCGCCGACACCACCACCGCCTCGCGCAGGCGCGAGGCCAGCAGCGGCAACACCAGCCGCACGGCCGTGGCGGCCAATGCGAACACGCCCAGCACCGCGCCAATGGCCGAGGCGCTCATGCCCCGTTCGTGGCCGAGCACCGGCACCAGAAAGGTGTGCACGTCCCAGCACGAGGACAACAGCCAGTTGACCACCATGAGCCGGCGAAACGGCGGCTCGCGCAGCAGGTCGAACGAGCGCTGCAGCGAAGCCTGGGCATCGGGTTCACGCGGTGGACCGTCGCGGTGGTGGCGCAGCCACCACCAGCTCAGCAGCGGCAACAGCGCCAGGGCGCCAAAGGCCACGCGAAAACCGGCGTGGTCGATGAGCAGGCCGGCCGCAAACGGCCCGGCAAAGTTGGACAGGGCCGGACCGATGGCCAGCCAGCTGAACACCTGCTTGAGCTGGGTGGCGTTGGTGGCCATCAACCCGGCGTGCCGCTGCAGCGCGATGGTGGCCGAGCCGGTGGCGCCACCGGTCATCAAGGCCGCCAGGCACAACACCCCAAACACCGGCCACGCGGCGGCCAGGCCCGCGCCCAGCACCGCCACGGCCACCGCCCAGCGCACCGGCCGGCGCAGGCCGTGGCGGTCGGCAAAACGCCCGGCCGGCAGGGCCAGGAAGACCTGGGCCAGGGCAAACAAGGCCAGCAGCACACCCACCGCCGCCGGGCTGTGGCCCTCACGCAGCGCCAGCAGGGGCGCGGCCATGCGGGTGCCCGCCATGCACGCGTGCAGGCACACGTGAGCGGCGATCAGGCGCAGCAGCTGGCGTGTCATTCGTCGCCGTCGGGCAGGGGCAGCAA
>CAYUAH010000057.1:0-10960 GCA_964442375.1 uncultured Hydrogenophaga sp. | reverse complement strand
GCGATCAGGCGCAGCAGCTGGCGTGTCATTCGTCGCCGTCGGGCAGGGGCAGCAAGGCGGCCGAGCGTTCGGCGGGCAAGGCCTCCACCTGCTTGAGCGCACGGCCCATGGCGCGGCTGCGCACTTCTGCCGCGTCCAGCGTGTTGAGCACGGTCTGGGTCTGGGTCTTGACCTTGGCGAGCACGTCGCCGAACTTGGTGAATTCGGTCTTGACGGCCCCCAGCACCTGCCACACCTCGGAGCTGCGCTTTTCCAGCGCCAGGGTGCGAAAGCCCATTTGCAGCGAGTTGAGCATGGCCAGCAGCGTGGTGGGCCCGGCCAAGGTGACGCGGTGCTCGCGCTGCAGCGCCTCCACCAGGCCCGGGCGGCGCAGCACCTCGGCGTACAGGCCTTCGGTGGGCAGGAACAGCAAGGCGAAATCGGTGGTGTGGGGCGGCTCCACGTACTTCTCGGCCATGCTTTTGGCCTCCAGCCGAATGCGGGCTTCCAGCGCCTTGCCGGCGGCCTCTGCGGCCAGTGCGTCGGCGCGCTGCTGGGCATCGAGCAGCCGTTCATAGTCTTCGTTGGGGAACTTGGCGTCGATGGGCAGCCAGCAGGGCGCGCCGTCGTCACCCCGGCCAGGCAGGCGGATGGCGAAATCGACCACATTCTTGCTGCCAGGGCGCGTGGCCACCTGGGCGGCGTACTGGTCCGGCGCAAACACCTGCTCCAGCAAAGCGGCCAACTGGGCTTCGCCGAACATGCCGCGCGTCTTGACGTTGCTCAGCAGGTGCTTCAAGTCGCCCACACCCTGGGCCAGGGTCTGCATTTCGCCCAGGCCCTTGTGCACCTGCTCCAGGCGTTCGGCCACCTGCTTGAAGCTTTCGCCCAGGCGCGCCTCCAGCGTGGCGTGCAGCTTCTCGTCCACCGTGGCGCGCATTTCATCCAGCTTGGCGGCGTTGTTCTGCTGCAGCTGGGCGAGCTGCTGTTCCAGCGTGGCCCGTACCTCGGCCAGGCGCCGGGCATTGGCCTCGCTGAGGTCTTGCAGTTGCCGGGTCAGGGTGTCGCTCAGCGTGCCACGCAACTGCAAGAGCTGCTGGGCAAACGCATCGATCTGCGCGTTCTGGGTGCGCGTGGCCTCGGCGTTCTGCTGAGACAGGCTGCCCTGGAAGGCACTGAGCGTTTGCAGCAGCTCCTGCCGCCCGCTGCGGGCCGACTCGGTGAGCTCGCGGCGCAGCTCGCGCTCCAGGCGTTCGTTGCCCGTGGTCACGGCGTCCAGCAGCTGTTGGCGACGCAGGGCTTGCTCGGGCGTTTCGGCGGCGGGGGTGGGCTTGCGCAGCAACAGCCAAGCCAGCAACACCAGGTTGGTGGCACCCATCAGGTAGAGCCACCCGTTCTCGGAGAAAAAAGACATGCCCCGATTGTGTGCGTTTTCCCGTGAAGGCCGTGGGCACCTGGCCATTCACAACCCGAAACACGGCTTACGCAAGTCAACCATTGACCCCACTCGATTTAAGGTTTCTTAAAGATTTGGGGACCAAGCTTGGTCGGCCAATCACGGCAAGTCGAATTTTTGGAGGGGATCCATGGGGCAAACATCGAGAACACGTGGCCTGGGCCTGCTGCGGCTGGCCGGCGTTGCCACCGCATTGAGCGCCGCGCTGGCCGGCTGCGGCGGCGGCTCGGACAGTGGCCTGGCCGACGTGGCCACGGCCGGCAAGACCCGGCCATCGGCCACCACCACCCTGGTGGCGCAGCCGGCCAACACCGAAGGACGGCTGCTGGCCTCCAACTGCTTCCAGTGCCACGGCACGCTGGGCCTGGGCGGCTTCGACAAGATCCGGGGCAGCGAGGCCAGCGAGGTGCTGGAGTTCATGACCAAGACCGCCAGCCGCGACATCATGGCCGCGCACGCCCAGGGCTACACACCCGAGCAGTTGAAAAAAATCATCGCCTACCTTCAACAGTGACCCGGGGAGCACCTCATGACAATCAAGCACATTCAAAACGCTTTCTCGCGTCGCCATGTTCTGGGCGTGGCCGCCAGCGGCCTGGCGGCCAGCCTCTTGCCGGGCGCCGGCTGGGCAGACGGCAGCGAGTCGAGCAGCAGCAGCGGCACGCCGGCCCTGGCCAACACCGGGTTGAAGGGCAAACAGGTGGTGGTGGTCGGCGGCGGCATGGCCGGCATGAGCGCGGCCAAATACCTGCGCCTGTGGGGCGGCAGCGGCGTGGCCGTGACGCTGGTGGAGCCTGACGCGCTCTACGTCTCCAACATCATGAGCAACCTGGTGCTCAACGGCAGCCGCAACGTCGGCAGCCTGCAATTTGCGCGTGACGCGTTGAGCAGCAAATACGGTGTGGTGCGCAAAGCCGCCAGCCTCAAAACCATCAACGCCGCGGCCCATACCGTCACCCTCTCCGACAACACCACCCTGCCCTACGACCGCCTCGTGCTGGCCCCCGGCGTGCGTTTTGAAGACGCCTATGGCCTGACACAGGCCGACTACGACAGCCGCACACCCCACGCCTGGCGCGCCGGCCCCCAAACCACGCTGCTGGCACGACAGATCGCGGGCATGGTCAACGGCGACACCTTTGTGATGACCATCCCGAAGGCGCCCTACCGCTGCCCGCCCGGCCCCTACGAGCGCGCCTGTGTGGTGGCCGACTACCTCAAGCGCACCAAGGGCCCGGCCACCAAGGTGCTGGTGCTGGACGAAAACCTGAGCATCCAGGCCGAACGCCACACCTTCGAGACCGCGTTCAACCAGATCCACGCGGGCACCATCCGCTACGAAAGCGGGGTCAGCCACATCGCCATCCAGCCCGGCACCCGCAGCCTGACCTACAGCAACGCGCTGGGCGCCACGCAGTTGGTGCAGGCCAAGGTGATCAACCCCATCGTGCCCCACCGCGCCGAGGGCAGTCAGGCCGGTGGCTGGATGGCGGCGGCGGGGCTGAACAACAGCGACGACGGCCGCTGGGCCAAGGTCAACGTGCTGAACTACGCCTCCACCGCACCGGGCGCCGGTGACATCCATGTGATCGGCGACGCCGCCAGTTGCGGCCTGCCCAAGGCCGGCCACGTGGCCAACCAGGAAGCCAAGATCTGCGCCGACGCCATCGTGCGCGCCTTCCTTGGTGGGCAACCCGACCCCGCACCGGTGGCCAACTCGGCCTGCTTCTCGCCCATCACCGCCAGCACGGCCTCGTGGCTCACGGCGGTCTACCAATACGACCCCACGGACGGCAAGATGAAAATCGCGTCCAACGGCGGTCAGATGGTGGTCAACGGTCTGCCGGCCGCAGCGACCGAATCCAGCGTGATCAACGGTGACAACTTCGAAGACATGGGCATCTGGTTCAAGACCCTGATGTTGGACACCGCCGCCTGATCGGCTTCACGGCTTGCGCTGCCGCGCCACCTTGCGCAGCAGCTCCAGCAGCATGGCGCGCTCGGCCACCGACAGGTGGGCCAGCAGTTGCGCTTCTTCGGCCAACACGGCGGCCATGGCCTGGGTCACCAGCGCCAGGCCTTCGGCCGTGACCTCGAAATGCGCCGAGCGGCGGTCGGTGGCACTGCGCCGCCGCGTGATCAGGCCACGCTGTTCCAGTTTGCCCATCCACACCGTGATGGCCGGCATGCTGACCGCCAGCGCGCGCGCCAGACGCGAAGGCGTGACGGCCGCATTTTGCTTAATCAAATGCAGCAGTGTGAACTCCACCTGCCCCAAACCCGTGGGTTGACCGACCGCGCTGACAAAGCGCTGATCGGTGAGCAGCGAGGCCTGAGCCAACTGGTAGCCCAGCACATCGTGCAGCCCGCCTTCCTCCAGACGGGCTTCGGGCGTGAGGTTGTCGGGCGAGGGTTTGGAAGGGCTGCTCATCGCCCCATTATCGGGTGCCGTGCCCGCACCCCACCTCCCCCGTCCAGCCACGGTGTTTTCCCTGACTTGTACGATTTAGTTAATTAATTAAACTAAATAAGACCATGTGATCACACCCACCACATGGCAACCCCAACCCCGGAGGAGACCCATGCCCATTCTGATCAACCGCGCCACGCGCGTCGGCGCCCTGTCCGCGCTGGCCGCCTTGTCCACCGCCTGTGGCGGTGGCACCACCCCGCCGCCCCAGTTGAGCGCCGCCACCCCGGCCAACCTGAACGGTGCCTGCGACCAGCTCAGCAGTGCCTTGGCCGGCCTGCCCAACACCCTGGTCACCCTGGTGGAAACCATTGACGCCGGGGTGTTGAAACAGGGTGGCCAGCCCGTGGCAGAACACTGCCGCGTGACCGGCAAGATGCACGAGCGCGTGAGCCCGGTGGACGGCGCCACCTACGCCATCGGCTTCGAGATGCGCCTGCCCAAGGCCTGGAACGGCCGCTTTCTGTACCAGGGCAATGGCGGCATCGACGGTGTGGTTTTGCCCGCCGTGGGCGCGCTGGGCGGTGGGCCGCCGACCGGTGCGCTGTACCAGGGATTTGCGGTGCTGAGTTCCGACGCTGGTCACAGCGGCAGCACACCCGGATTCGGCATCGACCCCCAGGCACGGCTGGACTACGGCTACCAGGCCGTGGCCAAACTCACACCCATGGCCAAGGAAACCATCAAGCGGGCCTACGGCAAGGGGCCGGACCGCTCCTACTTTGCCGGCTGCTCCAACGGCGGGCGCCACGCCATGGTGGCGGCCACCCGCTATTACGCCGACTACGACGGCGTGCTGGCCGGCGCACCGGGCTACAACCTGCCCAAGGCGGCGGTGGCCAACCTGGCCGGCGCCCGCCTCTACCAAAGCGTGGCCACCACCACCGTGAACAACCAGATCGACCTGGCCACGGCCATGACCGACACCGAACGGCAACTTCTGGCCAGCCGCGTGGTGGCCAAGTGCGACGCGCTGGACGGCGCCACCGACGGCCTGGTGCAGGACGTGGCGGCCTGCCAGGCCAGCTTCAAGCTGGCCGAGGACGTGCCCACCTGCAGCGGTACGCGCGACGGCACCTGCCTGAGCGCTGGCCAGAAGTCGGTGTTGGCCCAGATTTTCAGCGGCCCCACCACCAGCAAGGGCGAGCGCATCTACGCCAGCTTTCCGTTTGACGGCGGCTTTGGCGCCGGCAAGGCAGGCGTGGCCTCGGGCGGCAGCCCGGTGGGCAGCGGCGTGGCCTTCTGGGAGTTCTTCGCGTCGCTCAACCTCGACGCCGGTGCCACCGGGCTGATCTTCGGATCGCCGCCACAAAACCTGGCCAGTTTCAACCCACTGAGCTTCGCACTCACCACGGACATCGATGCGCTCAACGCCTCCATGTACGCCACCAGCGGCCTCTACAGCGAAGCTGCCATGAGCTTCATGACACCGCCCAAGCCCACCCACATGCAAGGCCTGCGTGAGCGCGGCGGCAAGATCGTGGTCTACCACGGCGTCAGCGACTCGATCTTTTCGGTCAACGACAGCGAGACCTGGTTCAAGGGCGTGAGCAGCGACACCGGCGACGATTTCGCGCGCTTCTACCGCGTGCCCGGCATGGGCCACTGCTCGGGCGGCCCCGCCACCGACCAGTTCGACCTGCTGACCCCGCTGGTGAACTGGGTGGAAAAAGGCCAGGCGCCGGCCGATGTCACGGCCTCGGCACGCGGCGCGGGCAACCCCGGCGGTGTCAACGCCGACGTGCCCGCCGGCTGGGCCGCCGACCGCACGCGCCCGCTGTGCCCCTACCCCCAGGTGGCGCGCTACAAGGGCACGGGCAGCCTGGAGCTGGCCAGCAGCTTCACTTGCCGTTGAGGGGTGTGAGCGCCTGGCCTTGCGTGAGGTAGCCGATCAGGTTGTCGGCCGCCAGGCGCGCCATGGCCAGGCGCGTTTTGACGGTGGCACTGGCGATGTGGGGCGTGAGCACCACGTTGGGCACGGTGAGCAGATCGGGGTGGACCTGGGGCTCGCCCTCGAACACGTCGAGACCGGCGGCCGCGATGCGGCGCTCCCGCAAGGCCACGGCCAGGGCCGCGTCGTCCACGATGCCGCCGCGTGCGATGTTGACCAGCGTGGCCGTGGGCTTCATCTGCGCGATCTCGGCCGCGGCTATGGTGTGGTGCGATTCGGCGCTGTAGGGCAGCACCAACACCAGGTGGTCGGCCTGGGCCAGCAGCTCGGCCTTGCTGACGTAGCTGGCCCCACACGCGGCTTCCAGATCGGGCGACAGCCGCGAGCGGTTGTGGTAGATCACCTTCATGCCAAAGCCGTGGGCACCACGTTTTGCAATGCCCTGGCCGATGCGGCCCATGCCCAGTATGCCCAGGGTGCTGCCGTGCACCTCGGCGCCGGCAAACATGTCGTAGCGCCACTGTTTCCACAGGCCGGCGCGCAGAAAGTGCTCGCTTTCCGTCACACGGCGGGCGGTGGCCATGAGCAAGGCAAAACCGAAGTCGGCCGTGGTCTCGGTCAGCACGTCGGGCGTGTTGGTGGCCAGCACGCCGCGCGCGGTCATGGCCGGCACGTCGAAGTTGTTGTAGCCCACCGCCATGTTGGCCACGATCTTGAGCTGCGGGCAAGCGTCGAGCAGGGCCGCGTCGATGCGCTCGCCACCGGTGGTCAGCGCCCCCACCTTGCCCTGCAGGCGCGACACCAGCTCGGCCGGCGGCAGGCCGGTGTCGCCGTTGTGGTGGTCCACCTCGAAGTGTTCGCGCAGCAAGGCCAGCACCTCGGGGAAGATGGGGCGGGCAACCAGGATGGCAGGACGTGTCATGGGTGTGTCTCGGAACGGGTCAACGGAACCAGATGAAGGTGATGGCAACGAACAGTGGGATCAGCACCGCACCCGACCACAGCATGTAACCGAAAAAGCTCGGCATCTTCACGCCACGGTCTTCGGCAATGGCCTTGACCATGAGGTTGGGCGCGTTGCCGATGTAGGTGTTGGCACCCATGAACACGGCACCGGCCGAAATCGCAGCCAGCGTGGGGGCCAGCGTGGTCATCAGCACCTGGGGATCACCCCCTGCGGTGTTGAAGAACACCAGGTAGGTGGGCGCGTTGTCGAGGAAGGAGCTCAAAGCCCCGGTGGCCCAGAAGTAGGCAGCCGGATCGGGCGAACCATCGGGCCGGGTGACGGCGGCGATGATGGCGCCGAAAGGCCCGTTGACGCCGGCCTTGAGCATGGCGATGACCGGGACGATGGTGAGGAAAATGCCGGCGAACAGCTTGGCCACCTCGGCCATGGGCGCCCAGGCGAACTGGTTGTCCACGTGCACCTGGGTGGGCGTGAACTTGAGCGACAGCAAGGTGATGGCGATCAGGCCCGCGTCCCGCACCAGGCCGGGCAGGCCCACGTCGGTGCCGTGGATGTGGATGAGCACGTCGGACTTCCAGAAACCGCTGAGCAGCACCAATGCCACCACACCACCGAGCAGCCAGAAGTTGACGCCGCCGTCGAAGCCTATGCCACGGGAGTCCGGGGTGGGATCGACCGGCAGGCATTCCTCGCGCCGACGGTAGAACCAGGTGTCCAGCGCATAGAAGATGGCCAGCAAGGCGCCGACCAGGAACAGGGTCTCGGGAAAGATGTGGGAAACGGTCCAGAAGAAATCCACGCCCTTGAGGAAGCCCAGGAACAGCGGCGGATCGCCCAGCGGCGTGAGCGAGCCACCGGCATTCGAGACGATGAAGATGAAGAAGATGACGACGTGTGCCTTGTGCTGGCGGTTGTCGTTGGCGCGTATCAGTGGGCGGATCAGCAACATGGACGCGCCGGTGGTGCCCATGAAGCTGGCCAGCACCGCACCAATGGCGAGAATGGCGGTGTTCAGGCCCGGGCTGCCGTGCAGGTTGCCCCGGATGTAGATGCCACCCGACACCGTGAACAACGCGGTCAGCAGGATGACGAAGGGGATGTACTCGGCCAGCAACGCATGCACGAAGCTTTGCGAGGCCACGCCCACGCCGAACACGGCGGCAAAGGGCAGCAGGAAGGCCAACGCCCAACCCGCAGCGACCTTGCCGAAATGGTGGTGCCAGAACAGGGGTGCCAGCAAGGGCATGAGCGCGATGGAGAGCAGGATGCCGGCAAATGGCACACCCCACAGCGGCGACAAACCCGCGCCGTCAAAATCGGCGGCCAGGGCCAGGCCAGGCAAGCACAAGGCGGCCAGCATCAGCGGCCCACGAATCTGACGCATGTCTTCTCCTCGGATGGAATGACCGGCCTCTGGGGCCGGTTTGTTTTTGTGAAGCTGCGGGATGCAGCTGGGCTCAAACGGCCAGCAACTCGACTTCGAACAGCAGCGTGGCGTTGGGCGGAATGACACCACCGGCGCCACGGGCGCCGTAGCCCAGCGCGGCCGGGATGACCAAGCGGCGCGTGCCGCCCACGGCCATGCCCTGCACACCTTCGTCCCAGCCCTTGATGACGTGACCGGCACCGAGCGGGAACACGAAAGGATCGTTGCGGTCCTTGCTGGAATCGAACTTGGCACCTTGCACGCCGTCGTTGTAGAGCCAGCCGGTGTAGTGCACCGTGACGCGTCGGCCCGCCTGGGCGACGTCGCCGCTGCCGGTGACGGTGTCTTCGTATTGCAGGCCAGAGGGGGTGGTGATCATGGGGTTCTCTTTCAGCTGTTATTCGAGCCAGGTGGTGAAGTTCGCCACCGGCTCACGGGGGGTATGGAAGGTGTTGACGACGTGGTCCGGGTCGGCGAAACCCAGCGACAGGCCACACACCAGCATTTCGCTCTCGCCAGCGCCCACGTGGGGCAGCACGATGTCGGTGTAATCCACCCAGGCCGCTTGCGGGCAGGTGTCGAGCCCGTGGCCACGCGCGGCCACCATGAGGTTTTGCAGGAACATGCCGCAATCGACCAGCGAACCCCGGCCCAGCACCTTGTCGATGGTGACCATGATGCCCACGGGTGCGTCGAAAAAGCGGAAGTTGCGCTGGTGCTGGGCGTGCATCTTGTCCTTGTCGCCCTTGGTGATGCCCAGCAGGCCGTACAGGCCCCAGCCGTTCTCGCGGCGGCGGTCGATGTAGGGGCTGACCCAGTTTGTGGGGTAGTAGTCGTAGGCGGGCTTGCGGGCGGCAGCCAGGGCCGGGTCGGCGCGGCCGGCATCGTGGGCGGCGCAGACCTTGTCCACCAGGCTGTCGCGGCTGGCACCCTGCAGCACATACACCTTCCAGGGCTGGGTGTTGGTGCCCGAGGGCGCGCGGCTGGCCACCTCCAGCAGGTGGGCGATGGTCTCACGTGGCACCGGCGTGGGCAGGAAGGCGCGCACCGACATGCGGCTGGTGATGGCCGCGTCAACGCTGGCCGGGTCGATGGCGGCTTGGGCGCCCGTGGAAGGCGGGTTCAGGGACACAGGGCAGTCTCCAAGGTTTGTTTGAGCGTTTCGGGCAAAGGCACGGGCCGGCGCGTGACGCGGTCCACGTACACATGGATGAAGTGGCCGGCGGCCGCGCACAGCTCGCCGTCGGCGGCGAACAGGCCGACCTCGTAGCGCACGCTGGAGCGCCCGATGTGGGCCACGCGCAGGCCAGCGTGCACGTCCTGCGGGAAGGCCAGCGGGGCAAAGTAGTTGCACTGGGTCTCTATCACCAGGCCAATCACCTCGCCGGTGTGGATGTCCAGCGCGCCCTGCTCGATGAGCCAGGCATTGACCGCCGTGTCGAACCAGCTGTAGTAGACGACGTTGTTGACGTGGCCATACACGTCGTTGTCCATCCAGCGCGTGCCAATGCTGCGGAACACGCGGTAGGCACTTCGGGGCTGGGGCTGCGGCTTGGCGGGCAAAGTCATGGCCTGACATTGTGCCAGCGCCGCGCGTACGACACCGCCACACCCCAGGTGTTGCGCTGCACCTGCACGGTGGTGGCGATGTCGCGTCCGTAACCGCCGGCCATGCTCATGGCCAGCGGGACGCGGCGCCGCCAGGCCCAGTCGAACACGCGGCGGTCGCGCGCCTCCAGGCCGTCAAAGCTGAGCTTCATGCGCCCCAGGCGATCACCCTCGTGCGGGTCGGCCCCGGCAAGATAGAAAACCAGTTCGGGCTGACAGCGGCGTTCCATCTCGTCCAGCGCTTGGTCCAGCGCGTGCAGGTAGGTGTTGTCGTCGCAGCCGTCGGGCAGCGGCACGTCGAGGTCGCTGGCCTCCTTGCGAAAGGGAAAGTTCTTCTCGCCGTGCAGCGACAGGGTGAACACCGAAGGGTCCTGGCGGAAGATGCTCGCCGTGCCATTGCCCTGGTGCACATCGAGGTCGATCACCGCCACACGCAGGCCGGGGCGGCCACGGCGAGCGTGCTGCCGACCCCACTCGGCCTGCATCAGCCGGGCCGCCACGGCCACGTCGTTGAACACACAGAAGCCGCTGCCCTTGTCGGCATACGCATGGTGGGTGCCCCCGGCGAGGTTGGCCGCCACGCCGTCGCTGCTGAGCGCGGCACGGGCCGCCTGGACGGTGGCCCCCACCGAACGCCGGGCGCGCTCCACCATGGCCGGGCTCCAGGGAAAACCGATCTCGCGCTGAGCGGCGGCGGTCAGCTGGCCCAACACCACCGCCTGCACATAGCCGGGCGTGTGCGCCAGGGCCAGCTCGCCATCGGACGCGGGCAAGGCCTGCTCCAGCGCCACCTCGGGCCATTCGTGGGCAATCAGGTCGCGCAGCAAGCCGTACTTGCGCATGGGAAAACGGTGCCCCTGCGGCAGGGGCAGCACAAACTGGTCGGCGT
Organism: uncultured Hydrogenophaga sp.; assembly: GCA_964442375.1. Taxonomy (GTDB): domain Bacteria; phylum Pseudomonadota; class Gammaproteobacteria; order Burkholderiales; family Burkholderiaceae_C; genus Hydrogenophaga. The sequence continues at coordinate 274 of CAYUAH010000057.1, read as the reverse complement.
AGAAGGCTTTCACGCGGCCGATTGTGTCGCGACCATGAAAACCCGTGCCGGGCACCGCCGATTAGAGTTTCTGCCTCAACTTGTTGCAATGCAGCAAAAAGAGCTTGCAATGGCCCGCCACATCCCTATAATTCAAACCATGTTGCAGCGCAGCATGATGGAACAAATGCCACAGGCCACGCTGAAATCCCCCCTTTCAACACCTCTAGGAGCCCTCATCATGCTGACCGCAGAACAAATCATCGCCGCTCAAAAAGCCAACGTCGAAACCCTG
>CAYUAH010000056.1:0-15586 GCA_964442375.1 uncultured Hydrogenophaga sp. | reverse complement strand
CGCAAGCATCTGGGCGATGGTGGTGGTGGCGGTGATCGACGTGTCGGTCATGGTCTTGGTGTCCTTTGAGGTTTGAGGGCTGCGAAGCGCTGCCCGGTCAAATTCATTATTGGGACCAACTCTCGGACCACGGGAGGCAAGTGAGGTGGCAACTTGGCCCCGCAGAGCCAGTGCAAACCCCATCTTCATGGGGGCAAAACCGGCTGCTCGGCGCCGTCACCCGGCCTATGATCTGGCTTTCACTGTTATCACCTGCCCGATGAGTGCCCACCCAGCCGCCGCAGAAAACCGCGTTGCCGTCCTCGTGGACTGCGACAACACCAAGCCCGAGATCCTGGAGCACGCACTGCGTGTGGTGGCCCAGTTCGGCCGGGTAGTGCTGCGCCGGGGCTACGGCAACCACGCCACCCTAGCCAACAAGTGGCAGGAGGCACTGGTGCGGCTGGCCTTCACGCCGTGCCTGCAGTACCAGTACGCCTCGGGCAAGAACACCGCCGACATCGCCCTGGCGCTGGATGCCCAAGAGGCCATGTTTGACGGCCGGGCCGACACCTTCTGCCTGGTCACCAGCGACTCGGACTTTGCCTACCTGTGTCGTAAGCTGCGAGAGCGGGGCGCCACCGTCCATATCGTAGGCGAGGCCAAGACGCCCGACGCGCTGCGCAACGCCAGCGACCAGTTCTTTGAGTGGTCACCCGCAGAGGTAGACGCGATTGCCCACGCAGAGCCCGCTGAGAAGCCCGCAGCGCGCGCCGCAATACAGACCGCACCCCAGCCCCCCAAAGACCCCCAAAAGCCCGCGCCGAAGCTACGACCCAAGTTCGTGGTCGAGGCGGTTGCCCTGCTAGCCGGTGACACCCCAGACGGCCGGGTCAGCCTGGGCCTGCTGGGCCAGTACCTCAAGCGGACCGATCCCGCCTTCTCGCCCAAAACTTACAAGCACTCCGGCCTGCTTGACATGATCAAGACCTACGACCTGCTCACCTTGCAGCAGGAGCCAGGTGGGCACTGGATGGTGAGCTTGGCGCCCAAGGCGGTGAACACAGGCCAGACCGCTGGGTGACATATAACCACCCCATGCTCGACGACATCAAGAAAACCCTCTGGGCCACCGCAGACAAGCTGCGCGCCAACATGGACGCAGCCGAATACAAGCACCTGGTGCTTGGCCTGATCTTCCTCAAATACGTTTCCGACACCTTCACCGCCCGCCAGGCCGAGGTGCGCGCACGCCTGCAAGACCCGGGCGACGAGTTCTACTTCGCGGACGCCACCGCCGAGGACCTCGCCGCAGAGCTGGAGGACCGTGACTACTTCAAAGCTGCAAACGTCTTCTGGGTGCCCGAGGGCGCCAGGTGGGAAACCATCCGGTCCATGGCCAAGAATGTCGAGATCGGCAAGTTCATCGACAACGCGCTGACCATCATCGAGGCCGAGAACCCCAAGCTCAAGGGCATTCTCGACAAACGCTACGCCCGCGCGCAGCTGCCCGACGGCAAGCTGGGCGAGCTGGTGGACATGATCTCCACCATCGGTTTTGGCGACGACCCCGCCGTGGCCCGTGATGTGCTGGGCCAGGTGTATGAATACTTTCTGGGCATGTTTGCCAGCGCCGAGGGCAAGCGCGGCGGCCAGTTCTACACGCCCGCCAGCATCGTCAAAACGCTGGTGACCGTGCTCGCGCCTCACCAGGGTCAGGTGTACGACCCGTGTTGTGGGTCGGGCGGCATGTTTGTGCAGTCTGAGAAGTTCATCGAAGCCCACGGCGGCAAGCTGGGCGATGTGTCCATCTACGGGCAAGAGGCCAACCCCACCACCTGGCGCCTGGCGGCCATGAACCTGGCTATCCGGGGCATCGACTTCAACCTGGGCCGCGAGCCAGCCGACACCTTCACCCGCAACCAGCACCCCGACCTGCGGGCCGACTTCATCCTGGCCAACCCGCCGTTCAACATCAGCGACTGGTGGCACGGCAGCCTGGAGGGCGACCCGCGCTGGCACTACGGCGACCCGCCCCAGGGCAACGCCAACTACGCCTGGTTGCAGCACATGCTGCACCACCTCAAGCCCACCGGGCGCGCGGGCATCGTGCTGGCCAACGGCTCCATGAGCTCCAGCCAGAACAACGAGGGCGTGATCCGCGCCGCCATGGTCGAGGCCGACATGGTGGAGGTCATGATCGCCCTGCCCGGCCAGTTGTTCTTCAACACCCAGATTCCCGCCTGCCTGTGGTTCCTGGCTAGGCAGAAGCAGCGCCGGGGTGAGGTGCTGTTCATCGACGCGCGCAAGCTGGGCAAGATGATCAGCCGCGTACAGGCCGAACTGAACGACGACGCGATTACCCGCATCGCCGAGACCGTGGCCGCGTGGCGCGGCGAGGTGGAGGCCAGCGCCACCATCACCGAGTACCAGGACCAGCCGGGCTTCTGCCGCAGCGTGCCGCTGGCCGAGATCGCCCAGCACGGCCATGTGCTGACCCCGGGCCGCTACGTGGGCGCCGAAGAGGTCGAAGACGATGACGAAGCCTTTGACGACAAGATGCGCAAGCTGACCGAGAAGCTGGGCGAGCAGATGGCCAAGGGGGCGGAGCTGGATGCGCTGATTCGGCAGAAGCTGGGGGGGCTGGGGTATGACTTCTGACCAAAGAACCAGCCTGTCGATTGCAGACCTTATTGGCAGGTACGGAGGCTCAATAAAGACAGGGCCATTCGGCACAACATTGAAAGCGAGCGAGTACGTGCGTGAAGGTGTACCGCTAATTTCAGTTCGGGAAATTGGTCGGGGTACGTTTCACATTGATGAGAAGACTCCGCGCGTTAGCGCCAGCACGGTGACGCGCTTGTCTGAATACGTATTGAAAGAGGGTGATATCGTTTTTGCACGTAAAGGCGGAATAGAGAGAAATGCCCTAGTGCGAAAGCCACAGGCTGGCTGGTTTCTCGGCTCCGACGGTATCAGGCTACGCCCTCCTGCTGAATGTGACCCGCGGTATCTCGCGTACTTTCTGCGAACCGAATCTGTGGGGGAGTGGTTACTGCAGCACTCCACAGGTTCCACCATGGCGTCTTTGAACGGGGCGACTATCGGGAGATTGCCGATAAGTTTGCCATCCCTGCATGAGCAGCGAGTTGTGGCTGACTATCTGGAAGTGCTTGACGACCGCATTACCCTCCTGCGCGAAACCAACGCCACCCTCGAAGCCATCGCCCAAGCGCTGTTCAAGTCCTGGTTCGTCGATTTCGACCCCGTGCGCGCCAAGATGGAAGGCCGTGCGCCTGAGGGTATGGACGAGGCCACGGCGGCGCTGTTTCCGGATTCGTTTGAGGAGACGGAGTTGGGACTGTTGCCACGGGGGTGGAGGTATTCGACCGTGGGCGAATCGTTCATTGTGACGATGGGCCAGTCGCCCCCAGGTGAAACGTACAACGATGACAGCGAAGGTTTGGCCTTTTACCAAGGAAGAACAGACTTCGGCTTTCGCTTCCCAAGTCAGCGCATGTATTGCACAGCTCCGACTCGTATTGCTGAGATCGGCGACACATTGGTCAGCGTGCGCGCTCCTGTCGGCGATGTCAATATGGCAATCGAGCGATGCTGCATCGGGCGTGGAGTCGCAGCTGTACGTCATCCAGGTGGCTATCGTGGGTTCACGTTTTATGCCATGCGCGGCATGAGTCAGCGATTTCAAACATTTGACTCCGAAGGGACAGTGTTTGGCTCGATAAACAAGAAGGATTTCCAAGCACTGCCCGTGATATCCCCTTCAGTAGACGTGCTGTCCGCCTATGAGAAGGTATCGGCGCCGATGGACAGCAGGATTTTGGGAAATGAAGAGCAATTGCGAACTCTGACTACCCTGCGCGACACCCTTCTCCCCCGCCTGATTTCCGGCCAACTGCGCCTACCCGAAGCCGAGGCCACACTTGAAGAGGCATCACCCGCATGAGCGCAGAAACCAACATCCCGACCGTGGCCGAGCGCGAGGCGCTGTGGACCAGTTTCGTGCAGCGCTGGCCGCTGGAAAAGCTGCCCGCCATGACGCTGGCCGAATACAACCAGGCCGGCGACAACGACCACTTTTGCCGCTGGCTGGAGAAGCGCACCGAGGTGCTGGGTTCAATCTGGGGCGGTTCGTCGCTGAAGTTTGGCGTCTACTCCCGCAGCAGCACTGCCACCAAGGAGCCCACCGCGCAGTCAGGCGTGAGCCAGGACGGGCGCTATGGCTGGTACAGCAAGTATGGCCAGACAGCCGAGGAGGCGTTTGGCAAGGTCCGATCTTTGATCGTGCAGGTGGCCACAGCGGCCCGTGCGGGCCGGCTGGACGAGGTGGAGGAGATTGACCTGTGGCCCATCATCCGCCGCAAGATCGCCTTTCTGTACCAGGACCGTGAGCACCCCTGCATCCTGCCTATCTTCATGGGCCGCATGCTCAGGCAGGCGTGGCCGACGGGCACTGCGCCCCCGAAAGACGTGGTGGCGCTCTACCAGGGTTTACTGGCCCAGCGGGGCAACAAGCCGCTGCTGGCTTATTACGACGAACTGCTCAGCCGAATACCCAAAGTGGACCCCGACCGAGACGACGTGCTGCAACACTTTGCGGCGGCGAGCACACTGCTGGAGGCGCTGGAACGGCAGGGTACGACAGCCGCCTTCGTCGAACTAGCCAGTGCCCTGCATGACAAGGGCCTGGACTGGTGGATCACCAGGGCGGAACTGGTTCACGCTGGCCGAACCGAGCACCCCGAAATCTGGAGCGCAGCCGTGGCTCTGCGCGTCAATGTGAGCAACGGCACAGTGGGCCTGCGAGCTGGTGACAGCGAAGGCGAAGATGCACGCCCGCTGACCCTGGACGGCGTGGCCGCGTGGGTAGAGCAAGTGGCCGAAGACCCGCGCATACAGGCCGCAGCTCACCGCAAGCCCTACTGGCCCGACGAATACGGCACGGGCGAGGACAGGCTCTCGGTGGCTCTGACCGAAGCCAACATCCGCAACGGGCAGATCAAGGTGTCCAAGCTCCAGCGGCTCTTCCCGGCGGCGCACTTCTGTGCAACTACGGAGCGCCCGGTGCAGACCTTTGTGCTTGACCTGCCGGACGGCACCCGGCTGGACGAAGCATGGGTGCTGAACGACCGCCACCGCATTCAGCCCAAGATGGGTGCGTTCATGAAGGCGCAGCAACTGCGGCCGGGTGACCATGCGGTACTCACCAAAGTGGGGCCTGCGCACTACGCACTGGCATTTGCCAAACAGGGTGCGACCCCACCGCCGCTACCTCTGCCACGTATGGCCCAACCGCTGAACCAAATCTTGTACGGCCCGCCGGGCACTGGTAAGACCTACGCCACCATCGACGCCGCGCTCAAGGTCCTGGACCCGGACTTTTACGACACGCACCGCGGCGATAGCCAGGCGCATCGCAGGGCGTTGAAAGCGCGCTTCGACGCCCTGGCGCGCGAACGCCGGGTGCGGTTTGTCACCTTTCACCAGAGCTTCAGCTACGAGGACTTTGTGGAGGGCATCAGGGCGCATGTGAGCGACGACACCCATGACGCTGCCAGTGCCCTGAGCTACAGCGTGGAGCGTGGCGTGTTTGCCGATTTGTGCGCCGATGCGCTCCGTGACCGTGAAAACGAGCAAGGCTGGGGTGTGGGCGAGAACCCAACGATCTGGAAGATTTCACTGTCGGAGTCCAATGCCACGGACGGCACGCGGGAGTTCTGCCTGGCAAACAACGAGGCCCGCATCGGATGGGACATGGTGGGCGACCTGCGCAGCGCCGATTTGACAGACCCCGCGCTGCGCTTGGGCGCCAACGACCGGGCATCCCTGTCGTACTTCGGCCGCGAGATGCAAATTGGCGACGTGGTGTTGTGCTTGAAAACCAAATCGACCGTCCGCGCGGTGGGGGTGGTGTCGGGCGAGTACGAATACCAGCCGCACCCGCCAAAGGGTGTGGCCAGTGGCTACGTGCATAAGCGCGCGGTGCGATGGCTGGCCACCGATCTGGATTTCAACATCGTCGCGCTCAATGGCGGCAAGCACCTGACGTTGCCCACGGTGTACCCGCTCAAACGCATGGAGTGGCCAGGCGTTCTTTCGGGGCTGCGGGCTGCAGGCGTGCCGTTCGCACAGCGCCGCGCGACTGCCTCTGACGATGCCCAGCCCTATGTGCTGGTCATCGACGAGATCAACCGGGGCAACATCTCGCGCATTTTTGGTGAGCTGATCACCTTGATCGAGCCATCCAAGCGGGCCGGTGCGCCCGAGGCACTGGAGGTGGTGCTGCCGTACTCCAAAAAGCCTTTCAGCGTGCCCGGTAACGTGTACTTGATCGGCACCATGAACACGGCCGACCGCTCGCTGACCAGCATGGACGTGGCCTTACGGCGGCGTTTTGTGTTCAACCTCATGGCACCCGAGCCGAGCTTGCTGGCGGGCGTGATCGTGGAGGGCATTCCGGTGGATGAGCTGCTGGTGGTGATGAACCAGCGCATTGAAGCCCTGCTGGACCGCGATCACTGCCTGGGGCACGCCTACTTCATGCCGCTGCGCGACAAGCCCGAGTTGGCGGTGCTGCGCGGCATCTTCATGAACCAGGTACTGCCGCTGTTGCAGGAATACTTCTTCGATGACTGGCAGCGCATCCAATGGGTGCTGAACGACCATCGAAAGCCCTGGGCGTACCAGTTTGTGCAAGCTACCGACCTGAACACGCAAGCCTTGTTTGGCAGTGAGGTCAATGTGGCCCGGGCGCCGCAGCTGTGGGGCATCAACCATGGTGCTTTCGATCGGGTGGAGAGCTACCTGGGCGTGATCGACCATCAAGACGCGCAGGACGACGAATGACGCACCTGGCCCGCCGCGTGAGCGTGAGAGAGCACGCCTGGCTCTGCACCGAGGCGGTGGGCGGTGATTCGCTGGACATGGCGCAGATCAGCGAGTCGGCGTTTGACCACCTGTGCCGGCTCAGCGAGGCGTTTTCCAAGACCGGGGCCAAACTCGTGCAGGTGGACGGCCGCCGCCGCCTCAAGCTCGACAACTACGTGGGCGTGGTGGAAACGCCGTGTGGCACGGTGGTTGAAATCGTGCCCAAGCACCATGCCGAAGGCGGCAGCCTAGAGGACGGCCGGGCCTTGCTGCGCAAGATGCTCCTGGCAGTTCTCAACCTGCCCACGCGCGAAGTGGGCGCAGCAGGGCTGCAGCTGTTCGATGCGCCTTTGTCTGAGTGGGTGATGGGGCAGTTTCTGCGCGCGCTGGACACCTTGGTGGGCCAAGGGCTGCGTTTTGAATACCAGCGGATGGAGGAAGATCTGCCGTTTTTGCGCGGCCAGTTGAACCTGCAGGCGCAGTTGCGGCAACCGCCTGGGCGAGCGCACCGCTTTCATGTGCGGCACGAGGTGTACCTGCCCGACCGGCCAGAGAACCGCCTGCTCCGGCTTGCGCTGGACCGCGTGCGGCAGGCTACACAGCACCCGGGGAACTGGCGGCTGGCACAGGAGCTCAGCTCGCGGTTGCTGGAGGTGCCGCCCAGCCGGCAGGTGGAGCAAGACTTTCGCGTCTGGGGCCAAGACCGCCTGCTGGCGCACTACCGGCCGGTGCGGCCCTGGTGCGAGCTCATCCTGAACGAGCAGATGCCCTTGTCGATTGCCGGTGAGCACCGAGGGCTGAGCCTGCTGTTTCCCATGGAGCGGCTGTTTGAGAGCTTCGTGGCTGGCTGGATCAGGCGCTGGCTGGGCAGCGATCACCACATTCAGACCCAGGCCAAATCACATTCGCTGTGTACCCACCAGCAACAGCCGATTTTTCAACTCCAGCCCGACTTGCTCATCTCGCGTGGCCCAGTGCGCTGGGTGCTGGACACCAAGTGGAAGCTGCTGGACGCCAGCAACCGCGCCGACAAGTACGGTCTGAGCCAGGCCGACTTCTACCAGCTGTACGCCTATGGGCAGAAGTACCTGGGCGGCACAGGGCGCATGGCGCTGATCTACCCGCGCACCGAGCGGTTCAGCCAGCCTTTGCCCCCGTTTGAGTTTGGTGGTGGGCTCAACCTAGAGGTGTTGCCGTTTGACCTGGACGAGGAGCGGCTGTTGGGGTGGGAGCGGCTGGGCTTGGGCGGCACTGTCGAAGTGCTGGCCGCTTGATATGGAGATGGTTTGATGGTTTTGATGGACACGTTTGGGGACTTGCAGCGGCTGCGTGAATCTGTGTCGCTGGAGTGCAAGCTCGCCCACGGCCAGAATGGCCGGGGCGAGGTGCCCAAGGACTTTTGGCCCACGTACTCGGCCATGGCCAATGCGCACGGCGGTGTCGTGCTTTTGGGCGTGCGCGAAAAAGATGGTCGGTTCACGGTGGCTGGTTTGCCGAATGCCGCCAAGGTGCGGGCAGACCTGTTCAACAACCTGAACAACCCGGGCAAAGTCAGTGTCAACCTGCTCACCGATGCCGATGTGCAGGAGCTGGTTTTGGATGGCAAGGTGGTACTTCGGGTCCAGATTCCCCAGGCGTCGCGCAAGCAGCGCCCTGTGTTTCTGAGCGGCCAGCCGCTGGGGCACACCTACCGCCGCCTCAACGATGGCGACAGGCTGTGTGACGACGACACCGTCAAACGCATGCTGGCCGAGCAGTTGGAAGACAGCCGTGACACACGCATCCTCAACCGCTTTGGCCCGCAAGACATCGAAGAGGAGAGCCTGCGCGCCTACCGCCAGATGTTTGCGGTGAACCGCCCCGATCACCCCTGGACTGCGCCAGACGACCTGAGTTTTCTGAAACTGATCGGGGCCTGGCGTCAAAGCCGTGACGGCGGCGAAGCCGGACTCACGCTGGCCGGCGTGTTGATGTTTGGCCGGTGGCAGAGCATCAGCGAGGCCGTACCTTTGTACTTTGTGGACTACCAAGAGCAATCGGATGCCCCGGACGCGGCCACCCGCTGGCTTGACCGCTTGATTCCCGATGGCACCTGGTCTGGCAACCTGTTTGACTTCTACCGCAGGGTGATCCGCAAGCTGACGGCCGACCTAAAGGTGCCGTTTGCACTCAAGGGTGACGTGCGGGTGGACGACACGCCCCAGCACCAGGCCGTGCGCGAGGCCCTGGTCAACACCCTGGTGCATGCCGACTACAGCGATCGCGCGTCCATCAAGGTTGTGAAGTCGCCCGCCGGATTTGAGTTTCGCAACCCCGGTGCCTTGCGCATACCGCCAGATCAGGCCCTGCATGGTGGCATCAGCGACTGCCGCAACCGCACCATCCAGCAGATGTTCTTGATGCTCAACCTGGGTGAGCGTGCGGGTTCCGGCTTGCCGCGTATCCGAGAGGGGTGGGTGGGTGAGGGTCATTCGCTGGATCTACATGACAGCTTCGAGCCGTTTGACCACACCGTCCTGAGCTTGCGCTGGGCACCCACAGCGCCGGAGAAAACGCCGGAGAAAACGCCGGAGAAAACGCCGGACGCCATCGTGGCCTTGCTGCGCAACGACCCCACGCTGACGATTGCGCAGCTGGCCGAGGCGCTCAGCAAGTCAGACAGCGCCATTGAGCGCGCCCTGCGCAAGCTGCGCGAGCAAGGGCGTTTGCGCCGCATCGGGCCTGACAAGGGGGGAACGTGGGAGGTGTTGTCATGACCGAAGACCAGCTTGAGCAGGAAACCCTGGGCTGGCTGGCCGAGCTGGGCTACGCAGTCCATGCCGGCCCGGACATCGCCCACGACGGCCCCAACCCCCAGCGCGCGGGCTACCGCCAGGTGCTGCTGCCGTTTCGCCTGCGCGAAGCCATCCAGCGCTTGAACCCCAACGTGCCCACCGCCGCCCGCGAGGACGCGCTGCAGCAGGTGATGGACCTGGGTATTCCCGCCCTGCTGTCGGCGAACCGGGCCTTTCACAGGCTGCTGGTGGGCGGCGTGCCGGTGCAGTACCAGCGCGACGGCGAGACGGTGGGCGACTTCGTGCGGCTGGTGGACTGGGCACAACCGGCGCGCAACGAGTTCTGGGCGGTGAACCAGTTCACCATCAAGGGCGCGCACCACACCCGCCGGCCCGACATCATCCTCTTCGTCAACGGCCTGCCCCTGGTGCTGATCGAGCTCAAGAACCCGGCCGACGAGAACGCGGACATCTGGAAAGCCTACGACCAGCTCCAGACCTACAAGGAGCAGATTCCCGACGTGTTCCAGTACAACGAGGTGCTGGTCATCTCGGATGGCACTGACGCGCGCCTGGGCTCGCTGTCGGCCAATGCCGAGCGCTTTCTGCAGTGGCGGACCATAGACGGCGTGAACCTGGATCCGCTGGGAGAGTTCAACGAGCTGCAGACCCTGGTGCGCGGCGTGCTCAGCCCCCAGTACCTGCTGGACTATCTGCGCTACTTCGTGCTCTTCGAGGACGACGGCAACCTGGTCAAGAAGGTCGCGGGCTACCACCAGTTCCACGCCGTACGAGCGGCGATCGAGCACGTGGTGGCCGCTTCCCGGCCCGACAGCGCCGCCGCCGTGCGTGGCAAGGGCGGCGTGGTGTGGCACACCCAGGGCAGCGGCAAGAGCATCACCATGACCTGCTTTGCCGCCCGGGTGATGCAGGAGCCCGCCATGGCCAACCCGACCATCGTGGTGATCACCGACCGTAACGACCTTGACGGCCAGCTCTACGGCGTCTTCAGCCTCGCCCAGGACCTGCTGCGCGAGCAGCCGGTGCAGGCCACCACCCGCCAGGAGCTGCGCCGCCTGCTGGGCAACCGGCCCTCAGGCGGCATCGTGTTCGCCACCATCCAGAAGTTCATGCCCGGCGAGGACGAGGACATGTTCCCCGTGCTCTCGGACCGGCACAACATTGTGGTCATCGCCGACGAGGCCCACCGCACCCAGTACGGCTTCGAGGCCAAGCTCAAGACCAGGAAGGTGTCGGGCGCCAGCCAGAGTGCCCTGACCACCACGGACGGCGCCCACGCCAGCTTGGCGGCCACGGCCGAGTTCGCCCCGCCCGATTACAAGACCAGCTACCAGGTCGGCTACGCGCAGCATCTGCGCGACGCCCTGCCCCAGGCCACCTTCGTGGCCTTCACCGGCACGCCAGTGAGCAGCACCGACCGCGACACCCGGGCCGTGTTTGGCGACTACATCCACGTCTATGACATGCAGCAGGCCAAGGAGGATGGTGCCACCGTGGCCATCTACTACGAGAGCCGCTTGGCCAAGCTGCGCCTCAAGGACGAAGACCTGCCCTTCATCGACGAGGAGGTGGATGAGCTGGCCGAGGACGAAGAGGAAGACGCCCAAGCGCGCCTGAAATCGAAATGGGCCGCCCTAGAGCGCGTGGTAGGCGCCGAGCCGCGGGTGGCCAGCGTGGCGGCCGACATCGTGGCCCACTTCGAGGAGCGCAACAAGGCGCAGGACGGCAAGGCCATGGTCGTGGCCATGAGCCGTGACATCTGCGTCCACCTCTACAGCGAGATCGTCAAGCTGCGCCCAGAATGGCACAGCGACGTTCCCGAGCAGGGCATGGTCAAGATCGTCATGACCGGCAGCGCCAGCGACAAGGCCCTGCTGCGCCCCCACATCTACAGCAGCCAGGTCAAGAAGCGGCTGGAGAAGCGCTTCAAGGACCCGGCCGACCCGCTGCGCCTGGTGATCGTGCGCGACATGTGGCTCACTGGCTTCGACGCGCCCTGCGTCCACACCATTTACGTGGACAAGCCCATGAAGGGCCACAACCTCATGCAGGCCATCGCCCGGGTGAACCGCGTGTTCAAGGACAAGCAGGGCGGCTTGGTGGTGGACTACATCGGCATTGGCAACGAACTCAAGGCCGCCATGCGCGAGTACACGGCCAGCAAAGGCCGCGGCAAGCCCACCGTGGACGCCCACGAGGCCCTGGCCATCCTGCTGGAGAAACTGGACGTGCTGCGCGCCATGTTGCACGGGTTCGACTACAGCGCGTTCAAGATCGGCGGGCACAAGACCCTGGCCGGCGCGGCCAACCATGTGCTGGGACTCCTCTCCGAGTCCAAGGGCAAAGATGGCAAGGCGGTCCGGGACGGCAAGAAGCGCTTTGCCGACGCAGCCCTGGCCATGAGCAAGGCCTTCAGCCTGTGTTGCACCCTGGACGAGGCCAAGGCCCTGCGCGACGAGGTGGCGTTCCTGCAGGGGGTCAAGGTGATCTTGACCAAGCGCGACTTGGTCGATACCAAGAGGATCAACATCGACCGCGAGGCGGCCATACGCCAGATCATCAGCCAGGCTGTGGTGAGCGAGGCCGTGGTGGACATCTTCGACGCCGTGGGCCTGGACAAGCCCAACATCGGCCTGCTCGATGACGAGTTCCTGACCCAGGTGAAAAACTTGCCCGAGCGCAACCTGGCCGTGGAGCTGCTGGAGCGCCTGCTGGAGGGCGAGATCAAGAGCAAGTTCGCCAGCAACGTGGTGCAGCAGCGCAAGTTCTCGGAACTGCTCAGCGGCGTCATCACCCGCTACCAGAACCGCAGCATCGAGACCGCGCAGGTGATGGAAGAGCTGGTCGAGATGGCCAAGAAGTTCAGGGCAGCTGCGACCCGGGGCGAGCAGCTGGGCCTGACCGAAGACGAGGTGCGCTTCTACGACGCCCTGGCCAACAACGAGTCCGCCGTGCGCGAGCTGGCCGACGACACCCTGAAGAAAATCGCCCACGAACTGACCGAGAACCTGCGCAAGAACATCACCGTGGACTGGTCACAGCGCGAGAGCGTGCGGGCCACGCTGCGCTTGATGGTCAAGCGCATTCTGCGCAAGTACAAGTACCCGCCAGACATGCAGGACGCAGCTGTGGAGTTGGTGCTGCAGCAGGCTGAGGCGCTGGGAGAGAGCTGGGTTTAGCCAGCTGCCTAGTCTCGGCCAGACGCCGTCCTTGGCGGGTGACGGCTTCGAGAGGTTGAGTGGCTCATGGCCGTATGCTACGGTAATCGTTATCGATCATCCGCCAACACGTTAGGCATCTGAAACACCCATGCTGGAATCAATCTTGCCCGCCCTCCAAGGGGTAGTCACGTCGGTCAAGGCAATGGCGTCCTTTGATGCCTTTCTAAAGGGCCGAAAGGGTGACATCCGCGCACTTGTCGAGGAACTTAAGGAAAACTCAAGACTGTGCTTCCGCGTCGTCGATGATGACGTGAATCCCGCACTGGTCATCGCTCGCTTCTCTACAGTCGAGTACGACAGGCTCAACAAGACTGGGTTCAACTTCAATGCGCTCAAACGAGAAAAGATCCGAGCCTTCCCAGGGATCGAGGGCACTAATCTCTCGTCGTGGCCGGGTAAGTCAACATCGGACCTTGTTCAGAACATCTACGACAAGATCAAGACTCTACGGTCTGTGAACGAATTCGCCCCCGATAATCCCCAGCTTCGTCGTCGCATCATCAACGTACACAAGAGAGTTCTTCTGCTGCTGCGCCACACAAAGTCTTAACATGCAAGTCAGCCGAAGGCTGTCCGGCATGGTACCCCGGCCTACGAACGTCGGTTAAGTATCACACTCACCGCTCATGATCACACCGAATCTCGGCAACCTCCTTAACCAAATCGTCCGTGACGCACGGCACGCGATGTTTGATCAAGGAGAACTTGCTCAACTGACCTACGGTGCATTCGACATCGCCGCGCGAGGAATGCAGGAAATGCAGCAGGAGGAGATAGAGGTTTCCTTTCCAGTTGGCTACCGCGCCGATCGGACTGCAATTCCTAGCAAAAGGACCTATCGCAAGGATCAGCTCCTCTCTAAGTACCAGTACCTTGCCTTCCACCAACTCAGCGTCAATGCGTTGGTTCAGCTAGTCACTCTGGTAGAAACGATGCTCGGCGATATTGTTCGAGCGGTCGTACTGCGGTATCCGCAGAAGCTCGGAGGCAAGCGCAGTCTGCCGATTCAAGCGGTGATTGAATCGACAACACTTGAAGAAGTACATCTTCGAGCTACTGATGCTTTGCTTAACGAACTCGCATACAAGTCACCCGCCGAATTCGCCGAATCTGTACAGCCGCTGCTTTCGATTAATCTACTAGAGTGCCCCGCCTTCCATCGTTACGTCGAAATTAAGGCCACCCGAGACATTTATATCCACAGTCGCGGCATTGCGAATGATGTTTACGTTCGGAAGTCCGGCTCGCACGCCCGAGTGAAGGCCGGTATGTCTCTTCCGGTTGAAATCCAATACTTTCTTGAGTCCTATGAACATTGCCTTCAGGTCGCGGACTGGCTTGAGCAGGAGCTGCACGGTCATTGGCACAGTTCGGACTTCGAGGACCGTCAGAATCCTCAGCTTCCTCTAACGCCAGCATCGACGGAGTCTCCGCCCGACCCGCCTGCTTCCGAGTGATGCCTCCCATCACTCCAGCGGAGCGGATAGCGGCCGAGTGCTACCTAGCGTGAACGATGAGCGGCAGCTCTCCGGCAGGTCACTTCAGTCCCGTCATGGTCAGCTTCGGGTCGTCTGCGGTCGTTCAGCTGAGCGAAGAAAACACTCACGCTCTCGCTACTGGCACATCGTCCCACTTTGTTGTGTACTGTGGCGTTCGCCGCTCCTGCCGCATACCCCATGTTCGTGTGACTCCCTGCAGCCCAGTGGACCCCACATGCAGCGTTCCCTTGCCGAACCGCACGTTGAGCGCATCCATCGCCACCATCAGCCTTGTGCGGTCCCGCCCCTCTTCGGGCTCCAGCTCCAGCTCCCCCTGCTTCACGCTGGCCGGCTGCAGGTCCATCAGGAACACGCCCGCCTTGATGAGCTGGAAGCCGGGCACGTACATGAGGCTCATACCATCAGCCGCTGCCTTGGCCAGCACCCGTGAATCCGCCGTCGGCCGCCTGAGCGGCACTGTTACGCTCCTGGACAGCTGCGGCCCTACCCGGTGCGGCGAGGTGTGCATGAATACCTGCAGCGCCCCCGCCAGGCTGTCCTGCTTCCTGAGCTTCTCCGCCGCCCGGCTGGCGAACTCGCTTACCGCCTCGATCAAAGGTGCCAGCTCGGTCACGGGCCGCCCGAACGACCTGGTGCAGGCGATCTGCTGCTTGGGCGCAGGCACATCGTCCAGGTCGATACAGGGGAAGCCCTGCACCTCGCGCACCGTCCGCTCCAGGGTAACGTTCCAGCGCCTCCTGGCCGTGGCCGTGTCCATGCGCGCCAGGTCCAGCACCGTCTTGATACCACCCTTTCTCAGCTGTGCAGCAATGCGCGGTCCCACGCCCCAGACCTCACCCACGTCGGTTGCGCCCATGATGGTCTCAAACTCTTCCTGGCTGAGAGTCGCCAGGTTGCATACCCGGGCCAGGTGCTCGGGGTAGCTCCCGGGTTTGCGTTCTGCCGTCTTGGCGATGAAGTTGGCCAGTTTGGCCAGGGTCTTGGTCGGTGCGATCCCAATCCCGCAAGGAATCCCCGTCCAGCGCAGGATGCGGTCTTGGATGATGTGGGCTCGCCTGGTCAGATCGCCCCGCACCCCGTGCAGCCCGATGAAGGACTCGTCGATGCTGTATATCTCCTGGCTAGGGCCAAGACCGGCCGCCAGGGTCATCATGACCTGCCCCCTGTAGACGTACCAATTAAAAGTGGAAGTCCGGTTTCAAGA
>CAYUAH010000055.1:0-15657 GCA_964442375.1 uncultured Hydrogenophaga sp. | reverse complement strand
CCATGTGCATTGGCGTGGGCCAGGGCATTGCGCTGATCGTGGAGAAGGTTTGAGCTTTCTCCAGAGCGCGGGCCCGAATTTTCCTAAGTGAACCTTCCCCTTTTCTCAGATGTCCATATCCATGCTTCCTGACGACCAGCTGTGCGCCGTGATCACCGCTCCGGGAGGGCCGGAAACGCTGCAATTGCAGCGGCATCCTGTGCCCACCGTGTTCGATGACGAGGTCCTGATTCGCGTTGCGGCGGCGGGCGTGAATCGGCATGACTGCAACCAAAGACGACGGGGCCCGACGCCTGCACACAGTGACGTGCCGGGGCTTGAGGTGTCGGGGACGGTGGTCAGGGCAGGGCGTCTGGCCACCGCCCTCCAGGTGGGGCAGGCGGTCTGTGCGCTGGTGGATGGTGGTGGCTATGCGCAATACGCCGTCGCGAAGCTGGATCAGGTGCTGCCCATACCCGCTGGACTCGGCTGGGTGGAGGCCGCCGCCGTCCCTGAGGCGGCCTTTACCGTTTGGCACAACTTCTTCAACATTGCTCAGCTGGGCCCCGCCCGATCGGTGCTGCTGCATGGCGGAACGAGTGGCGTTGGCGTCATGGCTGTTCAATGGCTGACCGCATTGGGGCACCCGGTTTTTGTGACGTGTGGCAGCGCAGAAAAGATGGCTGTGGCCCGCAAGCTGGGGGCTGTGGGCGCGTTCAACTACAGGACCGATGATTTTGTTGCTGCGCTCCTGGAGCAGACCGATGCCCGCGGTGTCGATGCCATATTGGACATGTCAGGGGGCATGTATGCCGAGCGCAATCTGGACGCCTTGGCCCGCCGCGGCCACATCCTTCATCTGAGCCCTGGCAACGGGGCCCGCTTTGACGTGCCCTTGCGCGCCATCATGGCCAAAGAGGCACGGGTCACGGGGTCGCTGCTGCGCTCATTGCCCGATGCCGAAAAGGCGGCCATTGCGCGTGAACTGCAGCGGTCGCTGTGGCCGATGCTGCAGACGAAACGCGTTCAACCCATCATCCACGCGACCTTGCCACTGACGGAAGCGGCACAAGCACACACCATGATGGAGGCCAGTGAGCACATCGGGAAGATCGTTTTGACTACGCCGTGAAGCTGTCGCGGAACGTGAAGTAGAACGAGGTGAAAAACATGGCCGCCATCAGCAACGCGGCCGGGTAGAGCACCACCTGCATCACGGTGCCTCCCATCAGCCCGGCGATCAGGCTCACCAGCACGCCACCGAGTACAAACACGCCCATCCAGCCCAGCAGGTAGACCAGCATGGCCCATTTGTTTTGCCAGCAGGCCATGAAGCTGAAAAACAGGCTCTTGATGGGCGACACGCCGTGCCAGTGCACCAGGGCCGGCGCGTGCCAGAACATGAGGGCCAAGGGCAGGTAGAGCAGCATGCCCACCGTCATGGCGGTTTGAAAGTCGCTGCTTTGCACCGTTTCGGGCGTGACATTGCCGCCGCCGAGGTACATCTGGGCGAACTGGCCACCGTCGAACAGGGCCGAGATCCCCATCACCAGCAGGAAGCCAGCCGCGTAGTACGCGCCCAGTTGCAACATGGCGGTGAGCCGCTCCTTGCCGGCGCGAAAGGCGCTGGCCAGCACGGTGGGCATGGGGAACTTGCCTTCCGATGCTTCGCGTGCTGCGGCCATCAGCCCCAGCGTGGCGGCCGGCAGCAGGGCCAGGGCCACGGCGGTGCCGACCAGCGGCAGGGCCGACAGCACCGACACCAGGGCCATGAACAGAAAAAACAGGCCGGACATGGCCAGTGGCTGGCGCCAGAAGGTCTTGATGCCTTCGCGCACCCAGATCAGGCCGGTGCGGGCGGGCACGGGATGGAGTTTCATGCGGTGGCCGGTGTCGGGGTGTCCAGGGTTTCGATGGCCACGGGCCGTTCGACCCGTTCACGCAACACGCGCTCGAAGTGGGTGGGGTCGTGGGGCTTGAGCATGCTGGCCTCGCGCGGCAGGTGGAAGTCCCACAGGCGCGAAATCCAGAAGCGCAGGGCGCCCGCGCGCAACGTGGCCGGCAGCAGGCGGCGCTCGGCGGCTTCCAGTGGCCTCACGCCCTGGTAGGCGCTCACAAAGGCCTGGGCACGCTCGGCGTTGTGGGCGCCCGTGGGCAGGTCTATGCACCAGTCGTTGAGGCACACGGCCAGGTCGAACAGCCAGGTGTCCACACCGGCGAAGTAGAAGTCGAAAAAGCCGCTGAGCTGGCCGTTGTCGAACATCACGTTGTCGCGGAACAGGTCGGCATGCACCGGGCCGCGAGGCAAGGCGGCGTAGGCGGGGCTGGCCGCCACGTGGTTCTGGTAGGCCAGTTCGCTGCGCAGCAATTGCGCCTGTGGGGCGTCCACGTGTGGCAACACCACCGGCACGGTGTCGTTCCACCAGGGCAGGCCGCGCAGGTTGGGTTGGTGGCGCGGGTAGTCGCGGCCGCCCAGGTGCATGCGGGCCAGCATCGCACCCACCTGCGCGCAGTGGTCGGCCGTGGGGGCCAGTTCGCTGTGACCGCGCAGGCGGTTGACCAGCGCCGCCGGCTTGCCTTTGACCTTGAGCAGGATCTCGCCCTTGGGCGTGGCCACCGGGTCGGGCACGGGAATGCCGCGCGCCGCCAGGTGCTGCATCAGGTGCAGGTAAAAGGGCAACTGCTCGAAGCTCAGGCGCTCGAACAGGGTCAGCACGTGCTGGCGTTGTGCGCCGTCCTGTTCGGAGGTGACGAAGTAGTTGGTGTTCTCGATGCCGCCGGTGATGCCCTTGAGCTCCACCAGTTCGCCCAGGTTCAAGGCCTTGAGCAAGGCCTCGGCGTCGGCTGTCGAGACTTCAGTGAATACGGCCATGGCGCAAAGCTCGTGGTCGGTCTGATCGCGGGAGGCGATCAGAAGTTGAACATGCGCCAGCTGGTCTTGCCGCCGCTGCCGGTGCGCTGGCCGCCCGAGGCGGGCGCCTCGTTGGCGCTGTGGGGCGTCACCTGATAGGCCGGCACGTCCGTCTGGGTGCTGACGTCGATGCGGCGGGTTTCGCCGCCGACCCGCAATTCGTCGATCTGGCTGCCGGCGTCCTTGTGCTGAATGCGTTCGGTGCGCTGCTCCACCACCTTGGGCGGGGGCAGCGTGGCGGTCTGGGCGAGGGCGGTGCTGCCCAGGGTGAGCAGCAGCAAAGCGGGTACAAGCGGGGGATTTCGGCGCATCCCCCATTGTAGGTGGCGGGCCCCATGGCCGATTCCCCGACAATGGCGCGATGAACGACAGACAACCGACTCTGCTGCTGGTGGATGGCTCCAGCTACCTGTACCGCGCCTTTTTTGCGGGTGGCGAAACCATGTCCACCACCTTGTCCGATGGCACCGTGCAAAAGACCGGTGCGCTGCGCATCATGGTCAACATGATGCAAAGCCTGCGCAAGGAAGTGCGGGCCGACTACGCCGCGTGTGTGTTCGACGCCTCCGGTCCCACGTTCCGGGACGCGATCTACCCTCAGTACAAGGCCCAGCGCTCGCCCATGCCCGATGACTTGCGCAGCCAGATCGCACCCATACACGAGGTGGTGCGCCGCCTGGGCTGGCCGGTGCTCAACGTGCCCGGTGTGGAGGCCGACGACGTCATCGGCACCCTGGCCGTGACCGCCGCGCGCCAGGGCATCCAGGTTGTCATCAGCAGCGGCGACAAGGACCTGAGCCAGCTGGTCAACGAACACATCACCATCATCGACACCATGAGCGGCAAGCGCCGCGACATCGCGGGCGTGACCACCGAATTTGGTGTGCCGCCGGCGCTGATGGTGGACTACCAGACCCTGGTGGGCGATGCGGTGGACAACGTGCCGGGCGTGGAAAAAGTGGGCCCCAAGACCGCCGCCAAGTGGCTGGGCGAATACGGGTCGCTGGACGCCATCGTGGCGCATGCCGCTGAGATCAAGGGAGTGGCTGGCGAGAACTTGCGCAAGGCGCTGGACTGGCTGCCCACCGGACGCCAGCTGCTGACCATCAAGACCGATTGCGAGTTGAACGACGTCGTGCCCAGTCTGCCGGCGCTGGACGCGATTCCGCTGAGCGAACCCGACCGGCCGGCGCTCAAGGCCTTGTACGAGCAGTATGGTTTCAAGGGCTTGGCCAAGGCCATGGACGATGGCGCGGCGCCCGCCGCCGTGGTCACCACCGGTGCCGCTGCGCCTTCCGCCACGGGCGATCTGTTTGGCGACAACACCCCCGCCACGTCCCACGCGACCCAGGTGCGTTACGACACCGTGCTGACCTGGGAGGCCTTCGACGCCTGGCTGAAAAAGGTGGAGGCCGCCGAACTGACCGCGCTCGACACAGAAACCACCTCGCTCGACGAAATGGTGGCCGAGGTGGTGGGCATCTCCTTCAGCGTGACGCCAGGCGAGGCCGCCTACGTCCCGCTCGCGCACAACTACCCCGACGCACCGGCCCAGCTGCCGCGCGACGAGGTGCTGGCCCGCCTCAAGCCCTGGCTGGAAAACCCGGTCGCCAGGAAGCTGGGCCAACACGTCAAGTACGACCGCCACGTGCTGGCCAACCACGGCATCGAGGTGCAAGGCTATGCACACGACACCATGCTGCAAAGCTATGTGCTGGAGGTGGACAAGCCGCACAACCTGGGCAGCCTGGCCGAGCGCCATGTGGGCCGCAAAGGCATTGCATATGAAGACCTGTGTGGCAAGGGCGCGCACCAGATTTCCTTCGCGCAGGTGGCCATCGACAAGGCCGCCGAGTACTCGTGCGAAGACTCCGACCAGACCCTGGACGTGCACAACACCCTGTGGCCGCGTCTGCAAGCCGATGACAAGCTGCGCGCCATCTACGAACTGGAAATCGCCTCCAGCGAAACGCTTTACCGCATCGAACGCAACGGCGTGCTGATCGATGCCGGCACCCTGGCGCGCCAAAGCCATGAACTGGGCCAGCGCATCATGGCGCTGGAGGTCGAAGCCCATGAACTCGCCGGCCAGCCCTTCAACCTGGGCTCGCCCAAACAGATCGGCGAGATCTTTTTCACCAAGCTGGGCCTGCCGGTGGTGAAAAAAACCGCCACCGGCGCACCGAGCACCGACGAAGAGGTGCTGGAAAAACTGGCCGAGGACTACCCGCTGCCGGCCAGGATTCTCGAGCACCGCTCCTTGAGCAAGCTCAAGGGCACCTACACCGACAAGCTGGCCCAACTGGCGCTGCCGCGCACCGGCCGCGTGCACACCCACTATGCGCAGGCGGTGGCCGTGACCGGGCGCCTGTCCAGCAACGACCCCAACCTGCAGAACATCCCCATTCGCACTGCCGAAGGCCGGCGCGTGCGCGAGGCCTACCTCGCCGCGCTCGCCGACTTCAACGACAGCGCCGACTACTCTCACATCGAGCTGCGCATCATGGCCCACCTCAG
The DNA here is from genome assembly GCA_964442375.1 of uncultured Hydrogenophaga sp. Taxonomy (GTDB): domain Bacteria; phylum Pseudomonadota; class Gammaproteobacteria; order Burkholderiales; family Burkholderiaceae_C; genus Hydrogenophaga. The sequence continues at coordinate 10,250 of CAYUAH010000055.1, read as the reverse complement.
CGGCGACGAAGCACTTCTGCGGGCTTTCCGTGACGGCATGGACGTGCACCGCGCCACCGCCGCCGAGGTGTTTGGCGTCACGCCCGAGCAAGTCAGCAGCGAACAGCGTCGCTACGCCAAGACCATCAATTTCGGCCTCATCTACGGCATGAGCAGCTACGGTCTGGCCAAGTCGCTGGGCATAGACAACACGGCAGCCAAGAACTACATCGAGCGCTACTTCGCGCGCTACCCCGGCGTGAAGACCTACATGGACGAAACCAAGCTCAGCGCCAAGGACAAGGGGTATGTAGAGACCGTGTTCGGCCGCCGCCTGGTGCTGCCCGGCATCCGCAATGAAAAAGGTGCACGCCTGGCCGCGCTGGAGCGCCAGGCCATCAACGCCCCCATGCAGGGCACGGCGGCCGACCTCATCAAGCTCAGCATGAACGCCGTGCAGCGCGTGCTGGACGCGGTAAAACCCGCCATCAAGATGATCATGCAGGTGCACGACGAACTGGTGTTCGAGTGCCCCGAGGCCGATGTGGATTGGCTCAAGATCGAGGTACCGCGCCTGATGGCTGGCGTGGCCGCGCTGAAGGTGCCGCTGCTGGCCGAAGTGGGCGTGGGGGCGAACTGGGACCAGGCGCATTGATCCAGAAGTCGCGCCGACACCGAGCCCATGACAGCGAACCGAACCACCTCCCGCCACTACGTTCCCCACATCGACGGCCTGCGCGCGCTGGCCGTGGTGTCGGTCATCGTCTACCACCTTAACGCCGCCTGGTTGCCGCGCGGCTACCTGGGGGTGGACATTTTTTTTGTGATCTCCGGTTTTGTGGTGAGCCTGTCGGTTTCGCACTGGGCCGGCATGCGGCTGGGGCCATTCCTGCTGGCGTTTTACGCCCGCCGTCTGATGCGCATCATGCCGGCGCTGGTGGTCTGCCTGCTGGCCACCTTTGTGCTGTCGGCGCTGTTCATTCCGCCGGGCTGGCTGTCTGACGGCAACGAGCGCACCGGGCGCTACGCCTTCTGGGGTCTGGCCAACTGGGCGTTGGCACGCGGTGGCAACGACTATTTCTCGCCGCGCACCGAGTTCAACCCCTTCACCCACACCTGGTCTTTGGGCGTCGAGGAGCAGTTCTACCTGGTGTTTCCGCTGGTGTTTGTGGCCTGGCTGCAGATGCGCAAACGGCTGTCGGTGGCCGTCATGCTGCTGGGTGTGGGCAGCTCGCTGCTGGCCTACGTGTGGATGGTGCAGCACGCACCCGGCGATACCTTCTACCTGAGCTGGTTCCGCTTCTGGCAGCTTGGCGCCGGCGTGCTGCTGTTCCAGCTGTGGCAAGCGCGCCGGTGGGGTGCATCGACTTCGGACGCTGTGTCGAAGGGATGGGCTTGGGGCGGCTTGGCCGCGTTGGCGGCGGCCCTGTGGGTGCCACTGCCGACCGCTCAGCCGTGGTGGCCCAACCTGTTGGTGGTTCTGGGCACGTTGGCCTTGATCGCGGGCGCGGCGGGTCAAGGTGGTGTCGTTGCGCGCTTGCTGACCCAGAGCGGTGTGCGCTGGGTGGGAAAAATCTCGTATTCGCTGTACCTGTGGCACTGGCCGGTTTTTGTGCTGGCGCGCTGGACCGTGGGTCTCGACGAGCCGTTGATGCGGACGCTGGCGCTGATGCTGACCTTGGCGCTGGGTTGGGCTTCGTTCCGCTGGCTGGAGCAGCCCCTGCGTGGCTGGGGCGAGGCCAGACGCAAGGGTCCGGTGGTGGTGGGCAGCCTGTTCGCCGTGGGCTTGGCGGCGGCATTGGCCCATGGCATCGTGGACCAGCGTGACACCTTGTCACTGAGCGTGGTGAGTCGCGAGGCCGCCGATTGGTCCACCGGTCATGCCGACGCGGTGCCCCGCAACGGACCCTGCGAGTCGGTCATGGAACACCACCAGCAGGGCGGCATTTCCGAGGTCGTGTTCAAGCCGGTGTCGTGCGGGCCACACGCCGCACCGGCTGGGCGTCTGTTTGTGCTGGGCGATTCGCACGCCATGCACTTGCACGCCTTGTATGTGGGGCTGGCGCGCGGCGCGGCGCTGCAAACCCATGTCTATGGCGCGGGCGGCTGCGCCTACCTGGGTCTGAGCCCGGTGCCGGCGCACTGCCACGACAACACGCGACAGGCCATGCAGCGGCTGCAGGTGGACATGCGGGCTGGTGACGTGCTCCTCTTGTCCTCACTGCGGGTGCGCCGCATGGTGGACCAATGGGCCCACTTCAACTCGCCCGAAGGCGCGCTGGCCGAGATGCGATCGGCTCCGTTTGTGCAGGAGCGCGAGCGCCAGGTGATGGCCGCGCTGCCCGAGTTGCAGGCGCTGGCGGCGCGTGGCGTCCACATCGTGCTGCCGGCGCCCACGCCGGTGTTTCGCATCGTGCCCTACCGTTGTGCAGATTGGTTCAACCGCAGCAACCCGATCTGCCGCTATGGCGGCGAACTGCCACGCGAGCAGATGGCGGCACTGCAGGCGCCGGCGCTGGAGGCATTTGCGCAGCTGCAGGCCGGGCTGAGCCAGAGTTCGGTGTGGAACGCGCTGGATGTGTTGTGCCCTCGCCCGGTTTGCAGCACCCAGCTCAACGGGCGTCCGCTGCTGTTCGATGGTGACCACCTTTCGGGCCATGGCAACGCGTTGCTGTTGCCACACTTCACTGAACACCTGCGGCGCATCGGCCTGTTGCGATAGGGCGTTTCACTCACCCTCCACCCGCCCCCTCAACTGCTTGACCTCGCTGCGTGCGGCCTTGCCTTGCAGGCGTCGGCGCTGTGAAGCGCGGGTGGGCCGCGTGGGTTTGCGCGGCGTGGCCGCCTTGGCCACGCTGTCCACCAGGGCCTGCAGCCGGGCGATGGCGTCCACCCTGTTTTGCTCCTGGCTGCGCTGGGTCTGGGCCTTGATCACCACCACACCTTCGTCGGTGATGCGCTGGTCGCGCAAACCCAGCAGCCGCTCTTTCACCTCGTCGGGCAGCGATGAGGCATGGATATCGAAACGCAGGTGCACCGCGCTCGAGACCTTGTTCACGTTCTGCCCGCCTGCGCCCTGGGCGCGGATGGCGGTGAAGCTCATCTCGCCTTCTTGCAGTGGAATCAGCGGCTCGGGCATGCCGCGATCATAGGCACACCCGCCCGGGGCTCACTTGTTGCGCTGCAGGAAATCCACCGCCAGCGCCGCCAGGCTGCGCGCGCCCACCGGCAGCTGGTCTTCGTCGATGTCGAACTGCGGTGAATGGTTGGGCGGGGCTTTCGCGAAATCCTTGCCCTTGGGCGGCGCGCCCAGGAAGTAGAAAAAGCCGGGCACCACCTTCTGGAACTCCGAGAAATCCTCCGAACCGCTGACCTTGGGGATGACCATGGCCTTGCCGCCCATGGCGAGCTTGAGCGCAGGCAGCGAAGCTTCGGTGAGTGCCGCCGGGTTGGTGGTGACGGGGTAGGCCACCGGCCCGAAACGCACCTTGGCCTTGGCGCCGCTGGCGGCCGCGATCGATTCTGCCGTGGTGGTGATGCGCTTGAGCGCTTCCTGGCGCATGTCCTCGTCGAAGGTGCGCAGCGTGCCCAACATTTCCACGTTGTCCGGGATGATGTTGTAGCGCGTGCCGCCCTGGATCTGGCCGATGGTGATGACGGCCGGCTCCTTGCTGATGTTGAGCTGGCGGCTCACCACCGTCTGCAAACCGAGCACCACCTGGCTGGCAGCAACGACGGGGTCCACCGCCGACCACGGCGAGGAGCCATGGCCCCCCTTGCCCTCCACATGGATGTGGATGTTGTCCGAACCGGCCATCAGCGGGCCGCTGCGGTAGCCGGCCGTGCCGGCGGGCAGGTTGGCCGTGATGTGCAGGCCGTAGATGGCCTGCACGTCTTTCAGCACACCGGCCTCGACCATGGCCTTGGCGCCAAAGCTGGGCACCTTGCCGCTGGCGTCGGGCTCCACCGGCGCGCCTTCCTCGGCCGGCTGGAAGATGAACTTGACCGTGCCTGGCAAGCTGGCTTTTATGCCCGCCAGCGCCTCGGCTGCGCCCATGAGCATGGCCACGTGGGCGTCGTGCCCACACGAATGGGTGACCGGCACCTCCTTGCCCAGGTAGCTGGACTTCGCCTTGGAGGCGAATGGCAGGCCGGTGTTTTCGGGCATGGGCAGGGCGTCCATGTCGGCCCGCAGCGCCACCACCTTGCCCGGCAGGCCGCCTTTGAGCGTGCCCACCACGCCCGTGCCGCCCACGCCGGTCTGCACGTCCATGCCCAAGCGGCGCAGGTGGTCGGCCACCAGCTGGGCGGTGCGCACTTCCTGGCCCGAGAGTTCGGGGTGTTCGTGGATGTCGCGGCGCCAGGCGACGATCTTGGGGGCCAGCTGCTGGATGGCGGCATCGATTTTTTGCAGGCCGGTGGTGTCCAGGGCCTGGGCCTGGGCGGTCGAGGCCAGGGACAGTGTGGCGGTCAGGAAGCTGGCTGCGAGCGCAACGGGTGTGAGCGAGGTGTGCATGTGGGGCGCGGGATGGGGTGGAACACGCGTCCATGCTAGGGGTGCCTGCGCAACTCGATAAAGGCAAAATAGCCATAAGGCGAGCCGATATCGCCAAACCGCATCTCAGCGCCATGTCCAGCTCATCAGCCTTGTTTGGCATCGAATTTCCCGTGTTGCCCGACACCGCACTGGGCCACGTGCTGCACACGGTGGAGCTGCTGCGCGCCGCCAACCTGATCGCCCGGCTGCGCCTGGGCCGCCGGGCGCCGCGTCTGGGGTGGCGTCTGTGCGACGCGCACGGCCAGCCGCTGTCCTTGGGCGAAGGGCCTTGCCAGGCGCTGCTGGCCGAGGGCCTGTTTCAGGGCCCGCCCCAGGCCCAATGGGTGCTCAGCCAGCACGTGGCCGATGTGCCGGCGCTGCGTCAGTTGGTCGCCCGAAACGGGCCACTGCGCCGCCACCTGGCGGTGGCGATCGATCAGGACCAACGCCTGCTGACCCTGGGCAACGGGGCGTGGTTCGCGGCCGGCAGCGGGCGGCTGACCGGGCGTCGCGTGGCTTTGCCCTGGTACTGGGCGGCCGCCTTTCACCGCGACCACGCCGACATCGCGCTGGCCGAGGGCACCGGCGTGTGTGCGGACGGCCCCTGGCTCAGCGCCGCTTTGCCGCAGGACAGTGGCGAATTGGTGCTGGCCCTGGTGGCCCAGATCTGGGACCACGATCTCCACGGTGCGCTGGCCTCTGTGCTGCGGCCCGACGACGTGCGCCAGAAGGCTGCGCAGGAGGCCCTGCAGGCGCAGCACCTGCCCACCACCCGTGACAGCGCGCTGGCCCGTGCCATCGAGTACCTGGAAAAGCACCTGGACCAAGCCTACGCGCTCGATGCCCTGGCCACCGCCGCCGCCGTGAGCCCCCGCACACTGTTGCGGCATTTCCAGCAGGCGCTGGGCCATTCGCCGCTGGACCACCTGCACCGTCTGCGCTGCGACCGGGCACGCCTGCTGCTAGAGATCACGCTGGAGAGTGTGGCCAGCGTTGCTTTGTCTTGCGGCTACGCCGACCCGGCCGCGTTCCGCCGCATTTTCACCCGTCACGTAGGCCTGACGCCGGCCGCCTACCGCCAGCGCCACAGCCTGCGCGCGCCGCGCCAGCGCTGGCGGGTGGCGCTGTAGCAACAGGCCATGGCGGGCTGGGCCTGTCTGCCGCATGATGGGTGCATGCGCCTGAGTACCTGCTTGCTGGTGACTGCCTGCGCCTGTGCCGGCGCCGTGGCGGAGCCACATCCGAAGTTCGTCAACAGCCTGGGCATGCACTTTGTGCGCGTGCCGGCAGGCAGTTTCATGATGGGCCACGCCGAACACGCCGACAGCTGGGCGCGCGACTTCCCCACCTACCCGCCGGACCGTTTTGCCAAGCTGTACGACGAAGCGCCGGTGCACCGGGTGCACATCACGCGCGACTTCTACCTCGGCCAGCACGAGGTGACCGTGGGCCAGTTCCGGCGCTTTCTGGAGCGCTCCGGCCATGTGCCCGAGTCGGTGCGCGATGGCACCGGCGCGTATGGGTACAACGCCACTTACGACCCTGCCACGACCTCGCGCGGCGATGCCTTCGAGGGCCGCGATCCGCGCTACTCCTGGGCCAACCCTGGCTTTGCGCAGGGCGACGACCACCCGGTGCTCAACGTCACCTGGTTTGACGCCGTGGCCATGGCCGACTGGCTCAGCCGCACCGAGGGCCGGCGCTACCGCCTGCCCACCGAGGCCGAGTGGGAGTACGCGTGCCGCGCCGGCACCTCCACCCGTTACCCCAATGGCAACGATCCGCAGCGCCTGCTGGAGATCGCCAACACCTTCGACACCGATTCGGCCGTGAACTGGTCACGCTGGTCTGGTTTTGCGTTGCAGGGCAGCGACGGTTTCGCCTTCAGTGCGCCCGTGGGGCGTTTTGCGCCCAACGCCTGGGGCTTGCACGACATGCTGGGCAACGCCTGGGAATGGGTGTCCGATTGGCACGACGACGATTACTACGCCCGCTCTCCGACCAAGGACCCGCAGGGCCCGGCCACCGGCGATGTGCGTGTGCGCCGGGGCGGCTCCTGGCACAGCTGGGGCCTGTATGCGCGCTGCGCTTACCGCAACTGGAACGCGCCCAGCACGCGCTACACGCTGGTGGGCATGCGTTTGTTGCTCGAAACGGAGTGAGTCACACGGGCTTGGCGCGGCCCTTGCGCGCCGCCTCCTTGGCGGCCTTTTCCGCCGCACGCAGCGCCTCGGCGGCGGCCTTCCACGCCACAAATTCGTCAGGCGTTTCCAGCGTGGCGCGGCCCAGCTGTCCCGCCCTGAACTCGGTCAGCACGATCTCGGCGGCCTTTTGCAGATCGACTTTGCCCTTGCCCTGCAGGCAGCCGCGCCGACTGCCGATGGCGGCCAGCAGCGCCTCATCGTTGCCCACGTCCAGGCTGGGCAGTTTGTAGCGGGCGGTGAGGCCACCGCCGTAGTGCTCGCGCAGGTAGCCCAGCAGGGCCATGGCCACGTCGCGTTCGTCGTAGGCGTTGCGGCCGACGGCGCCGCTGGCGGCCAGGCGGTAGCCGCTCTCGGGCACGCTGATCTTGGGCCACAACATGCCGGGTGTGTCGTAGAGGTAGACGTCGTCGGCCAGCACCACGCGCTGCTCGCGTCGGGTGATGCCGGCTTCGTCACCCGTATGGGCCGCGCGCTTCTTCACCAGGCTGTTGATCAGGGTGGACTTTCCCACGTTGGGGATGCCGCAGATCAGCACCCGCATGGGCTTGACCATGCCGCCGCGCTCGGGGTCCAGCTCGAAGCAGGCCTTGATGAGCTTTTGCGCTGGCGCGATTTCACTCGCGTCCAGCAGCACCGCGCGCGTGTGTGGCTGGGCGTTGTAGTGGGCCAGCCAGAGGGCGTTGCGCTCGGGGTCGGCCAGGTCTTGTTTGTTGAGCACCTTGAGCGTGGGCTTGGCACCGATCAGCGCCGCCAGCAGCGGGTTGGCGCTGGAGCCGGGCAGCCGGGCGTCCAGCAGCTCAATCACCACGTCGGTGTCGTCCAGGCGCTCGGTGATGGCCTTGCGCGTGAGGTGCATGTGGCCGGGGAACCACTGGATGGACATGGGGAAGGGTCTCGCTCAAAGTTTGTCAAAACCGGCATTGTGCCGGGGCCCGGGCTTGTGACGGCCGGTGTGCCTGCCTAAACTGCCCGTTTTCAACCCGGGGAGCACCCATGCAAACACCACGCAACGCGGTCGGCTGGTTCGAACTCTATGTCTCGGACATGGCACGGGCCAAGGCTTTTTACCAGGCGGTTTTTCAACACGAGATGGTGGATCTGCCCACCGAAGGCGGCGACATGGCCATGTGCGCCTTCAAGTGGACGGACAACGCGCCGGGCGCGGCCGGCGCCCTGGTCAAGAGCCCGCAGATGCAGCCGGGCGGCGGCGGCACCCTGGTCTACTTTTCGTGCGCCGACTGCGCCGTGGAGGCGGGCCGGGTGGCGGCGCACGGCGGGCAGGTGCTGCAGCCCAAGTTCGCCATCGGCGAGTACGGCTTCATCGCCATCGCACGCGACACCGAAGGCAACGTGATCGGCCTGCACTCGGTGCAGTGAGCCGCCGCCAGCGGGTTCAGGCAGCCTGTGCGCGGGGTCGTCCCAGGCGCTCAGGCGAGGTGTAGCGCTGCAGGTAAATGTCGAACGGCAGGCTGTCGTTGGCTTCGATCTTTTTCTGCTCTTCCACCGATGCCGCCGCCATCGCTTCAAAGCGGGCCTGTTGTTCGGCGCTCCAGGGCAGGGCCAGCAGGTGGTCCTGGGTGAGGCGCGAGCGTTCGCGCACAAAGGACACAAACGAGCGCCCATGTGCGCCGGTGACGGCCTGCAACACGCGGGCCGAGGGCAGGGCGTCGGCGTCGGCCAGCTTCGCCTGCGCATCCGCCACGGCGCGGCTGTAGGCGTCAGTGCCGTGGGCCGCGTCCAGCGCCTGGGCAATCGGCAGGCATTGCGCCACGATGTCGGCCCCCCAGGCCACCAGCGGCACCTCGGCACCTTCGCGGCGCAGCGTCAGGCCGGGTTCGCGGCCACGGGCTGCGGTGAGGTGCTGGTTGTGCTTGAGGTCTTCGATTTCCTGCGGCGTGTCGGGCGGGCTGTCGCTGTGCAGGCAGTGCAGCAGGAACACGTCCAGAAAACGCAGCGTCTGGGCGTTGATGCCCACCGGCTCGAAGGGGTCGAGGTCCATCAGCCGCACTTCCACGTATTCCACCCCGCGCTCGCGCAGCGCATGCAGCGGGCGCTCGCCGGGGAAGATCACGCGCTTGGGCCGGATGGTGCCGTAGAACTCGTTCTCGATTTGCAGCAGCGTGGTCGCCAGCTGGTTGTAGTCGCCGCCGGGGTTGCGAATGCCCACCTGTTCGTAGGCCGGGTAGGGGCGGGTCAGCGCGTCGTGCAGCGAGGCGGCGTAGCCCTCCAGGCTGTTGTAGCTCACCGCCAGTGTGGCCTGGGCGTCGCTCTGGTAGCCCAAGCGGCCCATGCGCAGCGAGGTGCCGTGGGGCATGTACATGCTGCCTTCGCCCAGCGGCTGCAGTTCGTGCTGGCGGCCTTCGACGAAGGTTTTGCACAGGGCCGGCGACGCGCCAAAGAGGTAGAGCAGCAGAAAAGCGTGGCGGCGGAAGTTGCGGATCAGCGCGAAGTAGTCTTCCGAGGTGGCGCCTTGCACCGACCAGTTGTAGTGGATGCCGCTGATGGTCTGCATGCGCGCGCCGTAGCGGTGCACCAAACCATTGCGGTACACGCGCTTGGCCTGGCCCACGTTCGAGGTGCCGTAGTAGCCGATGGGGATGGCACCGTCGGGCGGCAGGTGGCCGGGCATGGAGCTGGCCCACATGCGCTGCGGGCCGATGGCTTGCAGCACCTCGCGGTGGATGTCCGTCAACTCGCGCAGGCAGTCGCCGATGCCGGCGTGCACGCCCGTGACGAGTTCGAGCTGCGACTCGCTGAAGTCGGTGGTGATGTGCGGGTGGGTCAGGGCCGAGCCCAGGGCGCGCGGGTGGGCGTCGGCCGCCAGGGAGCCATCGGGCAGCACGCGCAGGCCTTCTTTTTCGATGCCACGCCGCATGGCGGACACGTCGAGGCGCTGCAGGCGGTCGAGTGGGCTGGGCACGGGCGGTCTCCTTGGTGGCATCGGGCAGGCGCACCCTCGGGGCACGCAGAGGGCGCGATTGTGCGCCATCGCGTGTGACCTTGCAGGCGCGCCCGCCTATGGCCTTGGAGCCCAGGCAAACCGCTCGGATTTCACAATCCGATGCCAAGCGCCGTGGCCGTGTCCCAGATCAGGCATTGGTGCTTGGCGTAAACGCCGCCGAAGAGGTTGGTCGACACCTTGGGCGTGGTCAGCTGCTGCGTGGGCGAGGTCAGCTTGTTGAAGCGCGGCCAGTTCGGCTGACCACCTCCGTTGGGGTTGCCCGTGGCGGCGAAGCGGCCCCAGTACTGCGCCATCTGGGCCGACAGCTGCAGCTGCGCGGGCGAGGCCACGTCGGCCGGGTCGGGGCTGGGCGGCGTGGTCGCGATGCGGGACTGGAACAGGAAGGGCAGCTCGGACGCGTGGTAGGCCCCCCAGTTCATGAAGGGATCGGGGGCGAGCTGGGGCACCTGCGGCTCCTGGAACTCGTAGGCATAGGTGGGCACGTGGACCGACAGGCTGCGCGCGGCCGACTGCGTGCCGCAGGCGAACATGGCGTCGGTCAGCAGCGCCGATGCGGCCAGGTTGGGCG
>CAYUAH010000054.1:0-15670 GCA_964442375.1 uncultured Hydrogenophaga sp. | reverse complement strand
CGGCTTCGCCCGCCAGCAGCCGGTAGTGGATCTCGCGCCGTATGAGCGGCGCCAGGGCCGGGATGTGTTCCGGCTGGTCCAGCAGGGCCAGCAGGCGGTCGAAGGCTTCCAGCAGTGGCCCCGTGAGCGCGCCGGTGGTCATCGCGCGGCTGTCGGGCTCCACCTTGCGCGGCGCGGCGGGCGGCATCTCCAGCATCAGCGAGGCGATCTCGCGCCAATCCAGGCACAGCGCCACACCCAGGTAAGGCCGCTCGGGGCTGGCCTGCATCACGGCGGTCTTGACCGGCAGGTCCATGGACGCGATCAGGTAGCGGTCTTCGCCGTAGGTCAGCGCCTCGTCGCCCAGCAGCACGCGTTTGCCGCCTTGCACGATGATGGCCACACACGGCTCGTAGACGCTGCAGGTGTTCAGCATGGGCTGGTCCAGCCGGATCATCATCAGCCCCGGCATCTCGGGCGGCTGCAGGGGGGCGCCGTCGCCCACCTCCACCCGCGCCAGAATGCGCCGCGCCAGCGAGGCGCGGGTGTCAGCAAGGGGGTCGGCAAGGGTGTCGGGGACGGACGGATCGGGCATGGCTTGCCATGGTATCGGCGCTTGCCCGTTTGTGTGGCGCGCGCGCAGGATTGGGCAAGCATGGCGCACGTTCTGGCTAGCGCCGACGGCGGGTTCACCGCGACACTGCGGCCTCATCCAACAACCACAAGACACTCAGGAGTAATCATGACCACCTTGCAAGTCAACGGCCGCGCCCAGCGGCTGGACGTCGATCCTTCCACGCCCATCCTCTGGGCCCTGCGCGACTCGCTCGGCCTGACCGGCACCAAGTTCGGCTGCGGTGCGGCTTTGTGCGGCGCCTGCACCGTGCACGTGGACGGCCAGGCCACGCGCTCCTGCGTCACGCCCATAGCCAGCGTGCAAGGCCGGCGGATCACCACCATCGAAGCCGTCACCGGCGGCGATGACCGCGTGGGCAAGGCCGTGCGTGATGCCTGGGTGAAACACGACGTGGCCCAGTGCGGCTACTGCCAGAGCGGCCAGATCATGAGCGCCACCGCCTTTCTCAAAGGGCTGCCCAAGGGCACACAACCCAGCGCCGCCGACATCGACGGCGCCATGGCCGGCAACGTCTGCCGCTGTGGCACCTACGCCCGCATCCGCGCCGCCGTGGCCGACGCCGCCCGCGCCCTGGCCTGAAGGAGACCGCAGCATGTTCCACGCCTCCACACACGAACTCCCGCGCGCCCTGCAACAACTGCTCGCGCGCGAGCAGGCCCCCGAAGCCGACACCGAAACCGTCACAACGCTGCCGCGCCGCAGCTTCCTCAAGCTCGGCGCCGCCAGCGGCTTTGCGCTCGGGGTGTTCCCGTTGCTCTCGCACGCGCAGGGCGCGGCTGCCGCGCCCGCCGCGCTCAAGCCCACCCAACTGCCCGGTGCCTTTGTGGCCATCGCCACCGATGGCACCGTCACCGTCACCGTCAACCGCCTCGAATTTGGCCAGGGCGTACAGACCGCGCTGCCCATGGTGCTGGCCGAGGAGCTGGACGCCGACTGGAGCCGCGTGCGCAGCCAGCTCGGTACCAACGACATGGCCTACGCCGACCCGCTGTTTGGCATGCACCTCACCGGCGGTTCCAACTCCATCAAGAACAGCTTCACCCAGTACCGCGAACTCGGCGCCCGCGCCCGCGCCATGCTGGTGCAGGCCGCCGCCGCGCGCTGGGGGGTGGACGCCACCAGCCTGCGCACCGAGGCTGGTGTTGTGATCGGCCCCGGCGGCCGCCGCGCCGGTTACGGCGAGCTGGCCGATGCCGCCAAGGCCTTGCCCGTGCCCGCCACCGTCACCCTCAAAGACCCCAAGCAGTTCCGCATCATTGGCCAGCCCACCACGCGGCTGGACGCCGCTGCCAAAAGCAGCGGCCAGCAGGACTTTGGCATCGACGTGCGCCGCCCCGGCCAGCTCACCGCCGTCATCGCGCGCCCGCCGGTGTTCGGCGCCAGGCTGAAGGCGGTGGACGACACGGCGGCCCGCGCGGTCAAAGGCGTGAAGGCGGTGCTGCGTGTGCCGCTGGACCGTGGCGCCGAAGGCGTGGCCATCGTGGCCGACGGCTACTGGCCCGCCAAGACGGCACGCGATGCGCTCAAGCTGGAGTGGGACAGCAGCGCGGTGGAAAAGGTGGACAGCGTGGCCCAGCTGGCGCAGTACCGCGCGCTGGCGGGCCAGCCCGGCGCCAAACACTTCGATGCCGACATGGCGCCCTTGGCCAACGCGCCCAAAAAGATCGAAGCCGAGTTCGTCTTTCCCTACCTGGCGCACGCGCCCATGGAACCGCTGAACTGCACCGTGGAGCTGAGCGAGCAGGGCGCCACGCTGTGGGTGGGCTCACAAATGGCGGGGCTGGACGGCATGGCCGCCGCGCGCACGTTGGGCCTCAAGCCCGAGCAGGTGAAGGTGCTGGTGCAGTCGGCCGGCGGGGGCTTTGGCCGCCGCGCCATTCCCACCAGCGACTACCTGGTCGAGGCCTGCACCATCGCCAAGGCCGCGCAGGCCGCCGGTGTGCGTGCGCCCATCCGCACGCTGTGGAGCCGCGAGGACGATATCAAGGGCGGCTACTACCGCCCCATGCACCTGCACCGCGCGCAGGTGGGTTTTGACGCCAGCGGCCAGGTGCTGGCGTGGGACCACGTCATCGTCGGCCAGTCCATCCTCGCCGGCTCGCCCTTCGAGGGCATGATGGTGAAGAACGGCATCGACATCACCGCCGTGGAAGGCATGCGCGCCCCGTACCCGCTGCCCATGCGGCTCACGGTGCACCACCCCAAGGTGAATGTGCCGGTGTTGTGGTGGCGCAGCGTGGGCAGCACACACACGGCGTTTGTGATGGAAACGCTGATCGACCAGATCGCCCGCGAGACCAGCCAAGACCCGGTGGCCTACCGCATGAAGCTGTTCGGCAACGACCACCCGCGCCACCGCGCCGCGCTGCAACTGGCGGTGGACCAGAGCGGCTACGGCAAAAAGACGCTGCCCGCTGGCCGCGCCTGGGGCGTGGCGGTGCATGAGTCCTTCGAGTCGGTGGTGGCCTATGTGGTCGAGGCATCGGTGAAGGACGGCCAGCCGGTGCTGCATCAGGTCACGGCCGGGGTGCACTGCAACCTGGTGGTCAACCCGCGCACGGTGGAAGCGCAGGTGCAGGGCGCCGCGCTCATGGGTTTGGGCATGTGCCTGCCCGGCGCGGCCATCACCTTGAAGGACGGTGTGGTCGAGCAGCAAAACTTTGGCGACTACACCGTGGCCCGCATCACCGACATGCCGGCCATCAGCGTGCACACCGTGCCCAGCGCCGAGCCGCCCACCGGCATGGGCGAACCCGGCCTGCCGCCGCTGGCGCCGGCCTTTGCCAACGCCGTGAGCCGCCTCACCGGCAAGCCGCTGCGCGAGCTGCCGTTCAAGCTGGCGTGAGGAGCTGCGCCTGAATGCCCTCGCCCGCGCGCGCAAACAGCCCACCACCCAGGTGGTGGATGCTGCGCAGCGCGGCGTTGCTGTCGTTCAACGTCCAGTGCCCGTTGGCAAACACGCGGCTGTCGGCGGCGGCGCTCACCACCTCGGCAAAACAGGTGTCGTAGGCGTCCTCGGTGTGGGGCTCGCGGATCAGCCGGCACTCCATCCAGGCCAGGCAGTTGGCCTCGATCAGCGGCACGCCCAGCACCGGGCCGGGCATGGCCTCAATCCCCCATTGCGCGAACTTGTCCACCTCGCGGCCTGAGCAACTGCCCACCGCGTGGGTGAGGTCAATGGCCGCCGTGGCCGGCACACACAGGCCAAAACCGCCGTGGGCGGTGATCAGCTCGCGGGTGAAGGTGCTCTTGTCGATCACCACCGCCACACGCGGCGGCGAAAACTCCACCGGCATGGACCACGCCGCCGCCATCACATTGCGCCGGCCTTCGAACACGCTGGTGATCAGCACCGTAGGGCCGTGGTTGATGAGGCGGTTGGCGTGGGGCAGGGCGACGGGGGCAAAGTGGGTCATGGCGTCGGGTGAAAGTTCAAGCGGTGCGAGGTTGTAGACCAATCACGGCCATGCCCACCAGGGCCAGGGCGGCGCCGGCCAGGTCCCAGCGGGTCAGGGCCAAGCCATCGACAAACCGCAGCCACAGCAGCGCCACCGCGATGTACATGCCGCCGTAGGCCGCGTAGGTGCGGCCGGCGGCCGTGGGGTGCAGCGTGAGCAGCCAGGCAAACAGGGCCAGCGCTGCCGCCGCCGGCAACAGCAGCCACCACGGCTTGCCCTGGCGCAGCACCAGCCAGGGCAGGTAACAGCCGACGATTTCGGCCAACGCGGTCAGCGCAAACAGCAGGCTCAGGCGCAACAGGTCCAAGGGCGGCTCCGAAGTGAAGGGGCGATGGTGGCACAAACGGCTCGCGCTCGGGTCAGCCCTGGCGGGCCCCCCGCTGGCCCAGCCCAGCCACCACCATCGCAGCCAACACCAGTCCAACCGCCACGCCAAACGCCAGCCCCAGCCCGGCCAGGGCATCCAGCCCACCGGCTTGCGTGGTTGCGGTGGCGCCCCACTGGTACACCGCGCCCATGGCCGATGCCCCGGTGATCAGCCCCAGGTTGCGCGAGAGATTGACCAGGCCCGAGACGAGGCCGCGCTGGTCGGCCGGGGCGCTGGCCATCACGGCCGTGTTGTTGGCCGCCTGGGTGCTGGCGTAGCCGGCGGTGATGAGGGCCAGCGTGACCGCGTAGCCCGCCGCGCCCCAGGTGGCCGAGGCCCAGGGCAGGGCGGCGCTGCCCGCCAGCATCAGCAGCAGGCCCGCCCCGGTGACGCGGGTGGCGCCCAACTGGTCCACCAGCTTGCCAGCGGGTGCGCCCGCAAGCGCGGCCACCGCCGGGCCGGTGGTCATCACCAGGCCCATGCGTGCCGCGTCCAAGCCCAGGCCGCCGGCCAGGTAGAAGGGGCCCACCACCAGGGTGGCCATCACCACCGTGGTGATGAGTGCATTCACCGCCACGCCCGTGGCCACGGCGGGTTGGCGCAGGGTTTGCAGGCGCAGCAGCGGAGCGGGGGCGCGTGTTTCCACCCAGGCAAAGGCGGCCAGGCCCAGACCTGCGGCCAGCAGCAGGCCGGTGTTGAGCGTGCCCCAGGCACCCGCTTGCAAGGTCATGGCCAGGGCGTAGGCGGTGAGGCTCAGCGCCAGCAGGGCGGTGCCCAGGTGGTCGAAGTGCACCGTGCGCGGTGGGGTGGCGCGGTCAGGCGGCAACTGCCACCAGGCCAGGGCCAGCGCCGCCAACGCCAGCGGCACGTTCACCCAGAACACCGCCTGCCAGCCCCAGGTGGCCAGCAGCAGCCCGCCCAGGCTGGGGGCCAGCGCCGTGCCCACGGCCGACAGCGTGCCCAGCAGCCCCATGGCGCTGCCGGCCTGCTGCTTGGGCACCACCTCACCCACCAGGGCCAGGGTCAGCGCCATCATCACCGCCGCGCCCAGGCCCTGCGCCACCCGCGCGGCAATCAGCCAGCCCAGGCCGGGCGCCGCACCCGCCGCCAAGGAGGCCAGGGCAAACAGCGCCAGCCCGGCCAGCAGCAGCCGGCGCCGGCCCCACACATCGCCCAGGCGGCCAGCGGCCACCACCGCAGCCGTGAGCGTGAGCAGGTAGGCAATCACCACCCACTGCACGTGGGTGCTGGGCAGCGCAAACTGCCGCGCCAGGGCTGGCAGCGCCACGTTGGCGATGCTGGTGCCCAGCGCCGGCAACAGCATGGCCAGGCCCAGGCTGGTCAGCACGCCACGCGGCGCCGAGGTGGAGGAAAGGGGGCTTGTCGTGTCCATGAAAGGCTCCGTTGAGGGAATGAGCCGATGCTAGGAACAGGGCACCCATGGCGGAAGACGCATGGCATGCAATGAATCAGTGCACTCAACGCCATACCAGCGTATGGTGTTGTGATGACCATGCCCGACCTCAACCTCCTCGTCACGCTGGACGTGCTGCTGACCGAGCAGAACGTGGCCCGCGCCGCTCAACGTCTGCGCCTGAGCCCCTCGGCCATGAGCCGCGCCCTGGCCCGCCTGCGCCAAACCACCGGCGACCCGCTGCTGGTGCGCGCCGGGCGCGGCCTGGTGCCCACACCGCGCGCCCTGGCCCTGCGCGAACGCATAGGCCCCCTGGTGCACGAGGCCGAAGCCGTGCTGCGCCCGCTGCAAGCGCTCAAGCTCGATGAGTTGCAACGCACCTTCACCCTGCGTTGCAGCGAAGGCTTCGTGGAGAACTTCGGCGCCGCCCTGGTTGAACGCGCCGCTGCCGAGGCCCCCGGCGTGCGCCTGCGCTTCGTTCAGAAAACCGACAAAGACAGCACCGCCCTGCGCGACGGCACCGTGGACCTGGAAACCGGCGTGCTGGGCGCCAACATGGGTCCCGAACTGCGCACCCAGGCCCTGTTTCGCGACCGCTGGGTGGGCGTGGTGCGCCCCAGCCACCCCCTGGCCACGGCTGGCGCGGCGCTCACGCCCGAGGCATTTGCCAGCAGCCGTCACGTCATCGCCTCGCGCCGGGGCGTGCTGGGCGGCCCGGTGGACGAAGCCCTGGCCTCGCTCGGCCTGGAACGCAATGTGGCCGCCATTGCCGGCGGTTTTGTGGCCGCCCTGGCGCTGGCACGCGGCACCGATGTGGTGGCCTGTGTGCCCGAGCGGCACACCGAGAACCTGCGTGGTGGCCTGCACACTTTCGCCCTGCCGTTTGCGACGCCTGAGCTGAGCATCGCCATGTTCTGGCATCCCCGGTTTCAGGGGGATGGGGGGCATGGGTGGTTCAGGGGGGTGGTGGGGGAGGTTTGTGCTGGGGCTCGTGGGTGACCGGAGCCGGCCAGGAGCGGCCAACTGATGTGAGAACCCGAGCCGCAGCTTGAGGCTGGACACGGACATTCCCGGTCGGGGGCCCAGAGGACCGCTTCCGCGATCACCTGACCCTCAGTGTCTATGGCTATGACCGTCCACTGGACATCGATACCAGTTTTCCGCCGTGACAGGTTACACGGGAGGTCAAGAACTCCGCGCCTAGCTGCCGAGGCAGCCGGAGCTGCTCGATCCAACACAACCATTTGTTCATCGAGAATCGGTCAGTGGCTACGTGCGCGGGGCAAGGACTATGCTGGGCTCCAGCCACAGGCCGGTAGACTTCACACCTCCGGGCAGCCGTCCATCTGGCGTGAACAATGCCTCGTATATTCAGTACGCTCCGTTCGTTCGCATGGACAGGAAAGGTTCGAGTCATCGGGGGATTACGACGAGATTTCGCTTCCCGCGCCTTTTAACCTTTAGATGAATATTACGGTCGAGTTTGCGAAAATTTCACCATGCAAAAACTGACTGACAAAGAGATCAGGCGAGCGCTACTTAATAATTTGGAGCGCAGGGCTAACGTCCCGCTTGCGACTCTGGAAGAGGTCCATGTTTGCAACAGCAATGCGATCGCCGACGTGGTCGCGGTTTATAAGACGATGCATTGCTATGAAATCAAGGGTGAAACAGACTCAATTAATAGGGTCGTCCGCCAATCTCATTACTACGACCAAGCATTTCCCCTCATTTCGCTGGTAACAACCACCAATCATCTACGCAGGGCGGAGGAAATTGTGCCGCGACACTGGGGCATCATCGTCGCTGACGCTGTACGTGAGCGCGCAGTGAAATTTAGGCACGTACGCGGCGCGACGCGGAACGCGACGTATAGCCCGGAGATTGCATTGCTAAGCCTATGGCGTTCTGAACTGATTGAGTTCGCCGGCCCGAACAATGGCTCACTAGAGAAAATGAATCGGCAGAAGATCGCAGCCTTGATCGCCGCTACCGCCCCAAAAAGTGTGATCAGTGAGAATGTTGGTAGAGCCCTCGCATCCCGCCGCCCTCGATCAGTTAGCTGGGGTAATCCAGCGCCATGTACGTAATATGGGCGCAAATGGTTGGCTTTAGGATAGTGGAGGGGGTGATGTTTTTTTTGCGAATGCCATCTGCGCGCAATTGAATTAATTCATCACCCCAGGAATACTCAGCCCCTCGAAAGAAGCTTTTTCCTGAAATTTCCACACAGATATCATCATACTGTTCATATCCTTTGGTCTTTATTCGCCCGCCACGAGCAATATAGTGACTATTCTCAAAAGCATAGAAAACCTTTGGTGCCGTGACGCTTAGAAGGAGTTCTGGCGCAATAGTGAGCTCAGAGTACGTCGGACTGACGATTGTGTAGTCTCCAAGGGACAAGACTTCCGTGCCAACAATCGATTCTGCGGTATGGAATATCTCTAGTTCGGCTCGTGCTATGACCGACTCGTCGCTCGGTCGTGCAATTTCAGTAATAGTTGCGGGAATTGAAGATCCTGCAACAATGAACTGATCTACATCGGCTTTGGTACCTGCTTGCTGGACGAAATTTGCAATGTCCGTTGCAATTTTCATTCGATTGCTCGTTAGACAAACCCTGCAATCAAATATAAATATCCAACTTGAAAAGGCATCGCTGCCGGCGCAAATCAGTTCCAGTAATTCGTCTTTGATTAGATCGAAGGAGGCAAATTCCTCCGCTTGGAAGCGAACGGCGACAGTGTTGGAAATAATTTCGCCGGCGGCCTTTGCATTAATTATTGCCTGATTGTGGTCCGCAGCCCTGTCTAGCCCCAACACCGGAACATACTCGAAATCTTTGAAGGCGTCGATAACCGTCTTGCAGTTCGGTGTCCCCGTTGTGGCAATGGAATCCGGTATGTCGAACGAGTCAACAAAAATATAAGGAAATCTCGTCAAATATTTATCAGCTTTTTTTCGGCAGGCAGCCGCGGATTTCTCGAATTCCGCAGCTGTCATCCCATCCTTTCGAGGTAAATCAAAAAATGGGGTTAGCTCAGACTTAAGCTCCGGGCTGAGCATTGAGAGCCCGGCCACCTCGTTTGCCTTGAATTTCAAGAATGGTGTGTATTTATGATTTGCTGCCATTAAAAATCTCCCTCACGTCGTACTTATTGATGATCTCCGAGAATAGGTCGTATCTACCCAGATCTCTCCGCAAGCGCCCAGCGACGCATTGCGCTGGAATCCCTTGTTGATGAGCGAAGGAAATAATGTCCTCTATCGAATTCGAGAATCGGGCCGGGCAACTGCGCCACTCGTTTCGGGGAATAAGACTGTCGGTGGCGAGCCGATCAGCCTGCTGCTCGGTCAAATCTTCAGGGGCAGCATCTAGATCATCGAGGATTGGCGTTGCTAGCTTCTCAGGGTGAAGTACTGCGTGAGCGAGTTCGTGCAGTAGGGTGAACCAGAAGTGGTCCAAGCGGCTGTATCTCAAGCTCAATGCGACCACTACTTGGCCTGCAGGAAGTGCGAATACCGCGCCGTCAAGCTTCATACTGGGAATTGCATTTTCCCACACAAATATTATGCCGAACTGCGCAAGATAACCGCTAAGGCCTACGAGGCTTGCGGGGTCCATAAATTGCCGGGGAAGGTCTGCCAGAACGGTCTTTTCGAGACCCTTAAATGTCGATGTCGTATTCGCAGCAGAGAACCAATTGGCAGTCTGCCGAACTGCGGAAAGCCAGAGAGCAGTCAAAACCTCCGAAGCGTCATCATGCTTGCGATAGAGAGGCACCATCGCGTCACCTCCGCGATAGAGGTGACTCATCAATTCCGGTAGACGAGTTTCTGCGCTCTTTCGGTAATGTTTAGGGGCGGCCGCCAATATGGCCTCCGCCTTTAGGAAGGCTTCATAGTATTTTTTTGGTTCGACGGCCGAGTTCGCGGGGCAAGGGAAATCGTCTTCGAGCGTGCTGAGGATTTTCATTGGGTCATCCTTCGGCGGTCGATTTAGGCGCAACCCACTCAAAGAATGTTAAGCCATCCTTGTCGTAGTGGGGGAATGCTGTCATACCGAGCTTCTCCTTATAGAAGGGGATGGCTTGAGGAAGTGAGTGCAGTGAAAAACCCGGGCTCAGCTTCAAATCTTCCTTTGCATACTTGATAATACAGTCAAGAAGCTTTGGGCCGACACCTTTGAAAACACGTTCGGCGATTATGTTTTCTCTATTCCATGGCGCAGCTGCAATGTATTCAACATAGAAGATATCTCCCACCCCGGAAACGCTATTCTTTGGGTGATAGACAAGGCACGCAGCTTGAGGGTAGTTTTCAGCGACCAGAAAGAACCACTTGTAGCAATCACCCCGAAAAGCGAGAGTCTTATCAAGCCAGCGCCAATGGTGATCCTCCATCTGCGCCGCAGCAAGAATTGGCGCAATATCGACTCCAGAAGCTTCAAGTTTTCTGATGTGCCGCATCAGAGCGACATTGAAGGCTCCCCAGGAGCGATCACAAAGGTTTGCGATCATCAGGTCCCAGCCTAGGTGGATCGTGTACTCAACGTCGCCGCTACGGCCCTTGAGGGTGCCCTTGGAGATTGCAGAGCGCGAGCTGATGTCCGCTGGCACAGCATCCAGCGCTCGACGGATTTCTTCAATCGTGAAACTCAATGGCCCCTCCCTGTGCTCCGCACGGCCGAAGCGTTATGGACTGCAATCTCATTGCGTGAATTTAGATGGTAACGCACGGTCAGTTGACCAGTCTCCTGTTTGCTCTGGGCGGCGCGCAACAGTCGTTTCAGCCTCGCGAAGGGTCGCTCCTGCCCACCCATTCCGACATGCTCGAGAAATGCGGTTCAACACTTGCCACAAGACCTGTGCCGCGAATCGCTCTGGGAATTGGCCCGGTACTGCGATAAGAGGGCCGGTCAATGCCTTCATCGGATAGATGCGAAGGAGGACGTAGACGTTCGTTTCAAACGCCTCGCCGAGGCATTCATGCTTGTCGCCACTTCGGTCGCTGTACACCAACTTGGTCGGCCTGATCATCTTCCGTCCGATGGGAGGAAGGTCTCCCCGCGAGTGAGATACCTCGAATCGCTCAGCGGTCGGAACCTCGAACGATCGCAATACCTTGTAGAGCCGCCGTTCGGGCCAACGCCAGTCGCCGGGGCCCAAAGACCGCTTCGTGCCAGGGCAGCGGCAATGCCTTCGCCTGTGGCCACCGGCAGCAATCGCTGCATTCCCGTCATTCATAGACCACCACCGATTGACGGCAGTGGGTCGTCTGCGGTCTTTCGGCGTTTTCATATGTTGTCGGAGCTGTGCGGGTGATCGGTACCATTTTTCTCCCGTGTTTGTTCACCGGCTTGGCAAATGATAGACGTGATGCACGCTTGAGCCCATCCCGTGTTCAGGGGAGGGTGCCGCGACGGGGCGCCGCAACACTCGGCCCCAACGCGCGGTTTTCCAAGCAAAAAAATGTCAAATTCGTGGCACATTGAAGGGCGTTGGTGCCGCTGTGGCCCTTTACAGGTTTGCCTATGGTGAATTCATGATTCCCTCGTGTCTTGTCTCCGTTCACCTCCCCTCCGTTCCCTGACCCCACTGAGGCGCCGTGCCAGTCACCTCCTTGCTGCACGACGTGGCCACCAACGCGGGTGTGTTGGTGGGCTTGGTGCTGGTTTACGCGGCGCTGAGTTGGCCGTTTGAGGAGGCCGATCGGCAGGAGCGGGCGCGGCGCATCAACCGGCGGCGCCTGGTGTGTGGCCTGCTGTTTGGCCTGGGCGCGGTGCTCACCATGAACGTACCGGTGACGGTGGTGCAGGGCGTGATCGTGGATGGGAAGACGGTCATCCTCTCGCTGGCGGGCGCCTACCTGCACCCGCTGGGCGCGGGCATGGCACTGGCGGTGGCGGGTTCGTACCGCTGGAGTTTGGGCGGCGCGGGCGTGGTGCCGGGTGTGGCCATTCTGGTCGGCGTCACGCTGTTGGGGCTGGTGTGGGGCGCGCAGCGCAAGCGTTTGTTGCGCGCGTTCGGTGGGCCGGGCTCGGTCTATGCCGGCACCTTGTGGTTGTTCAGTTTGGGGGTGGCGTGTTCGGCCTTGGCGGTTGTGTTGGTGTTGCTGCTGCCCGCTGCCATACGGCTGGAGGTGCTGCAGCGTGTTGCCTTGCCGGTGATGTTGATTTTTCCGCCGGCCACGCTGGCCTTTGGCTGGATGTTCGAGGGGGTGCTGGCCTACCACGCGCGCGGGCGGGCCATCAACGCCATGTTGCGCGAGCAGGCGCGCGCCGCCGAGGTGTTCCTGCTGGCGCGCGATGGCATCGTCATCTTCGACGAGGACGAGACCTGCCTCGACGCCAACCCCGCCTTTTGTGCCATGACCGGTTTTGCGCGCGAGGAGTTGCTGGGGCAGTCGCTGAACCTCACCCGCCCCACGCATTACAACCTGGCGCTCAAGCGCGAGGTGGATCGCGCCATCCTGGCCAGAGGCCACTATGAAGGCAACATCTCGCGCCAGCGCAAGAACGGTGAGGTGTTTCCCTGCACCGTCAAGATCAACGTGCTGCGTCACGGAGACGGGCGCTTCAAGCAGGGCGTGATCATCTGCACCGACCAGTCCGAGGCCATGCGCTACGAGGAAGAACTCAAGCGCGTGGCGCACTACGACCCGCTCACCGGCCTGGCCAACCGCAACCAGGTGTTGCGCGAACTGCAGGCCGCCATGGCGCGCGAGCACAACGGCGTGGTGGCCGTGGTGTATGCCGATCTGGACGACTTCTCGCAGCTCAACCAGGGGTGGGGCAAGGCCGTGGGCGACCAGCTCATCTGCGAGCTGGGCCAGCAGCTCAAGGCCGGCCTGTTGCCGCACGACAGTTTTGGTCGCGTCGGCGGCGACGAGTTTGTGTTTGTGCTGCCCCGCCAGGGCAGCGCCCAGGAGGTGCTGCGCGAGATCGGCCAACTGGCCGACCGCCTGCGCCAGCCCGTGCAGGCCCTGGGCCACACCGTGCAGCTCACCGCCAGCATGGGCGTGACGTTTTTCCCGCAGGACAGTGGCGACGCCGACACCCTGCTGCGCCACGCCGACCTGGCCATGTACACCGCCAAGGACCTGGGCAAAAACCAGGTGCAGGTGTTCGACCCCAGCCGCGACGCGCGCGTGCAGCAGCGCCGCGCCTCGCTGCTGCGCATCGAGCAGGCCATGAAGGCGGGCGAGCTGGAGCTGTTCTTCCAGCCCAAGATGCGCCTGTCCAGCGGCAGCCTGTTTGGTGCCGAGGCCTTGCTGCGCTGGCGCCACCCCGAGCGTGGCTTGCTGGCGCCCGGCGCCTTCCTCGACGAGATCACCGGCACGCCGTTTTCCGAGGTGCTGGACCGCTGGGTGGCCGAGCGCGCCCTGCAGCACGTGGTGCAGTGGCGCGAGGGTGGGCAGGTGGTGGCGGTGAGCGTCAACATGGCGGTGCCCACGCTCACCGCGCCCGGGTTCATCGAGTTCATGGAAAAGCTGCTGTTGCAGTTTCCCCAGTTGCCCATCTACACGCTGGAAATCGAAATCCTCGAGTACGAAACCATGAACGACCTGGCGCTCGTGGCCCAGACCATTGAGCGCCTGTTCGCGCTGGGCGTGCGCGTGTCCATCGATGACTTTGGCACCGGCTATTCGTCGCTGAGCTACCTGCAGCGACTGCCCGCGCAATTCCTCAAGATCGACCAATCCTTCGTGCGCGACATGCTCAGCAGCGACACCGACCGCGCGCTGGTGCAGGCCATCATCGGACTGGCCCAGGCCTTTGGCCGCGAGGTGGTGGCCGAGGGCGTGGAAACCCACGAACACGCCGCCGTGCTGGGCGCCATGGGCTGCGACATCGTGCAGGGCTACGGCATCGCCCGCCCCATGCCGGCGGCCGATTTGCCCGCGTGGGCGAGTGGCTACCGGCTGCCTGCGCTGGTGTCTGCTTGATAGCTGCTCAGCTTGCCTGCGCCAGCCACTCCGCATACGCGAAGGACGGGCGAACATCGCCCACGAGACGTTCCAAACGCGTGGCGTCTTCGATGACGGGGCCGGCCGCCGCGCGCAACATCGGCGCCCATTGCCCTGCGACTTGCCGCGCGGTGTTCATCAGCCACTGGATGGCGTCGTCGCGCTCCAGCCCCATCCACTGCGCGGCATCGGCAAGCCGAGCCACGCTGGTGCCCGAGCGGCCGTCGGCGCCGGTCGCCAGCGACAAAGGGGGGCCGTCTGCGATGGGTGATGGCAAGCCCACCACGTTGGGTGTGATGTCAAAGGCCGGAGACAAGCCCCAGGCCATGCGGTCGCTGCCCTCGGCCACACGGTCAAACAGCAGGCCGGTGTTGAGCGCGTGGTCGTCGGTGTTGCCCACCAAGGCGTTGAAGGCCATGCGCTTCCACAGCTCGACCCGTTGCCGGCCCAGGCGCTCGGGGTGGTCGTCGGTGCCGTCCCGGGTCCAGATGCGCAGCCGGTCCGCCAGGCCCAGGTAGGAGCGTTCCGGGTCGCCCTTGTTGGCCTCCACACGCAGGCGCAGCACCGTGTGTGCGCTGGCGTACAGCTTTCGCGTGGGCTTGTTGGGGTCGCCCGCCCGGTCGAAGCGCTGCACCATGAGCACCTGGTGGGCGCCGAAGGTGTGCAGCTTGACCGGCGCCACCTGCAGCCCCACCAGCTCGGCCAGGCGCATGGTGACGAACTCGCGTGCGGGCATGGCCTGTTGGTCGCCCCGGGCCTGCATCTTCACCAGCCACAGGCGGCCCTCGTGCGCCAGCGTGGCCTTGGGGCGTTCGCCGCCGGCGCTGGTGTCCAGGTCGTCGTTCAGGCGGCGCAAGGCCCGGCTGGCCGGTTCGTTCCCTTCCAGGTATTCGGTCAACTGCTGCAGGTCCGCCAGGCCCTTGGGGCGCCATTGCAGCTTGCGCTCAATGTCGTTGCAGGCCTCGATCGCGCCCACGCCGTCGGGCACGCCCAGCTCCAGCAGTTGCAGCGCGTCCAGGTGGTCGCCGTGGATGGCCTTGAGGCGGTCTTCGCCGTAGCCCGCTGGCTTGGCATCCCGCACCACACCTGGCAGGCCGTCCGCGCCCAGGATCGCCGTGCCTCTGGATGAGCGGGTGATCCGCAACTCGACCGGGTCGAGCGCGAGTGAGCCGTCGGTGCGGGTGTAGTCGGGGCGGTAGATGAAGCGAGCGCCGTTGCCGCTCACCAGCTCGCCCGCCCGGGTGGGTTCGTCCCGGCCGGGCAGCCAGACCCACACGGGCGTCACCACCGTCATGGCGACCTCAGCTTGCGTTCGGCGTAGGCCAGCGTCTCGGGGTCGTCGCGCGGGTCGAGCAGTGTCTCTGCCTGGCTCAGCAGGCCCAGGGCCTGCAGCACCTTGAGGAAATTGCCCAGGGCAATGCCGTCCGCGCCGTCTTCGAGGGACCGGACGGTGGACGTGGAGACGTCGGCCAGGTGCCCCAGTTCCTCTTGCGTCAGGCCGCGCAGTTTTCTGGCCAGCATGACCCGGGTGCCCAGGCGCTCCAAGGCACTGCCCACCAGCACGGGAACGGGGCGCGCCTTTTTGTTGGGAGGGGGCGAGGCGAGGCGGATCATTCGGAAATTCTAAGTGTTTTCGTTTTTATGACAACGATTTTTCTATGAATTTCAGTTTGATATCAACCAATTACCCTAGGCAGCCATGGGGTGTGATGTGTCGGCACTTGCCACCACCCGGCACGCCATCTGCCCCACCACCGCCAGCGCTTCCTGCGTGGCCACATCCCAGGCTCCCGAAAAACTCAGGCGCAGGCAGTTGCGGTAGCGGTCGGTGGCGGTGAACAGGG
>CAYUAH010000053.1:0-15679 GCA_964442375.1 uncultured Hydrogenophaga sp. | reverse complement strand
TCGCTGAACTGAAAGGGCACGCGGTAGCGGCCGGTGAACTGCAGATCGGGCAGGCCCGCGCGCGCCTGGGCGCTCAGCGCCAGGCCTTGCGGTGCCATGGCCTGCAAGGTGGCGCTCAGGCGAAAGAAGCCGGCCCGGCGCTGCGCCGCCACGCTGGCCGGCGCGCCGTCGGCGCCAAAAAACTGCGCCTCGCCGTAGCTGTAGCCCGGCACCCAGCGCGCCAGCCGCTTGGCCAGGCGCGAATGCCCGGCCAGCGAGCGGTGTTTGGCACGCGACAGCAACAGGCGCCGGTGCAGCCAAGGCAGAGCGGCAGCCAAGGCGCCGGCGGACAAAACCCATTCGGTGGACATCTGACACACGCCTGCAAAGTAAAGGTGTGACAGTTGTAGGCAAAGGCTTTGACAAAACCATGAACAAACCCGGCTGGCGCGAAAAAATCCTGCTGCAGGAAGACCTCAACTTCCTGCTCACCAACCGCGTGCCACGCATCGCGCTGACCCGTTTCATGGGCTGGTTCAGCCGCCTGCGCAGCCCGTGGCTCACGCGCCTGTCCATGGCCGTGTGGCGGCTGTTCACCGAGCTGGACCTGAGCGACGCGCGCGAACAACGCTTTGACAGCCTGCACGCCTGCTTCACGCGCCAGCTCAAGGACGGTGCACGCCCCTTCGATGCGCGGCCCGACGTGATCGGCTCGCCCAGCGACGCCATCGTGGGCGCCTGCGGCGTGGTGGACGGTGCCGACATCCTGCAAGCGAAAGGCTTCCCCTACCCGGTGCGCGAGCTGCTGCAAAGCGACGCGCTCACACAGGCCATGCAGGGCGGCCGCTACGTGACGCTGCGCCTGACCTCGGCCATGTACCACCGCTTCCACGCGCCACACGACCTGGTGGTGGACCGCGTGACCTACCTCAGCGGCGACACCTGGAACGTCAACCCCATCGCACTGAAGCGGGTAGAAAAACTGTTCTGCAAGAACGAACGCGCCGTCATCGAAACCCGGCTCAGCGCCTTCGGCGATGCCCCCCTGGTGCTGGTGCCCGTGGCCGCCATCCTGGTGGCCAGCATCCGACTGCATTGCCTCAACGTGCTGCTGCACCTGCGCTGGCCCGGCCCCAGCGTGATGAGCTGCAGCGCCGCCCACCACAAGGGCCAGGAGATGGGTTGGTTCGAACACGGCTCGACCATCATCGTGTTCGTGCCGCGGGGGTTTGAACTGGCACCGGCAATTGCCACGGGCACGCGCTTGCGGGCGGGGGATGCGTTGCTGCAGTCCGCCGTGCTCAGATGACAGCGTCTTTGTCCAGATCGGCAAAGTTGCTGATCTTCACAACACCTTCGGGAAAACGCGCCACCACCTCAAGCTGACCGCCCATGGCTTCGATGTGGCTGCGCAAAGTGGACACATACATGTCGGTGCGCTTCTCCAGCTTGGCAATCGAAGGCTGTTGCACATGCAGCAGTTCGGCCAACTGCTGTTGCGACAGACCACGCGCCAGCCGCAGCTCCTGCAAAGGCATTTCTGCCAGCATCGCTTGCGCCTTCGCCTCGGCCTGAGCCTGCGGCCCGGGCGCCATGCGGGCCCGCAGTTCCGAAAATTTCTTAGCCATCGATGAGCCCTTCCTTGCGGAGTTGCGCCAAATGTTCGTCGTATAAGCGGTCGGCCATTGGCACGTGGGTTTCGTACCAACGGCCATCGCCTGTTTTGTCTGCACCGATCAACAAAATGGCGGATCGACGTGGATCGAAGGCAGTCGGCGTACTCAACCTCCCACGCCACGGGTGAAATATAGCTTCAATGGAATATTCCATCAAAAGCATGTGACAACCAGCGGCACCCTGTCACACAGCCTTCACACCACCGTCCTACAACCAACACGGTCACACTGCCTCCTCCCCACTCCAGCACACCATGCGCACCCTGATCCGCCCTGCCCGCTTCTTCGCCCTGTCCCTCGTGACCGCCGCCCTGCTCGCCGCCTGTGGCGGTGGCGACGACGAGGAACGCACGCCTGCCAGCCTCACGCTCAGCAAGATCGGTGGCTTCACCCACACCGGTGGCGAAACCTCGGCCGAAATCACCGCGTTCGACCCCAGCAGCAAGCGCCTGTTTGTGGTCAACGGCGCGCTGGGCACGGTGGACGTGCTGGACCTCAAGGACCCGACCTCGCCCAAGCTCATCAGCAGCATCGCGGCCAGCAGCCTGGGCGCCAACCTGGGTGCGGTCAACAGCGTGGCCGTGTTCAACGGCATCGTGGCACTCGCGGTGGAAGCCAGCCCCAAACAGGGCAACGGCATCGTGGCCTGGGTGCGCGCCAGCGACCTGGCCGTGTTGGGCACCGACACCGTGGGCGCCCTGCCCGACATGCTGACCTTCAGCCCCGACGGCAAACACCTGCTGGTCGCCAACGAAGGCGAACCCAACAGCTACGGCCAGCCCGACTCGGTGGACCCCGAAGGCAGCATCAGCCTGATCGCCGTCAGCGGCCTGTCGCCCACGGCCACCAGCCTCACGCGCACCGTCACCGCGCTCGGCTTCACTGCCTTCAACAGCCAGATGGGCAGCCTGCGTGCAGCGGGCGTGCGCATCTTCGGCCCCGGCGCCACCGTGGCGCAAGACCTGGAGCCCGAGTACATCACGGTGTCCGCCGACAGCCGCACCGCCTACGTGACCCTGCAGGAAAACAACGCTGTGGCGGTGGTGGACATCGCCAGCAAAACCATCACTGCCATCAAGCCCCTGGGCACCAAAAACCACAACCTGCCCGGCACGGGCATGGACGTGAGCGACGAAGACGGCGGCAGCAACACCAACAGCGGCACGCCGGCCATCAAGATCGCGCCGGTGCCCACCCAAGGCCTGTACCTGCCCGACGCCATCGCCAGCTACCAGGTGGCCGGCAAAACCTACCTGATCACCGCCAACGAAGGCGATGCACGCGACTACGACGGCTTTGCCGAAGAGGTGCGCATCCGCGCCCATTGCGACCAGGGCCTGGACCCGACCCGCTTCACCAACGCCGAACAGCTCATCCTCGACAGCAACCTGGGCCGCCTGCGCGTGACCTCGGCGCCCAACGGCCACCTCACCGGCAAAAACGCCGCCGGCCAGTGCACCGAGCTCTACACCTTTGGCGCGCGCTCCTTCACCGTGTGGGATGCCGCCAGCGTGACGCCGGTGTTCGACTCCGGCGACGCCTTCGAGAAGGCCACCGTGGCCCTGCCCAACGCCAGCTTCAACGCCAGCAACAGCAACAACGACCCAGACAGCCGCAGCGCCAGCAAGGGCCCGGAGCCCGAGGGTGTGGCGCTGGGCAAGATCGGCAACAAGACCTTTGCCTTCATCGGGCTGGAGCGCGTGGGTGGCGTGATGGTGTACGACGTCAGCACGCCTTCGGCGCCGGTCTACGTGACCTACCTCAACACCCGCGAAGGCGCGGCCGGCGACCGTGGCCCCGAGGGCCTGGCCTTTGTGCCCGCCGCCGATTCGCCCAACGGCAAGCCGCTGCTCATCGTCGGCAACGAAACCAGCGGCACCACCGCCGTGTTGCAGCTCAACCTGACGTATTGAGCCGCGCGCAGGCCGCCACGCGCGGCCAGAAATGCGCCAGCGGTTCGGTGTCCATGCCGGGCCGCTTGGCGCCTTCGTCCCAGTGGCGCAGGCGCAGCGCGTCCTGCGCAAAGGGCAGCACATCAAAGGCCTGGGCCTCGGCCTCATTCATGGGGCCACCCTGCAGCGCCAGGCTGCGCAGGGAGTCTTCGGTCAGCACCTTGAGGTAGGCCGGGTTTCGGCACAGGCGGCGTTTGGCCGCCACGTGCAAGGCCACCGGTTCCACCACCTCGTCGCCAAAACAACGCGCCAGCACCTCGGCGGCCAAGGCCTCGTGATGGTCGTCCACGCCGTTGGCGCTGGGCGTGCCGGCTTGGCCATGCCACAGGTGCCCGATGTCGTGCAACAGCGCGGCCACCACCAGCGCATCGCTGGCGCCCGCACGTTCGGCCAGCGTGGCGGCCTGCAGGGCGTGCTGCAGGTGCGTCACCGGCTCGCCCGTGTAGCGCTCGTGGCCACGCTGTTTGAGCAGTTGCATCAGGTGTTCGGGGTGTGTCGTCATGTTGTCTTGCTTCGGTCACGGATGTTTCATCTTGGCGCCGCACCATGTCCGGCTGATGACACCCACCCCACCGGAGCGCCCCATGCACACCCCACTGACCCGCCGTTTCCTCATGACCAGCGCCGCCGCGCTGAGCCTGGCCCTGCCCCTGGCCGCGCATGCGCAGAGCAAAACCGAGTTGCTGGTTTACACCGCACTCGAAGCCGACCAGATCAAGGCCTACAAGGAAGGCTTCGAGAAAGACCACCCGCAAATCGAACTGAAGTTCGTGCGTGACTCGACCGGCATCGTCACCGCCAAGCTGCTGGCCGAAAAAGCCAACCCGCAGGCCGATGTGGTGTGGGGCCTGGCCGCCACCTCGCTCAAGCTGCTCGACAAGGAAGGCATGCTGCTGCCCTACGCCCCCAAGGGCCTGGACGCCATCAAGCCCCACATGCGCGACCCGCGCGCCCAGCCCACCTGGGTGGGCATGAACGTGTGGTCCTCGGCCATGTGCGTCAACACCGTTGAAGCCGGCAAGAAGGCCATGCCCGTGCCGAAAAGCTGGGCCGACCTGACCCAGCCCGCCTACAAGGGCCAGATCACCATGCCGCACCCGGCCAGCTCGGGCACCGGCTACCTGATGGTGGCGGCCTGGCTGCAGATGATGGGCGAACAAAAGGGCTGGGCCTACATGGACGCGCTGCACCAGAACATGGGCACCTACACCCACTCGGGCAGCAAGCCCTGCCGCCAGGCCGGCGCCGGCGAATACGCCGTCGGCCTGAGCTTTGAATACCGCGCCAACAAGACCAAAAAAGAAGGCGCGCCGATCGCCATCGTGCTGCCCAGCGAAGGCCTGGGCTGGGACATGGAAGCCACCGGCGTGATGAAGACCAGCAAGAAGCAAGACGCCGCCAAGGCCCTGGCCGACTGGGCCGTGACCCGCAAGGCCAATGAGCTGTACGCCAAGAACTTTGCCGTGGTGGCCCTGCCCGGCGTGCAGGAAGCGCTGGAGTACATCGAAGTGGACGTGGAGAAGCTGCTGGCCAAGAACGACTTTGACTGGGCCGCCGGCAACCGCGAGCGTGTGCTGGCCGAATGGAGCCGCCGCTACGAAGGCAAAGCCGAGAAGAAATAAGCCACAACCACGGGTGGGTGCATGAGCAACGACAACAACAAGCACAGGGAGACCGATGCCACGCAGGCGCTGCTGCGCCTGCGCGGCATCACCAAACGCTACGGCGCGCAAACGGTGCTCGACGGCATCGACCTGGACCTGGCCGACAACAGCTTCGTCTGCCTGCTGGGCCCCTCGGGCTGCGGCAAGACCACGCTGCTGCGCATCCTCTGCGGCATCGAGCCGGGGCACACCGGCCGCGTGTTCATGGGCGAGCAGGACATCACCGCCTGGCCGGCGGCGCAGCGCCGCTTTGGGGTGGTGTTCCAGTCCTACGCGCTGTTCCCCAACCTCACGGCCATGGGCAACGTGGCCTATGGCCTGCGCGGCATGGACCGCGAGCACATGGAGCAGCACTGCCGCGACATGCTGGACCTGGTGGGCCTGGCCGCCCACGCGGCCAAGTACCCTTCCCAGCTCTCGGGCGGCCAGCAACAGCGCGTGGCCCTGGCCCGCGCGCTGGCGCCCAAGCCGCGCCTGCTGCTGCTCGACGAGCCGCTGTCGGCGCTCGACGCCCAGGTGCGCGTGGGCTTGCGGCAGGAGCTGCGCCGCCTGCAGCGCCACCTGCGCATCCCCACGGTGATGGTGACACACGACCAGGACGAGGCCCTGGGCCTGGCCGACCGCGTGGTGCTCATGGACCACGGCCACATCGTGCAGGACAGCCAGCCCATGGCCCTGTACACCGCACCGGCCAGCGAATTTGCCGCCCGTTTCGTGGGCCGCATGAACGTGTGGGACGGCCTGTGCATCGCGCCCGGCGTGGTGCAGGTGGGCCAGGGGCAACTGCGGGTGGCCGGCGCCACGGCCACCGGCCGCGCGGTGAAGCTGGGCATACGCCCGGAACTCGTGGGCCTGAGCGAGCGCGACTGGGCCAGCGAACGCACCCCCAACCGGCGCGCGCAAGACCTCAACGACAGCGACAACCAGGTGCCCGTGCAACTCACCGAGATCAGCTTCTCGGGCGCCTACGTGGGCCTGCGCCTGAGCGCGCCCGAACTCGGCCTGGGGCTGGACGCCGAACTGCCCACGCCCCTGGGCGGCCAACTGCCCTGGGCGGTGGGCGAGCGCCTGATGGCCCGCCTGCCCGCCCAAGCCCTGAGCGTGCTCGGCCATGGCTGAGCTGCTCGCACGGCCCCCCCGCCCCAGCCTGCAGGACCAGCACCTCAGCGGCCTGGCCACCGCCCTGATGCTGGGCCTGGGCCTGCTGTTTGTGGTGCTGCCGGTGTGGGCGCTGCTGCAGCGCAGCCTGTGGAGCGCCGACGGCGCCTGGCTGGGCCTGAGTCTGTTCGCGCAGTACCTGGAGACCCCGGCCCTGCTCGATTCGGCCTGGCGCAGCCTGCGCCTGTCCGCGCTGTCGGCGGTGGTCTGCGTGGCGCTGGCCTATGTGTACGCCTTCGCGCTCACACAAAGCCAGATGCGCGGCAAGGGCTTCTTCCGCGCCGTGGCCTTGTTGCCGCTGCTCGCGCCTTCGCTGCTCATGGCCATCAGCCTGGTGTATCTGTTTGGCAACCAGGGCCTGCTCAAGGGTTGGCTGCCCGGTGGCATCTACGGCGAAACCGGTATCGTCATCGGCTCGGTGTTGTGGACCTTCCCGCACGCACTGCTGGTGTTGTTGACCAGCCTGGCCACGCTCGACGGCCGCCTGCCCGAAGCCGCGCGCACCCTGGGCGCGGGGCCCTGGCGCATCTTCTGGACGGTCACCGTGCCGGCCAGCCGCTACGGTCTGATGATGGCGCTGGTGGTGGTGTTCGTGCTGGTCATCACCGACTTCGGCGTGGCCAAGGTGATTGGCGGCCAGGCCAACGTGCTGGCCACCGATCTCTACCGTCAGGTGGTGGGCCAGCAGAACTTCGGCATGGGCGCCGTGGTCAGCGTTTGGCTGCTGCTGCCGGCGGTGGGCGCCTTCTTGTTGGAACGCCACTTCCGCCGCCGCCAGGCGGCCAGCCTGGGTGCGCGCGCCAGCGTGTTCCAGCCACGCCCACACGCCCTGCGCGACCACACGCTGCTGGCCGTGTGCGCGCTGATCGCCTTGGTGCTGCTGGCCGTCATTGGCGTGGCGGTGTTTGCGTCATTGGCCACCTACTGGCCCTACAACCTGGCGCCCGGCCTCAAGAACTACGACTTCGACAACATGGACGGCGGCGGCTGGGCCACCTACGGCAACTCGCTGCGCCTGGCCGCCATGGTGGCGCTGCTGGGCACAGCCTGCGCCTTCGCCAGCGCGTGGCTGGTGGAAAAACCCCGCCACCACGGCGCCCTGCGCGAAGCCTTGAACCTGGTGCTGGCCTTGCCGCTGGCCGTGCCTGGGCTGGCGCTGGGCCTGGGCTACATCCTGTTCTTCAACGCGCCGGGCAACCCGCTTCAAACCCTGTACGGGTCGATGGCGATATTGGTCATCTGCACCGTGGTGCACTTCTTCTCGGTCGCCCACCTCACGCTGCTGGCCGCGCTGCGCCAGCTTGATCGCGAGTTTGAACTCGTGGCCGAATCGCTGGGCGTGCCGGCCTGGCAAACGCTGTGGCGGGTGCACCTGCCGGTGTGCCTGCCGGCGCTGCTGCAGGTGGCGGGCTTTTTCTTCGTCAACGCCATGACCACGGTGTCGGCGGTGGTGTTTTTGTACGCGCCGCACACCCAGCTGGCCTCGGTGGCCGTGCTCAACATGGACGACGCTGGCGACGTGGCCCCCGCCGCTGCCATGGCGGTGCTGATCTTCCTCACCTCGGCCGCCGTGCGCGGCCTGTTTGCCCTCGCATCCCACTGGGCACTGAAACGCACCCAGGCATGGCGCGAACGCTGATCACCCATGACCCAGAACACACACTTTGACCTGCTGGTGGTGGGCGCCGGCATCGTCGGCCTGGCCCACGCCTGGATGGGCGCGCGCCGTGGCCTGCGCGTGGCCGTGGTGGACCGCCACCACCGCTGCGTCGGCGCCTCCATACGCAACTTCGGCTTTGTCACCGTCACCGGCCAGGGCGCGGGCGACACCTGGCGCCGCGCACGCCGCAGCCGCGAACTGTGGGCCGAACTGGCGCCGCAGGCAGGCATACGCGTGTTGCACAAAGGCCTGTGGCTGCTGGCCCAGCGCCCGGTCGCCATGGCGGTGGCCGAGGCTTTTGCCCGCACCGACATGGGCGCCGAATGCACGCTGCACAGCGCCGCCCAAGCGGCCGAACTCGCGCCCGAACTGCGCACCGATGGCGCGGCCGGCGCGCTCTACAGCCCACACGAATTGCGGGTGGAGTCGCGCGAGGCCATCCCACAACTCACCGCCTGGCTGGCCCAGGCCCACGGCGTGCAATTCTTCTGGGGCGAAGCCGTGTTGCACGTGGCCACGCCCTTCGTGCAAACCGCCACCCGCGAACTGCAGGCGCAGCGCGTGGTGATCTGCCCCGGCACCGAACTCCATGGCGTGGCCAAACCCCACCTGCAGACCCACGGCATGGCACTCACGCGCCTGCAGATGCTGCGTGTGCGCCCCGAGCCTGGTTTTCGGCTGCACGCCGCCGTGATGAGCGACCTCAGCCTGGTGCGCTACACCGGCTACGCCGCGCTGCCCGACGCCGCCCCACTGCTGGCCCAGTTGCGCGAAGAGGTGCCGCAGAGCCTGGACGATGGCATACACCTGATCGCGGTGCAAAGCGCCGACGGCACGCTGGTGGTGGGTGACTCGCACCACGACCACGCCACGCCCGACCCCTTTGGCAGCGAGGCGGTGGACCGCCGCATCCTGCAGCACCTGCGCGAAACCCTGCAGCTCGGCCAATGCGAATTGGTGGAGCGCTGGGTGGGCTACTACCCCACGGGGGCGGGGCGCGACTGCGTGATCGAAACCCCCAACGCCACCACCCGCGTGGTGGTGGTCAGCAGCGGCACCGGGGCCAGCACGGCCTTTGGCATCGCCGAAGACGTATTTGCCCACTGGTAACTGGTGACAGGAACACACCCATGACTTTCAACACCCTTCAGGCCGTGGTTTTCGACTGGGCCGGCACCGTCATCGACTTCGGCAGCCAGGCGCCCATGGGCGCGTTTGTGGAGCTGTTCGCGCGCCACAACGTGACCATCAGCATCGCCGAGGCGCGCGGCCCCATGGGCCTGCCCAAGTGGCACCACATCCAGGCCCTGGGCCAGCAGCCGCGCATTGCCGCCGCCTGGTTGGACGCACACGGCCGCGCCTTCACCGATGCCGACGTGGACACGCTCTACGAAGAGTTCACCCCCATGAACGCCGAATCGGTGAAGCAGCACGCCACGCTGATTGGTGGCGCCGCCGACATGGTGGCCCGCCTGCGCGCGGCCGGCCTCAAGATCGGCTCCACCACCGGCTACAACCGCCCCATCATGGACACCGTGGTGCCGCTGGCCGCCGCACAAGGCTTTGCGCCCGACCACCTGGTGTGCGCCGGCGACCTGCCCGAATCGCGCCCCTCGGCCGCCGGCATGTTGCACACGCTGCAGGTGCTCGGCGGCATCGCGCCCCAACGCGCAGTGAAAGTGGACGACACCCTGCCCGGCCTGCTCGAAGGCCGCAACGCCGGCGCCTGGACGGTGGCCGTGCTGGCCAGCGGCAACACCGCCGGCCTGACGCAGGCGCAGTGGTTGGCCATGGGCGAGGCAGAGCGCGACGGGGTGCGCATGCGCGCCCGCGACGAACTGGCCGCCGCCCAGCCCGACGCCTGGGTGGACACCGTGGCCGACCTCTGGCCCGTGCTGCTGGCCCTGGACGCACGCGCCGCGACCGCGCTGGGCCAGCCCGCATGACGCCCACCGAGCTGTACAACGAGGTGCCGGGCGCTTTCGGCCACGTGCGCCGCAGCGAATGGGACCTGCGCGCCTTCGCACGCCTGGGCGGCGGCCATGCGGCGCGCACGCTGCCGCTGCACGTGGCGCTGCTGATCGCACGCGGCAGCAGCGGCCTGCTGCTGATCGTGCTGCTGCTGGCCACGTGGCTGACGGCCGCGCCATTGGCAAGCGCCACGTTGGTGTTGCTGCTGGCCGGCGCCACACAGTACGCCGGCAAAAGCCTGGCCCACCGCCACGGCGCCCCCCGCCCCTACCACCTGGGCCTGAGCCCCAACCACCTGCAACAAGGCGCACGCGGCGGCTGGCCCAGCAGCCATGCACTCAGCATGGCCTGCGTGTGCGGGGCGCTGTGGGTGCTCGCAGGCCCCAGCGCGCTGTGGTCCGTTGCGGCGCTGCTCACACTGGCCACCGGCTGGGCGCGCGTCTATGCCGGCGCCCATTTCCCGTCCGACGTGTTCGCTGGCTGGGGCCTGGGCCTGGTCAGCGGGTCGCTCGGCATGGCGCTGTGCCTGCCTTGGCTGCTGTAGGCAGCGCCCACGCTGTCAGCGCGCGCGACGGCTGTCGTGCCGCACCTTCCAGACCAGCACACCGGCGCCAATCAGCAGTGCACCGCTGAGCCAGGCCGCCAAGTGCTCCAGCGCCAGCACAGCCGAAAAGCCGCTGGTCACGTAGGCATGGGGCAGGCGCTCGTACAGCCAGCCGGGCAAATGAATCTGTGACATCAACGCTGGGACACCTCCTGCGCCCAATTTTCACGGATATCACTTCACGATTGGTGACGATCCGTCACCCGATTGGACTAAAGGACATGTTTGTGGGAGGCTTGCCTGGCATCTCATCGGCCAACGCGGCGCCATGTGCGCACAAACTGTGCCTCTTCCGCAAGGTCAAGGCCGCCTACCCCGGAAATCCGTGAAGCGCCAAACAAAAGGCCTGCACGCGGCAGGCCTTGTGGGGAACGCTGAAAACGCTCAGGCGGGCAGTGCCTGGGCTGGAGCAGCGGCGCCCTGTTTGCGGCGCCGCGCCGCCCAGCCCACCACGCCCAGGCCGGCGAGCATCAGGGCGTAGGTTTCGGGTTCGGGGACGGGGGAGGCGACGGCGGTGTAGGACACGTCGTAACGCAGCGTCCCCGCTGCTGGCTGCACATTGCGCGTGCCAAGGAGCGACAACGAGTAACTGCCAACCGCCAGCGAGCCGGTGCTGGTGAAGGTCAAACTGTTGTCAGTGCCAGTTACCGTAAAGCCAGCGCTCGAACCGGAGAGCGACTCAAAGTTGTAGCTGGCCCAATTGGTCGGGCTGTTCTGCCGCTCAAAGCCGCTGATGGTAAAGGTCAGCGAGTCCAGAGCGGTGTCGAGGCTGAAATTCAACGTGTCGCTGAATGTACGAACACCGCCGGAGACAGAAGTGGCCGAGGTCAAATCGGAAAACGACACTCCGCTGACACTAAGGGACCCGAGGTTTTGGACAGCCGCCGACACAGATTGAGCGCCACCAAGGGCTGCGGCGAAAACGGCGAAAGCGATAAGCGTCTTTTTCATGGTCGGCCTTTTGACGGCGAATTTGATGGCTGAATGGTACCGACGCGGGCTTGCCGTCCAATAGTCCGATGGGACTACCGCTCGCATCAGTGGGTGGCGGGGTGTTCGCTGGCTGCTTACGTAGTGGCTTCAAACACACCAAAATTCAACTTAAATGACATTTAAATGATATATTAATGATATTTTCGATTGCCATTTTGCATTAATTGTCATTTAAAATTGATCGCTCAAGAAAAGGCAACGTGAACCAAACATCCCATATCCATGGGGGAAATGGCGGATTTCGGGCAACTTAGTCTGATCAGACTATCTACGTTGGTGCAGTGCATCAGTACATTCAATCCCAAGTTTCGAACAGGCCCATCTTGGCCGATCAACTTGGAGAGATCCATGAAAAAGCTGCTGAGCACTCTGGCACTTGCCGCTTCATTCGTCGCCGCCGCACCCGCTGCCCATGCCGCCAGTTACTCTTTCGGCTCGCTGGCCATTGGCGAAACATTCACCCAGGGAAGCATGCTCGCATCCACTGGGACGACCGACACCTTCAGCTTCACGCTGGAAAGCGCCGGCTCGCTACTGACCGAAGGCGCCACCATCGCATTCAGCTTTTTTAACTCAACCTTTGACGGCGTCTTCAGCGGTGTCAGTCTTTATGACAGTGGCAACGCACTGGTCACTGCCGGCACCCTCACCAACGCAGGCAAGGGCTTCAGTTTGTCGGCAGCCAATCTGGCGGCCGGCACCACCTATACGCTGTCCGTGACCGGTGTGGCCACAGGTTCCGGCGGGTTCGCCAACTACGCGGTGGCAGGCGCCGTCTCCCCCGTCCCCGAACCCGAGTCCTACGCCATGATGCTGGCCGGCTTGGCGGTCATGGGTGCGATTGCTCGCAAGCGCAGCCAGAACAAGGCTTGATTTAGCATTTTAAAATGCTACAAAACACGTTGAAATATTTGAAATACTTTCTTACGTCAATGTACTAACACAGTTTTCAAGTCAAAATCATGAATGGCCGCAATGCGGCCATTTTTTTTGCTGCGCTGCAACACTCACATATTCATGGGGTACAGATTGGCCTAAAGTTTGCGGAAACGGTTTTTACAATTAATGCAACTGGGCAAATGGCACCCCTGTGGTGCGCTGCAACATGGCTTTCCCTTATACGCTGCCGGCCGATGAGCTGAGGACCTACCAGGAGGCGATTTCGCGCTCCCTGGAGGTGCGCAGCCATTTCGACGTGATGGTCTGGCTGCAGGGTGACATGCAGCGCTACATCCCGCACGACGTGATGATTTCGGCCTGGGGGAATTTCGAGTCGGGCAACGTCCAGCACGACGTGGTGTCGGCCCTGGACGGCGTGCGCTCCACCAACTCCGACGCCGCCGTGCTCACCCCATTCCTGGTGGGCCTGTTCCAGCGCTGGTCCAAGCTGGACAAGCGCCCCTACACCCTGCGCCCTGAAATTGGCGGTTTTCTGGGTGACATCAACGGCGTGCACTGCGCCGTGGGCCAGGCGGTGCAGGCCATGCGCTCGGCCATCGTGCACGGCATCCACGACAAACGCGGCAGCCACGCGTCCATTTACGTGGCCTTCAGCCAGGCACACGTGTTCGACGACAGCCAGCGCACCGCGTTTTCGCTGGCCGTGCCCTACATCGACAACGCCCTGCGTCAGGTGGACCACCTGCCGCACCAGACCTTTGTGCGCACCCAGCAGCCCACGCTGGAAGAGGAACTCACCACCGACCACAACCTCTCCAGCCGCGAGGTGGAGGTGCTGCATTGGGTGGCCTTGGGCAAGACCAACCCCGAGATCGGCACCATCCTGGGCATCAGCGAGTTCACGGTCAAAAACCACCTGCAGCGCCTGTTCAAGAAGCTGGACGTGACCAACCGCGCCCAGGCCGTGGCCCGCCTGCGCGCCCTGGGCATGCACCAGCCGCGTCCCATCAACAGCTTCAAGGCCTCACCCGATGCACGCGCAGCAGCCTGAGGTGAGCACGGCCACGGCCGAGGCCGGCCCGGAACCGGTGGCAACCACCGCCAAACCCGGCGCCGTGCACACCAGCCTGGCCCGCCGCACCGACCGGGGCGACGGCGGCGCGGGCGACAGCCTGCTGGGCTTGTTCGAGTCGCTGCTCAGCCCGGTGGCCCTGCTGCTCTCGCTCTACGTGCTGGCCGAGCTGCTCGACAACGGCGTTTCCGCCGCCTACATCATCCTGGGCGTCGTCACCTTCGCGCTGTCCTACCCCAGCAAGCCGCGCCTGCAGATGAACCTGCTGCCGCTCATGCTCGACATCGCGCTCAACTGGCTGTGGGTGGTGAGCCTGCTGCTGCTGTGCGCCGTGGTCACCAACTACGAGCAGATGTTCGCCCGCGCTGCGCTGTGGCACTGGCTGTGGGCGGCGCCCGCCACCGAACTGGCTGGCCACTGCCTGATCCGCTTCCTCTCGCCCACGCTGCTGGCCATGCAGGGCCCGCGCGAGCGCGCCCTCATCGTCGGCATGAACGAACAAGGCCTGTCGCTGGCCGAGCGCGTGCGCCGCTCGCCCTACTCCCGGCTCGACCTGGTGGGTTTTGTGGACAGCCGCGCGGCCGACCGCATCAAGCCACCGCACAACCTGCCCCTGCTGGGTGGCATGGGCGAGCTCGCCGCCATCGTCAAGCAGCAGCGCGTGCAGCAGATCTTTCTGTCGCTGCCCATGGCCTCGCAGCCGCGCATCCTGCAGGTGCTCGACGACCTCAAGGACACCACCGCCTCCATCTCCTTCGTGCCCGACATGTTCGTCACCGACCTCATCCAGGGCCAGGCCCGGTCGGCCTACGGCATGCCCGTCATCGCCGTGTGCGACACCCCGTTCCGCGCCGGCAACGGCTTCATCAAGCGCGCCAGCGACATCGTTTTTTCCGTCCTCATCCTGCTGCTCATCTCGCCGGTGCTGCTGGCCGTGGCGCTGGGCGTCAAGTTCACCTCGCCCGGCCCCATCATATTCAAGCAGCGCCGCTATGGGCTGGATGGCGAGGAAATCCTCGTCTACAAGTTCCGCTCCATGACCGTCACCGAAGACGGCGCCAGCATCCAGCAGGCGAAAAAGGGCGACCAGCGCATCACCCCCCTGGGCGCCTTCCTGCGCAAAACCTCGCTCGACGAGCTGCCTCAGTTCTTCAACGTGCTGCAGGGCCGCATGAGCATCGTGGGCCCGCGCCCGCACGCCGTGGCCCACAACGAGATGTACCGCAAGCTCATCAAGGGCTACATGGTGCGCCACAAGGTCAAGCCCGGCATCACCGGCTGGGCGCAGGTCAACGGCTACCGGGGCGAAACCGAAACCCTGGACAAGATGAAGGCCCGCATCGACTACGACCTCGACTACCTGCGCAACTGGTCGCTCAAGCTCGACGTGCTCATCATCCTCAAGACCGTGCGCCTGGTGCTCAAGGACCAAAGTGCTTATTGAGATGCGCCATGCCCGCACCTGCCCCGCACTCGCCGCCGCCCTTGTGGTGTGGCCCGTGGCCGCCTGGGCGCAGGCCGGCGCCGACGACCCCAACACCGTGAAGCTGACCGCCGCCCACAGCGTGCTGCACGACAGCAACCTGTTCCGCCTGTCCGACCGGGTGGACCCGCTGCTGGCCCTGGGCCGCGACAGCACGGCCGAGACCATTGGCATCAGCAGCCTGGGCCTGCGGGTGGACAAGGTGTACGCCCAGCAGCGCTGGGAAGTCGACCTCAGCGCCGTGGACTACCGCTTCAGCCACTTCGGCAGCCGCAACTTCACCGCCCAAAACCACAACGCCGCCTGGCGCTGGGCGCTCACGCCCCGGCTGCGCGGCAACCTCAGCACCCGTCGCGCACAAACCCTGGGCAACTTTGCCGACGTGCAAAACCCCAGCGGCAACAACCGCCGCGACGAGCGCAACACCCGCCTGGACGCCCAGTACGAACTCGCCGGCCCCTGGCGCCTGACCGCTGGCCTGGCGCGCGCCAGTACCAGCAACCAGCAGCAGCTGGTGGGCGAAGACGACACCCGCACCCGCAGCGCCGACCTGGGCCTGCGCCACGT
>CAYUAH010000052.1:0-15827 GCA_964442375.1 uncultured Hydrogenophaga sp. | reverse complement strand
TGCCCAGCACCTTCGAGCGCCTGGCGGTGGACTTTGACGGCGACGGCAAACGCGATTTGATGGACAGCACGACCGACGCCCTGGCCTCCACCGCCCACTTCCTGCAAAAGGCCGGCTGGCAAAGCGGCCTGCCCTGGGGTTACGAGGTCAAGCTGCCGCCTGGCTTCAGCACCGCCGGCGAAGGCC
Organism: uncultured Hydrogenophaga sp.; assembly: GCA_964442375.1. Taxonomy (GTDB): domain Bacteria; phylum Pseudomonadota; class Gammaproteobacteria; order Burkholderiales; family Burkholderiaceae_C; genus Hydrogenophaga. The sequence goes on along the minus strand of CAYUAH010000052.1, from coordinate 15,641 downwards.
GGCGCAGCAAACGCCCCATGAGCGAGTGGGCCGCCAAAGGCCTGCGCCGGGTGGACGGCAGCCCCCTGCCTGCCAGCGGCAGCGCCGGCCTCATGGCACTGGCCGGCCCACAAGGCCCGGCCTTCCTCGTCACCCGCAACTTCGACGCCGTCTACAGCTACAACGCGGCTGAGAGCTACGGCCTGGCCATCGCCCACCTGTCCGACCGGCTGCGTGGTGCTGGCCCCTTCGCCACACCCTGGCCCACCGACGACCCCGGCCTCTCGCGCGCCGAACGCCGCGAGCTGCAAGGCCTGCTGCTCATGCGCGGCCACGACATCGGCACCGTGGACGGCATGCTGGGCGACAAGAGCCGTGCCGCCATACGGGCCGAGCAAACCCGGCTGGGTTTTGAAGCCACAGGCCACGCCGGGCAGAAACTGTTGAAGGCCTTGCGCGTATGACCCCGACGCCACCCAAAATGGCAAATATGCACGGTTCAGACCCACAATTTCACAATAACTGACAAAGCACCCGGACCCTCCTACACTGTTTTGACACAAAGAAACAGTCAGGGAGAGCCAGGATGAAATCAATCCATGCGGAGAATGGGCCACTGCCGTTGGCCGAACGCCAAGCGCCTGCGCGGCGTGGCGGCGCAGGCCGTTTGTGGGTGGAAAAAAGGGCTGGGCCGCAAGCCGAGTTTGCGCCGCTGCGCCGGCGCCTGCGCAACCACCACCTGATCACATCTGGACTGGACCTGCCCGGCGTGGCCAGCCCCTGGGGTCTGGAAAAAGACGGCGACGACCTGGTGCTTCGCCTGCCCTGGCAGCCGGGCACTTCGCTCGCCCAGGGGCTGCTGCAAGCCGGCGCCCCGCGCCCTGCGTCGGTCTTGGCGCAGACCATCACGCTGGGCGTGGCACGGGTGCTGGCGGCCTTGGAGGCACAGGGCATTGCGCACGGCGCGGTCAACGCGAAGCACGTGCTGTGGCACGCCCCCAGCCGCGCGGTGTCGCTGCTGGATTTTGGCCAGGCCCGCTTTGTGCGCTGTGTCGCCATCGCCGGCACGCCAGCCACAGACACCCCACCCGCCACCCCGCTGGGCGACCTGCGCGACCTGGGCGCCCTCTTCTACCAACTTTCTACCGGCCAGGCCATGCCGGCCCTGAGCCCACACGCACAGGAGGCCTCGAGCGCGTTCTGGCATCCGCAGGCGATTGCCGGCCTGTCGCTCGCCCACCTGGACACCATGGCGCGCCTGTGTTTTGCAGGCCTGCCGGGCGGACACCGCAGTGCGGCCGCAGCGGTGACCGACCTGCAGGCCCTGTGGGGCGGCGGAACCCTGCGCGCCAACGCCCTGGGCACGCCGCTGGACCTGCCCTTGCCCACACACAGGCTGGGGCGCGACAAACAGGTGGCCGAGCTGCTGGGCGCCTATGGCGAGGCCAGCGAACGTGGTGCCAACGGTGTTGGCAGCGGCGCCGGTGGTGCCGGGGCGGCACGCAAGGGCCAACCGGTGCTGGTGCTCGTCGATGGCCTGGCCGGCAGCGGCAAATCGGCCGTGGTGCAGGACGCCACAGAGGCCATGCGCCGCCATGGCGCCACCGTGGCCGCAGGCAAGTTCAACCAGTTTGGTGACAGCCGCCCCTTGAGCGCGCTGGCGCAGGCGCTGGACGGCGTGCTCGCCAGCCTGCTGGCGGAAGTGCCCGCACAACGGCAAGCCGCCGTCGAGCGCATCCTGCGCGCGCTGGGCCACCAGGCGGCGGTGTTGTTCGACTTCCTGCCCCGCCTGGTGCCGCTGCTGGGCCCGCAGCCGGAGGCGACCGGGCTGCCGGGCGAAGCCAGCCGTGTGCGCTTCGAGCTCATGCTGGGCCGCCTCATCGAGGCCCTGGCCACACGCGCATCGCCGCTGGTGCTGGTGATCGACGACATCCAGTGGGCCGACAACGCCACCCTGAGGCTGCTGCGCGGCCTGGTGCGCAGCCCCAGCATCCACAACCTGCTGGTGGTGGGCGTGTACCGCAGCGAGGCGGTGGACACGGCCCACGGCGTCACCCGCCTGATCCTGGACTTGCAGCACACCGGCGCCCGATTGCGGCAGGTCACGGTGCAACCGTGGGGCGAAGCCGACATCAGCGCGCTGCTGGCGCTGGCGGGCGTGCAGGCCAACGACGAGGTGTACGCGCTGGCCCCCGCGCTGGCGCGTGCCACCGCAGGCAACCCCTTTGCCGTGCTGCAGGCCTTGCGCGTGCTGCAGCAGGCCCAGGCACTGCACTTCGACGCCGCCACCGCGAATTGGCGTGTGGCCCCGGCACAGGCACAACAGGCCCTGGAAGCCGCCAGCCCGGTGGGGCTGGTCGGTCAGCAGTTGCAGCAACTGCCGCAAGACTGCCAGGACCTGCTGGCCGCCGGTGCGCTGCTGGGCGCGGTGATGGACCTGGAGGCGCTGGCTGCGGTGCATGGCCACACGCCAGACGCCACCCTGGCCACCCTGCGGCCGGCGCTGCAGGCGGGCCTGCTGGTGCTGCTGGACGAAGGCCTGGCGCCACGCTCGCTGCTGGCCCTGCGCGCCGCGCACGACTTTGTGCAGCAGGCCGCCTTCCGGCAACTGAGCGACAGCGGGCGCGCCGAGCGCCACATGGGCATAGGCCGCGCGCTGGTGGCGAAGTACCGCGGCGAAGGCGCCCTGCACGAACATGTGTTCGAGATCGTGCAGCAGTTCCACCGGGCGCCGCCCACGCTGATGGCCGCGCGCGAACGCAAGCTGCTGCTCAGCCTCACCACCGAGGCCGCACGCAAGGCCCGGCAAAGCGGCGCCGCCCGCGCCGCACTGGGCCACTTCCACCATGCCCTGGCGCTGGCCACGCCCCCGTCAGGCACCGCCGCCGACGCGCTTGCCTTTTCGCTGCTGCTGGAGGCGGCCGAGGCGGCCTACCTGGCGGCCGACTTCAGCGCGCTCGACGGCTTGCTGGGCCAGCTCGACGCCCTGCCGCTGGACGTGCTGGACCACACCCGCGTGCTGGAACTGCGCATACAGGGGCTGATGGCGCGCAACCAGATGGCGTCTGCGCTGCAACTGGGCGAACAGGCACTGGCGCAACTGGACGTGCCCTTGTTGCCGCTGGCCCCGCCCACGGCCTGGCCCGCCGTGCCGCGCCTGGGTGAGCTTCGGCTGGACGGCCAGCCCGACCCGCGCGTGGAAGCCGCCTTGCGCGTGCTGGTCTGGCTCACCCCCTGCGCCTACGTGACCTCGTTCGACAGCTACATCCGCGTCATCCTCACCATGGTCGGGCTGGCACGCGCCCACCCCACCTCGCCCCTGACCGCGCTGAGCTACACCAACTTCGGCTTGGTGCTGTGTGGCACCGGGCAATGGCAGGCGGGGTTTGACGCCAGCACGCTGGCGCTGGCGCTGAGCGAATCCGACCCGGACGACACCCGGCGCTGCAAGGTGCACACCCTGGCCTACGGCTTTTTGCGCCACTGGTCGCGCCCGGTGACCGAGAGCCTCACCCCCCTGCTGGCCACCATCGAGAGCTGCCTGCTCAGCGGCGACCAAGAGTACCTGGGCTACGGCGCCTTCCTCTACTGCGACAAGGCCTGGGGCACACAAACGCTGGACGAGCTGACCCACGTGCACACCGCGCACACCCGACTGGTGGAGCAGTTCGGCCACGATTTTTCGCGACGCCACTGCCAGGTCTGGCTGCAGTTCCTGGCCGCCCTGCAAGACCCGGACCCCGACACCGCCTTGCTTTTGCAGGGCGCGCATTTTGACGAACGCCACGACATCGCGCTGCTGGAGGCGGCCCACAACGGTTTCTCCCTGTTCACCAGCCACACGCTGCAAGCCGTGCTGGCCTGGCACCGGGGCGATGGGCAGGGCTTGCGGCAGGCCTGCGCCAGCGCCGAACGCCACGCCATGACAGGCAGCGCCACCCTGCTGTCCATGGACTTGCGCCTGTTCAACGCCCTGAGCCAACTGGTGGATTTTCCGGTGGCCGACGTCACCGCCAACTGGCAGGCCATACAGGCCACCACCGAACTGTCCTTGCAACTGGGGGCCGCTGCCGAGCAGGCCCCCGCGAACTACAAACACAAGTTCCTGCTGCTGCAGGCCGAACGCGCCCGCGTGATGGGCGATGTGGCCGCCGCACTGCAGCGCTATGAAGCCGCCGCCGAGTGGGCGGCCCAGGGTGGCGCGCGCCACGACCTGGCCCTGATCCGCGAGCGCACCGGCATGTGCTGCCACCAATTGGGTTTGCACGACATCGCGCGGCAACGGCTCACCGAAGCCTGTGAGGGCCACCAGGCCTGGGGCGCCACGGCCGTGGCACAACGCCTGCGCGCGCGCATGGTGGCCATGGGGCTGGCACAGGACACCAACGAACACGCCGCTCACGCCATCACCCTGGGCCTGGCGCTGGAAGACAAAGGCCAGGCGGCACTCCATGCGCTGCACGCGCAGCGCCTGGTGCTTTACCACAAGCCATCGGCCAGTGTGCTGTCCGTCACCCGGCAAAACGACGGTGGCACGCAGGTGGCTCGGCTGCCCGCTGCCGCCCCGGAGATCGAAAAAACACTGCCCCTGCGCCTGCTCACGGCAGTGACCGAGCGCGGCGAGGCCGTCGATCTGGCCCACCAGCCCTGGCCTGCCTGGGCCACACACACCCGCCCCCACAGCACCGCCGCAGCCCCGGGCGTGGCGGTGCCGCTGCGGCATGGCAATGTGGTGCTGGGTGCCGCCTACCTGGAGCACGTGGGCGCACCCGACCCCTTCGGACAGTGGCACGCGCAGTGGCCCCGCCACGTGCAGTCGCTGGTCGATGAAATGCGTCTGTCGGACCTGGCGGCCCGACTGGACACCACATCGCTGACCGACGCTCAGACCGGCCTGCCCAACCGAACGGCCCTGCTGGGCATGATCGAGCTGGCCATGGCACGCTGCCGTGGCGAGGCCCGCGAGATGCAGGTGCTGGTGCTGCGTTTTCGCAGCATCGTGACCCTGGGCCAGCAACAGCCCGAGGACGACTTTGCCGCCGTGCTGAGCACGGCCGCACGCGCCCTGCTGCGCCTGGACCAGCACGTCGCCGGCCTGGCCCGGCTGGACCGCGACGTGCTCGGTCTGGTGCTCACCGGCTGGAGCCGAGACGCGCTGAACAAGCAGGCGCACGCGCTGTTCGCGCGTGTCGCCGCCAGCCTGCCCATGGCGGCGCAAGGCGTGCTCAGCCTGGACGCCGGCGTGCGCCCAGACGACGGCACCACGCCAGCCGCCGCCCTGCTGCACGATGCCGAGGCATCGCTGGCCACCCTGCCCCGGCGCGGCGGTCACGCCCTGGCGGTGTTCGACCCCTCACTGCATGGGCGCCTGTTCGACCGCGAAATGCTGGCGCGCGACCTGCGCTGGGCGCTGGCCAACACCGGCCTGCACCTGGTCTACCAACCGGTGGTGGACATGCGTGACAACCGGCTGCTGGGCGCCGAGGCGCTGGTGCGCTGGCAGCACCCAGCGCGTGGCAACGTGCCCGCCAGCCAGCTGGTGGAGGTGGCCGAAGAGTTCGGCCTGATCGACGAGCTCGGCCACTGGCTGGTCGAAGAAGCGCTGCGGGCCATGTCCTCGTGGTCGGGATTGATGAACAACCGCTCCCTCAGCATCAACGCCTCGCCCATCGAAATCCAGCGCGCCGACTACGCCCAGCGGCTGGCCGACGCCATGAAGCGCCATGGCATACGCGCCGAACAGCTGGCGGTGGAGATCACCGAATCGACGGCCATCGAAGACGACCAGGCGACACAACACAACCTGCAGGCGCTGCGCAACGCAGGCATCATGTTGTGCATCGACGACTTCGGCGTCGGCATGTCGTCCCTGCACCGGCTGCACGCCACCCTGGCCAAGCGGCTCAAGATCGACCGCTACTTCGTCGAAGGCATCACCGAAGACGCCGGGCGCAGAACCACCATCGAAATGATCATCAAGCTGGCCGAAAGCCTGCAACTCGACGTGGTGTGCGAAGGTGTGAGCAGCGCCGAACACGTGGACTTCCTGGTCGGCCACGGCCTGCACAAAGCACAGGGCTACTATTACCCCCAACCCGTCGCCAAGGACGCCATGCGCGGGCTGCTGGAGGTGGGGTATGTGCGGGGGCAGACGCCGCTGCACTGAAACCTGCTGCCGCGCACAAAGGCTCGCCACACATTGTTGTCTGCCATGAAAACCTCAGATTCCATCCACACGTACACCCAAGCCAACAAGCGTGCCTGGAATGCCTCCGCCCACTTGCACGGCACAGGCCAAGACTGGGAGGCACGCCTGCGTGCCGCGAGCCAACCGGAGTTCAACGTGCTGGACGACTGTCTCACCAACACCTTGACCGCGCTGGGCATCGCAGGCCGAAGCGCCGTGCAGCTGGGTTGCAACAACGCGCGCGAGCTGCTGTCTCTGGCGGCGCTGGGCGCGCTCCCGGCCGTGGGCGTGGACCAGTCGGCCGGCTTTTTGGCACAAGCCGCCCAACTCGCCCAAGCCAGCGGCATGAGCCCACGGCTGGTGGAAGCCGATGTCTACGACTTGCCCGACGACCTCGGACAGCACGACCTGGTGTTGATCACCATAGGCGTGCTCAACTGGATGCCCGACCTCCCGCGTTTCTTTCAGATCGTGCGCGGGCTGATGCGGCCTGGCGCATTGCTGGTCATCTACGAAACCCATCCCATGCTGGAGATGTTCAACCCAGACGGCGCGCACCCTTTGGTGCCGGCAAGCAGCTACTTCAACAAAACGCCTGTTCGCATTGAACAAGCCATCACCTACGACGGCAGCGATGGCGGCCTGGGAGAAACCGGCTACTGGTTTGTGCACACCATGGGCGAGATCGTGACCGCCTGCGTGCAGAGCGGCATGCGACTACAGCGTCTGGAAGAGCACCCGCACCTGAACCGCGAAGTGGACTACGCCATCTACGAAAACCAGCCCGCCCAGATGCCGCTGTGCTACACGCTGGTGGCAGAAGCCACTTGAAACGTCATGCCGACACCACCCAGTTCGCCAGCAAATCGTCGCAGTTGACCGCACGCACGCGCGGGCCAAAGCTGGAGATGTTGGTCAGCGTGGCGTTGTGGTGGGCAATCACCTGCTGCGGCGTGAGTGCCGCGTTGCCGGCCGAGGTGTGGGCGTCGGCCACCAGCGTGACGGGGTAGCCCAGGGCCAGCGCGCGGCGCGTGGTGGTGTCCACGCAGAACTCGCTGTGCATGCCGCAGACGATGAGTTCGCTCACGCCACGGACCGACAACAAGGCCTGCAAATCGGTGCGCAAAAAGCTGTCGGGCGTGGTCTTGCGCACGCGCAAATCGTCCGGTTCCGTCAGCAAACCATCGGCCAGTTGCCAGGCGCGGCTGCCCTGCACCAGCGCGGTGGCGTCTTCGTGCTGGATGAACACCACCGGCACACCGCTGGCGCGCGCGTGGGCGGCCACGCGGTTGATGCGGGCGATGACCTTGCCACAGTCCCACGCCGCGCCCTCGCCTTCGCACAGGCCTTGCTGGACGTCGATGATGAGCAGGGCGCGGGTCATAGGGCTTCTTTCAGTCAGGGTGTCGGCCGATCCGGCATGTCAAGAAAGTCCGACAGGTCAAAGGCCAGTTGCTTTTGGTGGCGGATGCTCAGGAGTTCCATGCGTTGACCTGCCACCAGATAGAGGATGAGGTAGTCGTCCATGACGTACTCGCGAAGGTCCGCATCAGGGCCCTGTCGCGCCAGTCTGGTTTGCAACACATCGTGCAGCACTTGCGCCTGAGCACTGGAGGGCGAGCGTGAGATGAAACGCCGGCCGAGGCGTGGATGTTTGTCGAGCACCGGCAGCACCCGTTCCGACAGTTCTTCCAAGAGCAGGTCGAAGCCCCTGGGGAAGTCCTTTTCCAACCAGTAACGTTCGATGTCATCGAGCCGGGCCAGAAAGCTGGCCGAAAAGCGGATGTCCACGAGCGTTCAGGCTGCGGCGCGTCGCCGCTGGATGGCGGCAATCGCCTCGCTGGCGGGCACGCTGCGCCCGGCCTCCACATCGGCCAAGCCTTGCACGGCATCTTCCAGCAGCAGCAGATGAATGCGCGCACGCTCCAGCTGGTGGTAGTGGTCCAGGCGCTTGGCATCGATCAGCGCAACGGCTGGCTCGCCGTTCTTGGTGATGATCTTCTCCGCCCCCTGCTGCACCTCGTCCACCAGGCGCGAGAGCTGGCTGCGGGCCTCGGAAAACGCCACGATGTCCTTGACTGCAATGCCCATGATTCATCCTCACACGAACTTGTGTTGCACAGTATATTGCGCAATATTCAGAGCTTCACCGCCGTGCCGCTGACGGCCACCATCATCATGCCGTTGGTCTCGCCCAGCACCTCGTAGTCGAAGTCGATGCCGATCACGCCGTTGGCACCCAACTCCTTGGCGGCTTCGATCAGGCCTTCGAGCGCCGCATCGCGCGCGCCCGACAGTGCCCGTTCGTAGCCGCCGGCGCGTCCGCCCACCACGTCGCGCACCGACGAGAACATGTCGCGAAAGATGTTGGCGCCGATGATGGCTTCGCCATTGACCACGCCCAGGTACTGGCCGCGCGTGATGCCTTCGGGTGTGGTGGTGGACAGGAAAAAGTCTTTGTCGCTCTTGGAAAACCAGCCCATGTGAATCCTCTCTGATGTGCGCACCGCCGGGTGGGTGCGGTGTCATTGTGCCGCCAGGGCCGTGCTTGCGGGTGGCTTGCCAGCGCGGGGGCAAAGGTAAACAATCGTCACCCCGATCACCGATCGAGGAAGGAGCTCGCCGTGTCAGACGATCCGTTTGCCCAGCTCAAGGCCGTCCAGCGTGAAGGATGGTCGCTCTTCGCTCCGCTGGAAGCCGTCACCACGGCCACTGCGGCAGAACTCGTCAAACACGCACGCATACGCGCGGGGCAGTGGGTGCTTGACGTGGGCTGCGGCACCGGCGTGGTGGCCCTGACCGCCGCACGCGCCGGCGCCACCGTCAGCGCGCTCGACCTGTCGCCCGCGCTGATCGAACACGGCAAGCGGCATGCGGCGCTGGCCGGCGTCGCGATTGAATTCATGGAGGGCGACGTCGAGGCGCTGCCCTACGAGAACGCGAGCTTCGATGTGGTGACCAGCCAGTTCGGGCACATGTTCGCGCCCAGGCCGGAGCTTGCCATCGCCGAAATGCTGCGCGTGCTCAAGCCGGGTGGCACGGTCGCGTTTTCCACCTGGCCGCCGGAACACTATGTGGGCCAAATGTTCGCGCTGGTCGGCAAGTTCGTCCCGCCGCCGCCTGGCGCGGCCCCGCCGCCGCAATGGGGCGATCCCGGCATCATCCGCCAGCGGCTGGGCGATGTGGTGACGGACATCGTGTTCGACCGCTCGGTCATGGTGTTTCCGGCGCTCAGTCCGCAGCACTACCGCAAAGGCATAGAGGAAACGCTGGGCCCGGTGGTCAAGCTGGTGGCCACCTTGAAGGACGAGCCGGCCAAACTGGCAGCCTTCAGGGCAGAACTCGACGGCTTTGTTGCCCGCCACTTTGAAAACAACATGATCCGCCAGCACTACCTGATGACACGGGCGACAAAAAAATAGGCGCCCAGGACACCCTACCAAAGCGCCACCAGCCGCCCCGCGCTGAGCCGCCAGGCCGTCTGGGCCATGGCCCGCGCCTCGGCTTCGTCATGGGTCACCAGCAGGCAGGCCATGCCACTCTCGGCAATCCTCTTGGAAAACTCCTCGCGCAACTGCTGGCGCAAATCGGCGTCGAGGGCGCTGAAAGGTTCGTCCAGCAGCAGGGCGCGGGGGCGGGTGATGAGGGCGCGGGCCAGGGCCACGCGCTGTTGTTCACCACCCGAAAGCGTCCACACCTTTTGCCGCGCCTGCGCGGCCAGGCCAAAGCGCTGCAGCAGGGCCTCGGCGTCGGCGCGGGCCTGGGCTTTGGGTTGCCGTTGTTCGATGAGGCCGAAGGCGACGTTGTCGCGCACGTCGAGGTGCGGGAACAGCGCGAAGTCCTGGAACATGAGGGCGAAGCCGCGCCGCTCGGGTGGCACGGTGGCGAGGTCTTGCCCAGCCCACAGCACGCGGCCAGCCTCGGGTGTTTGCAGGCCGGCCACGATTTTGAGCAGCGTGCTTTTGCCGCTGCCGGAGGCGCCGAGCAGGGCCACGGTCTGGCCGGGTGCCACGCGCAGGCTCACATCCTGCGCCAGGGGGCGTCCGTCGTAGTGCTGGGTGATGTGGTCAAGCTCAAGCATGGGTGTCTTTGGGATTTTCCAGGCAGACAAACACCAGCAGCGCCAGCGCCATGAGGCCACAGGCCAGCACCAGGGCGGCGTCGAGGTTGGCCGCGCCAGGGCGCCCAAGGCGCTGGTAAATGAGGGTGGTGAGGGTGGTCCACTCGGGCCTGGAGAGGAACAAGGACACGGCAAATTCACCCAGCATGGTGGCCGCCGCAAAGCCCATGCCCCGGCGCAGCGCAGGTGCCACCAGCGGCACGGTGACGCGCCACCACGCGCGCGCGGGCGTTGCGCCCAGCGAGCGCGCGGCCTGTTGCAGGTGGGCGGGTTGCTGGTCGAGCGCGCCCGTGAGGGCCTGAGCCACGAAAGGGTAGGCCAGCAGCGCGTAGGCGGCCACCAGCAGCGCGAGGCTGGCCGTCCATTGGGGGTAGAGCAGCAGCAGGCCAAAGGCCACCGTCACGGGCGACACCACCAGCGGCACGTACACGGCGCCACGCCACCACAGGGCGCGGCGCAGGGTGAAGGCGTGCAGCAGGCCCAGCGTGGTGGCCAGCACCAGGGCCGCGCCGCTGAAACGCAGGGTGTTGCCCAGGGCGGCCAGGGTGTCGGGCTCGGTCCACACGGCCCAGGCGCTCCAACCGGCCGCCCAGGCCTTGACCCACAAGGCCAACAGCGGCGCACCACACACCAGGGCCAGCAGGCCCAGAGCGCCGGCCACGGCCGCCCGCAAGGCGGCACCGCGCAGGGGCAGGCGCGGCACGCGGTCGGCACGCTCGGGCGCGGCCAGGTGGCGCGACACGGCGACGTAAATCAACGCGACCGCCGACATGCCGCCCAGCGTCCACAGCGCAAGCGTGCCGGCCTGCGCCAGTTGCAGCTCGTGCGCCACCAGGGTGTAGATCTCCACCTCCACCGTGGCGTAGCGCTGGCCACCCAGCACCAGGGCCAGGCCAAAACCGGCGAAGCAGTAGAGAAAGACCAGGCACAGCGCCGCACCCACGGCGGGCGCGATGGCGGGCCACTCGATGCGCCAGAAAGCGCGCCAGGGCGTGGCGCCCAGGGTGCGCGCAGCGGCAAGGCGCTGCGCGCTCACACGCTCAAGCGCCTCGGTGGCGCTGCGCACCAGCACACAGAGGTTGAAGAACAGGTTGCCGTAGAGCAGCAGCCAAGGCGTCTCTTCCAAGTCCCAGCCCAGCTGCCCGGCCCAGCCGCGTGGTCCCAGCAGGGCCAGCACGCCCATGGCCGCCACCAGGGTGGGCACCACAAAAGGCAGCATGAGCACGCGCAGCACCCAGCGGCGGCCGGCAAACTCCACCCGCGCCAGCACCCAGGCCACGGGCAGGCCCAGCACCAGCACCAGGACACAGGTGGCGCTGGCTTGCAGCACCGACCAACCCATGCGCCAGCGCAGGTGGTCGTCGCGCCACCAGGCCCAGTCGGCCCAACCGGTGGCACCGCCTTCGATCAGCAGGCGCGCCAGGGGGGCCAGCAGCAGGCCCACCAGAAAGGTGGCCGGCAGCAGCCAGAGCCAGCGTGCCGGAGAGGCTGTCACTTGAGGACCGTGCGCGTCCAGCGCGTGACCCATTGGCCGCTGTGTGCGGCCACGGTGTCAGCGCTCGGGTTGTCCACCGCCGTTGGCGTGGGCACGCCGGCCAAGGCCGCCACAGGCGCCGCGCCCTTGTCGGCGGGCAGCATCCACATCTCGGTCTGCAGCGCCTGCTGCACCGGCGGGCTGCGCAGGAACTCGATGAACTGGCCGGCCGCCGCGCGCTGGCCGCCGCCGCGCACCAGGGCCACGCCCTCCACCTGGCGGAACACCCCGCCCTTGAGCAGCAGGTTGAGCGTGGGCGGCTCGGTGATTTTTTCCTTGCTGTAGAACACCTCGGCCGCCGGGCTGCTGGCGTAGCTCACCACCAGCGGGCGGCTGCCGCCGTTGCGGCTGAACTCGGTGTAGTAGGCCTCGCTCCAGCCTTTCACCACCTTGAGGCCATTGGCACGCATCTGCGCCCACCAGGCGAAAGCGGCTTCTTCGCCCAAGCCCCCCACCATGGCCAGCAAGAAGGCCAGGCCGGGGCTGGACGTGGCGGGGTGGGGCACGACCAGCTTGCCGGCCCACTCGGGGCGGGTCAGGTCCATCAGGGTCGTAGGGGCACTGCGTTTTTCGCGCGCCAGCCAGGCCTTGTCGGCGTTGAGGTTGACGAAGCCGTAGGTGACGGGCACCACGCCCGCGCCCACCTCGGCCACGCTGGGCCGGCGCGCGGCCGGGCCATCATAGGCATCGAGCACGTTGGCCGCATGGGCCTTGTGCCACAACGCGTTGTCGATGCCAAACACCACATCGGCAATCGGCTTGGCGCGGGTGAGGATGAGCTTGTTGAGCATCTCGCCGGCGTCGCCGCCTTTCACGAGTTGCAGGCGCACACCCGCGCTGCGCTCGAATTCGGCCAGCAGCGGCTTGGGCAGGTTGAAGGAGCTGTGTGTGAGCACGCGCAGCTCGGGCGAGGCGGCGCGGGCCGACGGTGTGCTGGCCAGCGCGGCCAGGGTGGCCATGGAAAACGTTCGGCGTGGAATCAAACCCATCCCCTTGAACACGGACAACGGCGAACGGGCAATGGGCGTGGGCGCAACACGCGCTGTGCAACACGGCGCCGTCACACTCCCTACGCTGGCACGACCCAGATCAGGTATGGGGACTCTCTCAGCCGGCGCCGCCTGTTCAGGCCGCCCGGCACCCCCGGTGAAGCCCCGATTTTAGGGGCGCGGGTAAGCTCCCGCCCATGTGGCCTTTGCTCAAGACCTTTTCCTGGCAGGAAATCACCCACCACCCCTGGCGCACCGCCGTGGCGGTGCTGGCCGTGATGCTGGGCGTGGCGCTGGCCTATGCGGTGCACCTGATCAACGCTTCGGCGCTGGCCGAATTTGGCGCCGCCACCCAGGCGGTGAGTGGCCGGCCCGATGTGTCGCTGCGCGCGCGCAGCGGCGCACTGCCCGACACCCTGCTCGACCGCGTGGCGGCGCACCCGCAGGTGCAGGTGGCCAGCCCGCTGCTGGAGTTGGCGACCTACGCGCTCGGCCCTGCCAGCGAGCGTGTGCCGGTGCGCGTGCTGGGCGTGGACGCGCTGACCGTGGGCCGGATCAACCCCGCCCTGGTGGCCCGGCCCGATGCGGCCACCGGGCGGCTGGACCTGTTCGCGCCCGATGCGGTGTTCCTCAATCCCGCCGCACGCCAGACGCTGGTCGGCCTTGAACTGCAGGTGCAACAAGGCCTGACCCTGCAAGCCCTGCGGGTGGCCGGCAGCGTGGCCGCGCCGGGCGCGCCGCTGCTGGTGATGGACGTGGCGGCGGCGCAAGAGCGATTTGACCGCCTGGGCCAGCTCAGCGCCATCGACCTGCGCTTGCGCCCCGGCACCGACGTGCCCACGCTCCAGCGCGCCCTGGCGCTGGGCGACAGCGTGGTCTGGCAAACCCCCGAAGCCGCCGACGAGCGCCTGGACCGCCTGTCGCGCGCCTACCGCGTCAACCTCACCGTGCTGGCCCTGGTGGCCTTGTTCACCGGCGCCTTCCTGGTCTATTCGGTGCTGAGCCTGGGCGTGGCCAAACGCCAGCCGCAGTTTGCGCTGCTGGGTGTGTTGGGCATGGGCGCGGCACAGCGCCAGCGCCTGGTGCTTGCGGAGTCGCTGCTGCTCGGCGCGGTGGGCAGCGTGCTGGGCCTGGCCCTGGGCGCGGGCCTGGCCGCGCTGGCGCTGCAGGTGCTGGGGGGCGACCTGGGCGGCGGTTACTTTGGCAAGCAGTCGCCCGCGCTGCACTGGTCGCCCGGCGCCCTGCTGGCCTACGGCCTGCTGGGCGTGGCGGCGGCCGGCCTGGGCGGCTGGTGGCCGGCGCAGGCGGTGCGGCGGCTGGCACCGGCCGTGGCGCTCAAGGGTCTGACGGCCGCCGCGCCGCGCGCGCGCCACGGGCTGCTGGGCGGCGGCTTGCTGCTGGCCCTGGCCGCTGGCCTGGCGGCACTGCCCCCGCTGGGTGGCGTGCCGCTGGCGGCCTACGCGGCCGTGGGGCTGTTGCTGCTGGGCGGGATCGCGGTGCTGCCGGGCCTTGCACGCGGGGGGCTGCACACGCTGGCCCCCTGGGCCGCGCAACGCGCCCTGCCCTTGCTGGCACTGGAACGCGCCCGCCGCCTGCCCGAGGTGGCGGCCGTGGCCACCGGCGGCGTGGTGGCCAGCCTGGCGCTGTCGGTGGCGCTCACGGTGATGGTGGCCAGCTTCCGCGATTCGGTCACGCAGTGGCTGGACGTGGTGTTGCCCGCACCGTTGTATGTGCGCACGGCCCAGAGCAGCGGCGCGGGCGACACGGTGTTTTTCGAGCCGGCGGCGGTGGACGCCATCCGCCAGGTGCCGGGTGTGGCGGCCGTGCAAGGCCTGCGCGTGCTGCCCGTGCAACTGGACGGCAGCCGCCCGCCCGTGGTGGTGGTGGGCCGCGCACTGAGCGACCCGGCGCGTGAGCTGCCCTTGCTGCAAGCGCCGCTGGCCACGCCGTCCGGTCACATCGCGATCCACGTGAGCGAGGCGATGGTGGCCTTGTATGGCGCGCAGCCTGGGCAGGTGTTTGCGCCGCTGGGCAGCGCCTTCCCGCAGGCGCCGCCTTTCTTCGTCAGCGGGGTGTGGCGCGACTACGCCCGCCAGCACGGCTCGCTGGTGATGGAGTTGCGCGACCTGCAGCGCCTCAGCGGCGACAGCCGCGTGAACGACCTGGCGCTCTACCTGCAAGCCCAGGCCGATGTCGATGCCGTGCAGCAGGCCGTGCGCGAGTCGCTCCAAGCCCACAGCGGTGGCCAGGACCTGATCGAGATCGCTTCCGCCGAAGCGATACGCGCGCGGTCGCTGCGCATTTTCGACCGCAGCTTTGCCGTCACCTACTGGCTGCAGGCGGTGGCCATCACCATCGGCCTGTTCGGCGTGGCGGCCAGCTTCAGCGCCCAGGTGCTGGCGCGCCGGCGCGAGTTTGGCCTGCTGGCCCACCTGGGCCTCACCCAGCAGCAGGTGCTGCGCCTGGTGGCCGCAGAGGGTTTGGTGTGGACCGCCCTGGGCACGATGGCCGGGCTGGCGCTGGGCCTGGGCATCAGCCTCATCCTCGTCCACGTGGTCAACCCGCAGAGTTTTCACTGGACCATGGACCTGGCCCTGCCCTGGCCGCGCCTGCTGGTGCTGTGCGCCGCCGTGGTGGCCAGCGGCACCCTCACCGCCTGGCTGGCCGCGCGCGCGGCCGCTGGCAGCGATGTGGTGCGCGCGGTGCGCGAAGACTGGTAAAACCGCTGCTTCCCTCGAAGAGACACACACATGAACACCTGGGTCCCAGACGCCATCGCCCGCATCGCGGCCGACTTCCAGCGCAGCGCCGACACGCACCTCATCCCGCTGC
>CAYUAH010000051.1:0-15948 GCA_964442375.1 uncultured Hydrogenophaga sp. | reverse complement strand
GGGCCGCGATGCGGCCCGAGATGCCCATGGTTTGTGGGGTGCTCATCGCGTTGTCCTTTTCAGCGGGCGCGCGCGGCGGTTTGGGGGTCGGTGGCGACTTTGTCGCCGGCACCCACGCCGCTGAGCACTTCCACGCGCTCGCCGCTGGGGGTGCCCAGGCGCACCTGGCGCAGGCGCGGCGCGCCTTTGTCGTCCACCACGTAGACGGCGCTCAGCTCGCCGCGGCGTACCACGGCGCTGGCGGGCACAAACAGGCGCTGTGTCTGGGCCGCGCCGCCGCTGGCCGGCAGCCACACGCGGGCGAACATGCCGGGTGCCGCGCCTGGCAGGTTGGCCGGCAGCGCCACGCGCAGCTGGGCCGTGTGGGTGGCGGCGTCCACCGTGGGCAGCAACTGCACCTGGGTGGCGGCCTGCGGGCCTTGGAGGCCGCTGAGGCCCGGCACCTCAAAGCGCACGCCCTGCGGGTTCAGGCCGGCGAGCAGCGTCTGGGGCACGGCGGCCGTGACGCGCAGGGCGCTGGGGTCGTGCAGGGTGATCAGCGGGCGCCCCGGCATGGCCATGTCGCCCAGCGTCACCGGCACCTCGCTCACCACGCCGCCGTAGGGCGCGTTGAGCACGAAGAAACCGGACTGGGTTTGTGCTGCGCGCGTCTGTGCCTGCAGCGCGTTCACCTGCGCTTGGGCGGCGCGGTGCTGGGCCTCGGCGCGGTCCAGCGCGCCCTGACTGATGTAGTTCTTGGCAAACAACTGTTTCTGGCGCTCGTACTCGGTGGCGGCCACGTTGAGCGAAGCCTGCGCGGCCTCCACCTGCGCGGCGCTGCCGGCCACGTTCTGCTGGGCGGCGCGGGCGTCGATGCGCAGCAGCTCCTGCCCGGCCTTGACCGTGTCGCCCACCTTGACGCGCAGCGCCACGATGGCGCCCGGCACCTGGGCCGACAGCGTGGTCTGGCGCACCGCCTCGACCACCGCGTTCAGGGACACAGCCGCGCCCGCGCCGCCTTGGGTGGTGACAGGGGCGGTGGCCAGGTCGGCCGCCAAGGCCAGGGCGGGCGTCAGCAGGCCGCCAAAGGCCAGCAGCAGCGCAGAAATCAGGGGCTTGTGTGTGTGCATGAAGGGGCTCCGAGTGGGCGTGGGGGGGACGCCAGCAATCCGAACATCAATATTTAATTGATTGATTAATTGCGCAATGATACAATGAAACCCGAGCCGCTTGCAAGGCTTGGAAAGCCCGCCCATGACAACCACTGCCCACACCCCTGAGTGCACGCCCGCGATGGCGCACATGCCCGCTGAGGCAGTGAGTGAAGTGGCGACTTACTTTCAGGCTTTGTCTGAACCCACGCGCCTGCAAATCCTCAACTGGCTGCGCCAGGGGGAGCGCAACGTGGGCGAGTTGGCCCAGCTGTGTGGCTTCACGGCGGCCAACATCTCGCGCCACCTGGCGGTGCTGATGCAGCAGGGCCTGGTGGCCCGCGAGGGGCGCGGCACCAGCGTCTACTACCGCATCGCCGACGACTCGGTGTACGCCTTGTGCGACCTGGTCTGCGGCAACATCGCCCGCCGCTTCGAGCGCGGCGCCGCCAGCCGCAAGGCCTTCGGCGGCTGAACCGGCACAAGAAGCCGGTCCACAATCGGGGCATGGCCCTCGACATCCACCTCACCGCTCTGGACAGCGCGCCGCTGCCGTCCGCCACCGTCATGCTGCTGCGCGATGCCCCGGCCGGGCTGGAGGTGCTGATGATGCGCCGCCATGGCGATTCGACCGATCTGGGCGGTGTGTACGTGTTCCCGGGCGGCAAGCTCGACCCGCAGGACCTGGGGGCCACACCCGACGGGCTGGACCGCCCGCCCGCCCAGTTGCAGGCCGAACTGGCCGAGCCCGATACCCCGGCCGACACGGCGGTGGGCCTGTACCTCGCGGCCCTGCGCGAGACGGTGGAGGAATGTGGCCTGTTGCCCGGCGTGCCGCTGAGCGACGCGGCCCTGGGCGCGCTGCGCCAGCGTCTGGCTGCGGGCGAATCGCTGGCGGCCTGTTTGCAGCAGATGGCCTTGCGCGCGCCCACGGCCAGCCTGCTGCCCTGGTCGCGCTGGATCACGCCGCGCCTGGCGTCGGTGGCGCGGCGGCGCTTCGACACCCGCTTTTTTGTTGCCCGCGCGCTGGCCGGCCAGCACGCCCGGCACGACGAACACGAGGCCACCGAAGCGGTCTGGCTGACGCCACGCGAGGCCCTGGGCCGCTTCTGGGACGGTGGCATCGACCTGGCACCGCCGCAGATCATGTGTCTGGTGGAACTGGCCCAGCTGCCCGACGTGGACCAGGTGCTGGCGACGGCCCGCCGGCGTGGCCCGCCGCTGGTGTTGCCCGAACCCCACGACCAGGACGGCGTGCGCGTGATCTGCTACCCCGGTGATGTGCGCCACAGCGTGCGCCAGCCGGTGTGGCGGGGCCCCACGCGCCTGGTGCAGCGCAACGGCCGCTTCGAGCCCGAGGGCGGCCTGGCGGCTTTGCTGCCGGCCACCTAGCCAGCGCCCGCCGGGCGGGTATGCTGGGTGCGTTGTCTGCCCAGCCCACCCCAGCCGCCATGAACAAGACCGACGCTGCCCTCATCAACATCCTGGTCAAGGACGGCCGTGCCTCGTTTGCCGACATCGCGCGCCAGCTCGGCATCTCGCGGGCCCACGCGCGCACCCGCGTGCAGGCGCTGGTAGACAGTGGTGTGATCGAGCTGTTCAGCGCCGTCATCAACCCCGAAAAGCTGGGCAAGGTGATCTCCACCTTCATCGATTTGCGGGTGGCGCCGGCGGCGATGGAGTCGCTGTCGCAAGAGCTGGCCGACTGCCCCGAGGTCGTCAGCCTCTACATCATGAGCGACCTGCAAAGCCTGCACATCCACACGCTCACCGACAACTACGAAAGTTTCGACCGCTTCGTGCGGGAGCACATCTTCAACCGGCCCGAGATCCTGTCGGTGGATTGCAAGACGCTGATGACCCGCGTCAAACACCGGCGCGGCGGCGCCCGCCTGTAAACCAGGGGCAACCGCCCTGGTGCATGCCGCACCGCATCGGTGCTTTCCCTAGGTGTGTCCGGTCAAGGCGGTCCGGTCGGTTTTCACCTTCCTTTTGCGCTTGTCATGCTGACGAATGGATGCATTTTTGGCCAATCATGTCCATTTGTTTGGTCAAAACAGGCCTGATTCCCTGAAATCGATGATTCGACACGGCGTCCAGGTCACTTTTTTGCTTCAAAAATTTCTTTATAAATCAATGCCTTGCGAAAAAACGTTCGCTTGGCACAGGGCTTGCAAAGTGTCTGACGAAACGCATACAAACGCATGCCGTTGCTATGCTTGTGCCGACATGAACCCATTTGCCATGAACCTCCCCACACCGCCCGCGCTGCCCCTGGCCGCTGCGGCCCCCTGCTGATGGACAGCCTGCTGCAAGGGCACAGCGCCCTGTGGCTGCTGGCCCTGGCCACCAGTCTGGTGCTCACGGGCCTGGTGGCCGGTGTGCTCGCGGGCCTGCTGGGCGTGGGCGGCGGCATCGTCATCGTGCCGGTGCTCTACCACGTGTTCACCTTGCTGGGGGTGGACGAAGCGGTGCGCATGCACGTGGCGGTAGGCACCTCGCTGGCCACCATCGTGCCCACCTCCATCATGTCGGCGCGTGCGCATCACCAGCGCGGCAACCTCAACAAAGACATCCTGCGTCGCCTCTTGCCCGGGGTGGTGCTGGGCGTGGCCTTGGGCGCCGCCTTGTCGGGCCGGGTGAGTGGCGGCGTGCTGACCTTGGTGTTTGCCTGTGTGGCGCTGCTGGTGGCGCTCAACATGGCCTTCAAACGCGACGACTTTGCCCTGCGCGATGGCCTGCCCGGCACGGCCGGCACCTCGGTCCTGGGCCTGTCCATCGGTGGCCTGTCCACCCTCATGGGCATTGGCGGCGGCACCTTGAGCGTGCCCACACTCAACGCCTTGCGTGTGCCCATGCACGTGGCCGTGGGCACCGGTGCGGCGTTGGGCATGGTGATCAGCCTGCCAGGTGCGGCGGCCTTTTTCTACAACGGGCTGGGCGTGCCTTTGCGCCCGCCGGGATCGCTGGGCTACATCAACCTGTTGGGTTTTGCGCTCATCGTGCCGGCCACGCTGATGAGCACGGGTTGGGGTGCCCGGTTGGCCCAGGCCACTGACGCGCGCCGCCTGCGCCAGTGGTTTGCCTTGTTTCTGGCGCTGACGTCGGCGCGCATGTTCTACGGGGTGATGACTTGACTGCCCCAACAAAGGTGTTGCCATGACCTGGTCCATCCTGGCCCGCGACGAACACGGCCATTTCGGCGTGGCCATCGCCAGCCGTTTTTTTGCCGTGGGTGCGCTGTGTGTGCACAGCCGCCGTGGTGTGGGCGCCCTGTCCACCCAGGCGCTCATGAACCCGCTCTACGGCCCTGCCGGCATGGACGCCATGGCACGCGGCTACAGCGCAGCCGACACCATCACCACCCTGCTGGCGGCCGACGCCGGGCGCGACCAGCGCCAGGTGCACCTGCTGCCGGCCAGCGGGCCGGGCGCGGCCCACACCGGCGCGGCCTGTGTGGACTGGTGTGGCCACCTGGTGCTCGAAGGTTTGAGTGTGGCCGGCAACATGCTGGCCGGCCCGCGCGTGATCGAGGCCAGCGCCGAGGCCTATCTGGCCACGGAAGGCCGGCCCATGGCCGAACGCCTGCTGGCCGCGCTCGATGCCGGCGAGGCCGCAGGTGGCGACAAACGCGGCAAGCAGTCGGCCGCCCTGCGGGTGCAGCGCGACGAGGACTACCTCTCGCTGGACCTGCGGGTGGACGACCACGCGGAGCCCTTCATCGAACTGCGCCGCCTGTATGAAAAAAGCCAGGAGCGCTTCTACCCGTTTGTCGAATGCCTGCCGGGCCGCGGCCGGCCCAGTGGCGTCATCGAACGCCCGCTGATCGAAGCCCACATCGAGCGCTTTCACGCGCAGCAAAAACCATGAGCACGCCCCTGCTGGAAGTGCGCGGCCTGCGCACCGTGTTTGCCACCGACGACGGTGACGTGGCCGTGCTCGAAGACGTGGGTTTCACCGTGCACGCCGGGCAAACGCTGGCCATCGTCGGTGAATCGGGTTGCGGCAAAAGTGTCACCTCGCTGTCCATCATGGGCCTGCTGCCCAAGCCACACGGGCGCATCGCGGCCGGCTCCATCCGTTTTGAAGGACGCGAACTGGCGGACATGCCCGAGCGCGAACTGCAAGACCTGCGCGGCAATGGCATGGCCATGATTTTTCAGGAGCCCATGACCTCGCTCAACCCGGCCTTCACCGTGGGCGATCAGATCATGGAAGGGCTGGTGCGCCACCGCGGCCTGTCGCCTGCCCAGGCTCGCGAACGTGCCATCGAGATGCTGCGCAAGGTGCGCATTCCCGCGCCCGAGCAGCGGCTCGACGAGTACCCGCACAAACTCAGCGGCGGCATGCGCCAGCGCGTGATGATTGCCATGGGCCTGGCCAACGACCCGCGCCTGCTGATTGCCGACGAGCCCACCACCGCGCTGGACGTGACCATACAGGCGCAAATCCTCGAACTCATGCGCACGCTGCAGCAGGAAACCGGCACCGCCATCGTGCTCATCACCCACGACCTGGGGGTGGTGGCCGAGGTGGCCGACGAGGTGGTGGTGATGTACGCCGGGCGCATTGTCGAACGCGCCCCGGTGGCGGCCTTGTTCGACCAGCCGCAACACCCCTACACCGTGGGCCTGCTGGGCTCCATCCCGCGCCTGGACGTGGAGCGCGAGCGCCTGGCTTCCATCGACGGCCAGGTGCCGCCGCCCACGCAGCGCCCACCCGGTTGCGCCTTTGCCGACCGCTGCCCGTTTGCCGACGCGGACTGCCGCAGCGCGTTGCCCGCCCTGCGGGAACTGGGCGACCTGGGCACGGAACACTGGTCGGCCTGCATCAAGGCGCCGCTGGACCCGTCGGTGTTGTGTCAGCCCCAAGCAGACGAGGTGCCGGCATGACCGTGCTGTTGCAGGCGCGTGGCCTGGTCAAACATTTCCCGGTGCGCAAGGGCTTGCTCAACCGTGTGAGCGCGCAGGTGCGCGCGGTCGATGGGGTGGATCTGGACCTGCAGGTGGGCGAAACCCTGGGTGTGGTGGGCGAGTCGGGTTGTGGCAAGTCCACCCTGGGCCGGTTGCTGCTGCGCCTGATCGAACCCACCAGCGGTCACATTGCCATGGAAGGTGCCGACCTGATGGCGCTGGGCACCCAGGCCATGCGCGCCAAGCGGCGCGACCTCCAGCTCATCTTCCAGGACCCCTACGCCTCGCTCAACCCGCGCATGACGATTGCGCAAACCCTGAGCGAACCGCTCAAGGTGCATGGCCTGCACCGGGGCGCCGAGGCAGCGCGGGTGGCCGAACTGCTGCGGCTGGTGGGCTTGCGGCCCGAGTTTGCGCAGCGCTATCCCCACGAGTTTTCGGGCGGCCAGCGCCAGCGCATCGGCATCGCGCGTGCGCTGGCGGTGGAGCCCAAGCTCATCGTCTGCGACGAGGCGGTGTCGGCGCTCGACGTCTCGGTGCAGGCCCAGGTCATCAACCTCTTGCAAGACCTGCAGCGCCAGTTTGGCCTGTCCTATGTGTTCATCGCACACGACCTGGCGGTGGTCAAACACATCGCCACCCGCGTGGCGGTGATGTACCTGGGCCGGGTGGTCGAGATCGGCGACAAACACCAGGTGTTCAGCGCGCCGCGCCACCCCTACACCGAGGCGCTGCTGCAGGCCATCCCGCTGCCCGCGCCCGGCCTGCGTCGCGAGCGCAAGCTGCTCGGCGGCGACGTGCCCAGCCCCATGAACCCGCCCAGCGGCTGCCACCTGCACACCCGCTGCCCCTACGCCCAGCCGCTGTGCGCGCAGCAGGTGCCGCCGCTGCAAGGCGATGGCGGCCATGCGGTGGCATGTCACTTTCCCTTGCCAGCGCCTGCGCAGGCGCACGCCAAGGCCTGGGCCAACCAACCTGGTCGCCAGCGGCTGGAGCGCCTGCAAGCCGCGTTTTCCGTTCCTTCAGCCCTGGCGGGCTGACCCTTCCCCAGCCTGAGTTCCTTCTTGGAGACCCACCCATGAAAATCCGTACCCGAGCAGTTGCCGGCGCCGCCCTGCTGTCCCTGGTTCCGCTGATCGGTCAGGCGCAGACGCTGCGCGTGGGCCTGGCCGAAGACCCCGACATGCTGGACCCCACACTGGCCCGCACCTTCGTTGGCCGCATCGTGTTTTCTGCCCTGTGCGACAAGCTCATCGACGTCGATGAAAAGCTCAACATCGTGCCCCAGCTCGCCACCAGCTACACCTGGTCGGCCGACGGCAAGGCGTTGACCATGAAGCTGCGCAACGACGTCACTTTCCACGACGGCGAGAAATTCGACGCCGCTGCGGTGAAGTTCAACATCGAGCGCCACAAGACCCTGCAGGGCTCCAACCGCAGCGGCGAACTGCGCCCCGTGACCAGCGTGGACGTGATCGACCCGACCACCGTGCGCCTGAACCTGAACGCGCCGTTTTCGCCGCTGCTGGCCGCCCTGGCCGACCGCGCCGGCATGATGGTCTCGCCCAAGGCCGCGCAGGCAGGCGCCAACTTTGCGGCCGCGCCGGTGTGCTCCGGCCCGTTCAAGTTTGTCGAGCGGGTGGCGCAAGACCGCATCGTGTTCGAGAAGTACGCCAACTACTGGAACAAGGACGCGGTGCACTTCAACCGCATCGTCTACACGCCCATCCCCGACGCCACCGTGCGCCTGGCCAACCTGCGTTCGAGCCAGCTCGACTTCATCGAGCGGGTGGCTTCCAGCGACATCGCCAAGCTGGCCACCGAGCCGCGTTTCAAGGTCAGCAAGATCACCGAGATCGGCTACCAGGGCATCACCATCAACCTCGCCAAAAGCGACCGTGCGCAGGCCAACCCGCTGGGCAAGGACAACCGCGTGCGCGAGGCCTTCGAGCTGTCGCTGGACCGCCAGGGCATCGTGCAGGTGGTGATGGACGGTGAGGCCGTGGCCGGCAACCAGTGGGTGCCGCCGAGCAGCAACTTCTACAGCAAGGCCAACCCCGTGCCCAAACGCGACGTGGCCAAGGCCAAGGCCTTGCTGAAGGAGGCCGGCGTCCCCAACCCGAGTTTCACGCTGATGGCGCCGACCACCTCGGACGCGCAGAAGATCGCGCAGGTGGTGCAGGCCATGTCCAAGGAGGCGGGTTTCGACGTCAAGATCCAGTCGACCGAATTCGCCACCTCGCTCAACCTGGCCGACAAGGGCGAGTTCGACGCCTACGTGCTGGCCTGGAGCGGCCGTGCCGACCCGGACGGCAACGTCTACAGCTTCCTGGCCTGCAAGCAGCCGCTGAACTACTCGGGCTACTGCAAACCCGAGGTCGATGCGCTGCTCAACGAAGCCCGCAGCAAACAGAGTGTGGCCGACCGCCTCAAAGCCTACGAGCAGGTCAACAAGTTCGCGCAGACCGACAACCCCATCCTCTACCTCTACCACCGCAACTGGCTGTGGGCCTACAACGCCAAGCTGTCGGGTGTGCGTGAGGTGCCGGACGGTCTGCTGCGCGTCACCGGTCTGAAAATGAACTGATCCCCCGCCGCACCACCGCCGCAGGTCCGAACGATGTTTGCGTATTTCCTCCGCCGCCTGGTCAGCCTGCTGCCCACGCTGCTGTTCGTCTCCATGCTCATCTTCGGCCTGCAGCAGTTGCTGCCGGGCGACCCGGCCCAGATCCTGGCCGGTGAAGACCAGAACCCCGAGCTGATCGCGCAATTGCGCGAGAAGATGCACCTGGACAAACCGCTGCCGGTGCAGTACGGCCACTGGATCGGCGGTGTGTTGCAGGGCAACCTGGGCGAGTCGGCCCGCACTGGGCAGCCGGTGCTGGAGCTGATCCTGCAAAAGCTGCCGGTCACGGTGCAGCTGGCCTTCATGAGCATGCTGATCGCGCTGTGCATCAGCCTGCCCTCGGGCATCCTGTCCGCCGTCAAACGCGACACCCTGATCGACCACGGGGCGCGGGTGTTTGCGCTGACCGGCATCTCCATGCCCAACTTCTGGCTCGGCATCATGCTGATCCTGTTGTTTTCGGTCGAGCTGGGTTGGCTGCCGGCCTCGGGCTACATCAGTCCGTTCGAGCACCTGGGCGAGAACCTGGCCGCCATGATCATGCCGGCCTTTGTGCTGGGCAACGGCATCGCAGCGGTGTTGATGCGCCACACCCGCAGCTCCATGCTGCAGGTGCTGGCCACCGACTACGTGCGCACCGCCCGCGCCAAGGGCTTGCGCGAGCGGGTGGTGGTGATCAAACACGCGTTGCGCAACGCACTCACGCCTGTCATCACCCTGGGCGCGCTGGAGCTGGGCACGCTGCTCTCGGGCGCGGTGCTGACCGAGCAGGTCTTCACCATCCCCGGTTTTGGCAAGCTCATCATCGATGCCGTGTTCAACCGCGACTACGCCGTGGTGCAGGGCGTGGTGCTGGTCACGGCCACCACCTACATCCTGCTCAACCTGCTGGCCGACATGGCTTACTTCGTGTTCAACCCGCGCCTGCGTCACTGACCCATCACCTGTCCCATGAGCACCACCCTGACCGTTCCACGTGCGCCAGCGTCTGAAGCCGGCCCCTGGCTGCGTGCCTGGCGCAAACTGCGCCGCAACCGCGTGGGCATGTTCGGCCTGATGGTGGTGCTGTGTTTTGTGGCCATGGCCCTGCTCGCACCCTGGCTCGCCACACACGACCCCATTGCAGCGAGCTGGAGTGCCATACGCAAAGCGCCCACGGCCGAGTTCTGGTTCGGCACCGACGAGCTGGGCCGCGACGTGTTTTCGCGTGTGGTCTGGGGCACCCGGGCCTCGCTGCTGGCCGGCGTGGTGTCGGTGGCGATTGCGCTGATCGTGGGCGTGAGCGTAGGCATGGCCGCAGGCTTCTTCGGCGGCTGGGTGGACATGCTGATCTCGCGCATCACCGACGCCTTTCTCGCCTGCCCCTTTCTCATCATGGCCATCGCGCTGGCGGCTTTTCTGGGACCCAGCCTGAGCAACGCCATGATCGCCATCGGCGTGTCGGCCGCGCCCATTTTTGTGCGCCTCACGCGGGCGCAGGTCATCAACATCCAGGTCGAGGACTACATCGAAGCCGCGCGCGCCGTGGGCTGTTCACCACTGCGCATCGCCACCTTCCACATCCTGCCCAACATCACCGCGCCGGTCATCGTGCAGTCCACGCTGACGATTGCCAGCGCCATCATCGCCGAGGCCAGCCTGTCCTTCCTGGGCCTGGGCCAGCAACCACCCGAGCCGAGCTGGGGCAGCATGCTCAACACCGCCAAGAACTTCATGGACAACGCGCCCTGGATGGCGATCTGGCCCGGCCTGGCCATCTTTCTGCTGGTGCTGGCCTTCAACCTGCTGGGCGACGGCCTGCGCGACGCGCTGGACCCGCGCCACCGCTGAACGCACTCCCTGCCCTTTGCCCGATTGTCTTGGCGCGCGAGGGTGGTTACATTGTTGTGGTCTCCGCCACAACAAGGTGCTCAACCCTCCCCATGAGCAAACTCAAAAACGACTTGCGAGACGGTACGGCCCTGGTGGTCGATGGCAACCCGGTGTCGCGATCCATTCTCGTGTCGCAACTGCGCGATCTGGGCATGCGCCAGGTGCAACAGGCCTCGCGCATCGCCGACGCGCGTCGGCAGCTGGAGTTCCGTACCTTCGACGTGGTGATCTGCGAGCAGCATTTCCCCAACGACAACGCCACCGGGCAAGACCTGCTGGACGACCTGCGTCGCAGCGGCCTGCTGCCCTTTGCCACCATCTTCATCATGGCCACCGGCGAGGCCTCGTACGCCAAGGTGGCCGAGGCCGCCGAGTCGGCGCTCGACTCCTACCTGCTCAAGCCCTACACCGCCGCCCAGCTCGACACCCGACTGCACCAGTCGCGCAAACGCAAGGTGTCGCTGCACGGCATCTTCGCCGCCATTGAAAAGCAGGCTTTTGCCGAGGCGGCCGAGCTGTGCCTGGACCGTTTCGAGAAACGCGGCGAATTCTGGCTGTACGCCGCGCGCGTGGGCGCCGAGCTGCTGCTGCGACTGGAGAAATACGCCGAGGCCCAGAAACTCTACGAAGCGGTGATTGCCGCCAAGACCCTGCCCTGGGCCCGCCTGGGCGTGGCGCGGGTGCAGCTGGAGGCGGGGCAGGTGCAGCAGGCCGGCACCACGCTGGAGGGTCTGATCAACGTCGAGCCGGGCTATGCCGATGCCTACGACGTGATGGGCCGTGCGCAGATCGAGATGGGCAATTTCGAGAGCGCCATGGTGTCCTACAAAATGGCGGCCGACATGACGCCGGCTTCCATCGGCCGTTTGCAGCGCCTGGGCATGCTGGCCCATTACTGCGGCGACCCCAAGATGGCCGAGGAGATGCTCAGCCGCGCGGTGCGCCTGGGTCTGGATTCCAAGATGTTCGACGCCCAGTCGCTGGTGCTGCTGGCCTTCATGCGTCTGGCCAACAACGACCGCAAAGGCCTGCAGCGCTGCCTGGACGACGCGCGCAACATGGCCGACCGCTTCGACAAATCGGTGCGCCTGCGCCGCCTGGCGCAGGTGATCGACATCCTGATGCAGATGCTGGAGCACCAGACGGCGCGGGTGCTGGAGCTGGTGCGCGCCATGATCGCCACGGTGGGCGACGACGGTTTTGATTTCGAAGCCGCCTGCAACCTGCTCACCCTGTTGGCGCTGATGGCCCAGCGTTCCATCCAGCTCGACGAGGTGGACAGCGCCGTGCAGCGCATCGGCTTGCGCTTTTGCACCTCCAAGGCCCTGACGGAGCTGCTGGCCAAGGCGGCCGTGGCCCACCCGCCTTATGCGGAACGGCTGGGCGAGATGCTGACCCAGGTGCTGCACATGATCGAGAAAGCCATGCGCCAGAGCCTGGCCGGCAACCCGCGTGGCGCGGTGCTCGAACTGCGCGACGATGCCCTGAACACCCAGAACGCCAAGGTCATCGAATCGGCCTGGGGTGTGCTCAAACGCTACGAAGCCCGCATTGAAGACGCCGCCGCGCTGGGCACCGAGATCCAGGCGCTGAGGGTGCGCTATGCCTCTTTCGCCTCGCGTCCGGTCATCGGCGACAAGAACCTGCGCCAGTCCGGCGGCGTGAGCCTGCGCGTGATGGACATCGTCGACAGCGAGCCGGTGCCCGCGCCCTGACGCTCGGCGCCAGGGGCGTTGCTACACTGCGGGCACCGCTTTCCACGCCGCCCATGACCACCGCCTCCCTCACGCCCCGCCTGCCCCCTGTGCGCCAGATCGACGTGTTGCACCCGCTGCGCTGGCTGGCCCTGGGATGGCGCGACATGGCCGGTGCCGGCCTCATCAGCTTTGCCCACGGCCTGGCGCTCACCTTGTTGGGGGCCTTCATCACCTGGGTGGCCCGCGACCGCTTCTGGCTGCTGGCCGGGGCGCTGTCGGGCTTCATGGTGGTGGCGCCGGTGCTGGCCACCAGCCTGTACGCGTTGAGCCGGGCGCTCGAACGTGGCGAGCCCACCGGTGTGCAGGTGGTGACGCGAACCTGGCTGAGCTGGCAGCGCAGCCACCAGGACAAGTTCGGCAACGACTACTGGTGTCTGGTGCAGTTCGGCGCTCTGCTGGCCCTGGCGGCCACCGGTTGGGTGCTGACCTCGGCGGCCCTGATCACCCTGCTGGCGCCGGTGCCCATCCACACGCCCATGGACTTCGTGCGCCACGTGATTTTGGGTCAGGGCGACTGGCTGTTCGAACTGTGGCTGACCCTGGGCGGGCTGATGGCCGCGCCCATCTTTGCTTCCAGCGTGGTGGCCATGCCGCTGCTGCTGGACCGCCGGGTGGGCTTGCGTGAAGCCGTGCTGACCAGCTGGCAGTGTGTGCTGGTCAACCCCTTGCCGATGGCGTTGTGGGCCGCGCTGATCATGGGCTTCACCTTGCTGGGCCTGGCCTCGCTGCTGCTTGGGTTGGTGGCCGTGATGCCCATGCTGGGGCACGCCAGCTGGCACGCTTACCGCGATCTGGTGGACGTGTCGGGCCTGCCCGCGCGGGACAGCGCGCCCGGCTCGCAAGGGGGCCGCTGATGTTCGGCTACACCGAGGCGGAGATCGCCAGCTTTGGCCTGAGCTTTGGCGTCGGCGCCTTCATGCTCTACATGCTGTTCATCATCGGGCAGCTGGCATGGGAGTCCAAGGCCGGCAAGTTCGGCACTTTTGTGCTGTTCCTGGGCCTGGCCTTCGGCATGGTCGGTTTCGCGGCCAAATTCGTCATCCAGTGGGTGCTGGAAAAGTGACTCAGGGCTGCGGCAGGCCGTCCACGAACACCTTCAGCTCGCCGGGTTCGAACGCGGTCCACTGCTCGTTGGAGGTCAGGGGCGTGGTCACCACCACGGCCGCGCGGTCGCCGGGGTGGTTGAGTTCGGCGAAGTTCACCGTCCAGTCCTGGTCCACCAGCGTGGCCTGGGCAAAGGGGTGTTGGCGCACCAGGTAGTGCAGCTTGGTGGCGCAGTGGGCCCACAGCGCTTCGCCGTTGGAGAGCAGGAAGTTGAAGGTGCCGAAGCGGGCCACCTGTGGCACCAGTTCGCGCAAGGTCAGCGTCAATTCCTGCACGCTGGGCGTGCCGGCGTGTGACTTGGCCAGCTCCTGCATCAGCCAGCAGAAGGCGCGTTCGCTGTCGGTGCTGCCCACGGGCAGGTAGTGGGTGTGCAGGCGCGGAAAGTAGTCCTTGAGGTCGCCGTTGTGCGCAAACACCCAGTGCCGGCCCCAGAGTTCACGCACGAAGGGGTGGGCGTTCTCCAGGCTGACTTCGCCGATGGTGGCCTTGCGCACGTGGGCGATGATGTTCTTGCTCTTGAGCGGGTAGGTCTGCAGGAAGGCGGCCATGCGCGAGTTGGCCGCGCTTTCGTGGTCCACGAAGTGGCGCAGGCCGCGCCCTTCAAAAAAGGCGATGCCCCAGCCATCGGCGTGTTCGCCGGTGTTGCCGCCACGCTGGCAGAAACCGGTGAAGCTGAAGCTGGCGTCGGTGGGGGTGGCGCAGTTGAGTCCGAGCAGTTGGCACATGGTTCTTATGTTGTCCCTGGGTGGTGCGGCGCTGCGGGGCGCAGTCGCCAGGCTGCCAGCATAGCGAGTGTGCACACGCCCGCCAACATCAGAAACACCTCGTTGAAAGCGGCCAGGCGGTTGGCGCCCTGGCTGGCGTCGTGCAATGCCACGCCGTGGGCCGACAGCCGCCACTGCAGCGCCACGCCGCACAGGCTCACGCCGGCGGCGCCGCCCAGCATGCGCACGAAGCTCACGGTGCTGGAGCCTTGCGAGATGGTGTCGGCCGGCATGCCACGCATGGCGCCCAGGCTGAGCGAGGGCAGGATGAAGCCCAGGCCGATGCGCCCCAGCACCGACCAGACCGTCATCCAGACCAGCGGTGTGTGTGCCTTGAGCGTCACCATCAGCGCGAAGGAGGCGGCCAGCAGCAACAGGCCTCCGCTGACCAGGCGGTGCGCCGGCTGGCGGTCGGCCAGGTGGCCGACGGCGGGAATGGTCAGTGCCAGCGCGATGCCGGCGGGCAGCAGGATGGTGCCCACCAGCGCGGGCGCCAGTTGGTGCCCGACCTGCATGTAGACCGGCAGCAGGTAGGTGGAGCCGAACAGCGCGGCGCCATAGGTGAGCGACACCAGGCAGCCCATGGCGAACTGGCGGTGTTTGAAGAGTGCCAGGTCCATCAGCGGGCGCGCGGCGCCCGGCAGGTGGCGCCGCCCCAGGCGGCGCTGCCAGGCCAGGAAGCCCAGCACCAGGGCGGCGGCGGCGCCCAGCAGCGGCAGGCTCCGGTGGCCGACGCCATCGTTCAGCGCCACCAGGCCGTTGAGCAGGCAGACCGTGCCCAGCGTGGCCAGCAGCAGGCCCAGCCAGTCCAGGCGGGTGTTGTCCTGGCCGGCGGCCACGCCACCGGGTGCGCCGGTGGGCACGTAGCGCCGCGCCAGCCACAGCGATGCCAGACAAAGGGGCACGACCATGAAGAAGATGGAGCGCCAGCCGAACCAGTCCACCAGCACACCCCCCACGCTGGGCCCCAGCGCCGGCGCCAGCACCACGCCGGTGCCGAACAGCCCGCTGGCGCGCCCCTGCTCATGCGGCGCAAAGGCGCGCAGGATGATGATGGCCGCAATCGGCTGCACCACGCCGGCGGCCAGGCCCTCGGCCACGCGCGCGATCAGCACCCAGGTGTAGTCATTGGACAGCCCGCCCAGCAGGCCGCCCGCCATCAGCAGCCACATGCAGCCGGCATACACGGTGCGGTAGCCAAAACGCGACAGCAGCCAGGGCGTGGTCAGCATGGAAGCCGTCATGGCCGCCATGAAGCCCGAGGTGACCCACTGCGCGCGGTCCTGCCCAAGTGTGAAATGCCGGCTGAGGTCGGGGATGGCGACGTTGACGATGGTGGACGACATCACGGAGGCGATGGTGCCCACCATCACCGCCATCAGCAGCAGCCAGCGGTAGCGCGGGCCGTGTTGGGCCTGCAGGGCCGCCAGGGAGCCGGTGTCGACGGGCCCGCTCATCGGGGCGGCATGCCGGGGCGCCAATCCTGCGTCAGGCGGTCCACGCGGCGCTCCTGGTCGTACAGGTCATCGCGCAGGCGGTCGCGGCGGCGGTCCAGTTCGCGGATGGCCTGGCGCAGGCGCTGGCGTTCGCGGTCGTCGATGTCGCGTTGGCGCAGGCGGCGCTCGTGCTGGTCGATCTCGCTGTTGACGTTGTCCATGGCCGAGCGTATGCGCGAGACCTCGTAAGCGGCCGCATGCCACAGGCGGAAGTGCGCGTCGACGGCGGGTGGGCACACGCCCTGGTAGCTCTGGCCGGCGCGGCCGACGCGCAGGGCGTTGTCCA
>CAYUAH010000050.1:0-15967 GCA_964442375.1 uncultured Hydrogenophaga sp. | reverse complement strand
GCATCGTGGAGCAGTCGGCCCTGGCCAAGTACCAGCCCAAGGAAATCAAGCCCGGTGTGCAATACCAGAGCGACGAGGACCTGGCCCGCTTGGCCGGCGACATCGCCACCACCATCTTCCACCCCGTAGGCACCACCGCCATGGGCCGCGACGGCGACCCCATGGCCGTGCTCGACAGCCACCTGCGGGTGCGGGATGGGCGTGGTGGACGGGTGGCCGGCCTGCGTGTGGTGGACGCCGGCGCCATGCCCACCATCACCAGCGGCAACACCAACAGCCCGACGCTGATGATGGCGGAGAAAGCCGCACGGTGGATTCGCTCGGAACGATGAACGGTTGAGCAACCCTCGGGTAATCCCTATGCCCTGTAAAGGTGCATACTTTTTACAATTTGCGCACTCGCAAACGGCGTGGCTTGCAAAAGCGCACCGTTGTGCCGCGAGGGACCGAGGAGACAACCGAAGTCGAACAAAAATTCCCAGCGTCCCCAAGAGATGCAACACATTCAACCGCGCCGGCACCTGCCGGCGTTTTTTTTGCCTGGTCCGGGCACCATAGACTCGGCCCCATGCACGCCTCAGCCCCTTCGCCCGCCACGCGCCTGCGCGACCAAGCCGACTACCTGCGCCTGCTGGGCGCCCGCGTGACCGGTGGTGCGGCCAACCAGATGCTGATGGTGGCCCTGGGCTGGCAGATGTACGACCTGAGCGGCAGCGCCTGGGACCTGGGGCTGGTGGGGTTGGCGCAATTTCTGCCGGCCCTGTTGCTGACCCCGCCCGCCGGCCACCTGGTGGACCAGCACGACCGCCGCCGGCTGCTGGCCGGCAGCCTGGGCCTGCAATGCGGGGTCGCGGTCTGCCTGGCCCTGTCCAGCGCACAGGCCTGGACCGACACCCACCTGATCCTGGGGCTGTCCATCCTGCTGGGCATGGCACGCGCGCTGCAAATGCCCGCTCAACAGGCCCTGCTGCCCACCCTGGTGACGCCGCCATTGTTGCCCCGCGCGGTGGCCGCCGCCAGTTCCTCCATGCAGGCCGCCATTGTGGCGGGCCCCGCCATGGGCGGCGCCTTGTACGCGCTCGGGCCACGCCTGTCTGCCCTGATGCACCGCACGGCACACGGCGCCGAATCCGGCGCGCAGGTCGGCGCTCAGTGGGGCGCGGCCCTGGTCTACGGTGCCGCCCTGCTGTTGCTGCTCTGCGCGGTCGGCGGCGTGTTGGCCATCCGGCACCGGCCGGCGCCCAGCCAGCGCGTGTCGCCCGGCCTGGCCCAGTTGACCGCCGGCATCCGATTCATCTGGAACCGCCCTGTGATGCTGGGCGCCATCTCGCTGGATCTGTTTGCGGTGCTGCTGGGTGGCGCCACCGCCCTGCTGCCCATTTTTGCCCGCGACATCCTGCACACCGGGCCCGAGGGCCTGGGCCTGTTGCGTTCAGCCCCTGCCCTGGGCGCGGTGGTGGTTGGCCTGTACCTGGCGCGGGTGCCGATCACGCGGCGCGCCGGCCGCAAGCTGCTGGGCGCGGTGGCCGTCTTCGGCTTCTCGATGATCGGCTTCGCACTGAGCACATCGTTCTGGTTGGCGTTCGCGGCCCTGCTCGTCAGTGGCGCGGCCGACATGTTCAGCGTCGTCATCCGCCAATCACTGGTGCAGCTGGAAACGCCCGACGACATGCGTGGCCGGGTGGGCGCGGTGAACTCGGTGTTCATCGGCGCCAGCAACCAGCTGGGCGAATTCGAATCGGGCGCCACCGCCGCCGTGCTGGGCCCGGTTGGCTCGGTGCTGCTCGGCGGCCTGGGCACCTTGGCCGTTGTCGCGCTGTGGTTCAGGCTGTTTCCGGCGCTGGCGCAGCGGGACCGCTTGCAACCGGAAGCACCGCCCCAACGGACGACCAACTGACACAGATCAAGCCCGGTCCACGGTCGAACCCAGATACTCCCGGGTGTATTTCTTGATGGAGTCACCATGGGACTGTTCGACCACACCGGCCTGATGGCCGAGCTCAACCAAAGCCTGGCCACCTTCCGCCAGGCGCAATCCGAGGCCATGCAGGGTTTTGGCCAGCTGGCCCGCGCGTCCATGGCGCCCGGGGCCATGGACGGCAAGCAGAAAGAGCTGATCGCGCTGGCCATCGGCATCACGCAGCGCTGCTCGGGCTGCATCGGCTTTCACGTCAAGGCCTTGCACAAGCTGGGCTGCAGCCGCGCCGAGCTGGAGGAGATGCTGGCCATCTGCGTGTACATGGGCGGTGGCCCGGCGCTGATGTACGCCGGCGAAACCCTCAAGGCCTGGGACGACCTCGACCCCGCCAAGGCCTGAGCGCATCCCGGCGGCGCGGGCTGGCATGATGCGGCCAGCCCATGCCCGCCGAACCCTCATCCGAAGCGCCCACCACCTACACCGTGGCGGTGCGCACCCTGTGCGATTTCGCCGCCCGCCAGGGCGATCTGGACACCCGCTTCACACCCGGCCCCACGGGAACCCAAGGCCAGGAAGGCCACCGCCTGGTGGCTGCCCGGCGACCTGCGCATTACCGGTCCGAGGTGAGCCTGAGCGGCCGCTGGCGCCACCTGCTGGTGCGCGGGCGTGCCGATGGCGTGGACACACAGGCGCGGCGCATGGAAGAAGTGAAAACCCACCGTGGTCCGGTGGAACGTGTGCCCGGCCACCACCGCGCCCTGCACTGGGCACAGGCCCGCACCTACGGCTGGCTGCTGTGCGCGCAAGAAGGGTGGGCGCAGGTCGAGGTGGCGCTGGTCTATTTCGATCTCGACAAACACACGGAAACGGTGCTGAGTGAAACCCACAGCGCGGTCGATCTGCACACGGCCTTCGAAGCCTTGTGCGAACACTTCCTGCACTGGGCCGACCAGGAAGCCGATCACCGCGCACGGCGCGACGCCGCGCTGCTGGAACTGGCTTTTCCGTTTGGCGCCTTCCGTGCCGGCCAGCGCGAACTGGCCGAAGCCGTCTACCGCGCCCACACCCACCGCCGCTGCCTGCTGGCGCAGGCGCCCACCGGCATTGGCAAAACGGTGGGCACGCTGTTCCCGGCCCTGCGCGCCCTGCCCGTGACCGGCACCGACCAGCTCTACGCCCTGAGCGCCAAAACCCCGGGCCGCCAGCTCATGCTCGACGGCCTGGCGCGGCTGCAAGATCACGGGCCGGGCCTGCCGCTGCGCACCCTGGAGCTGGTGGCGCGCGACAAGGCCTGCGAACACCCGGACAAGGCCTGTCATGGCGACGCCTGCCCGCTGGCCCAGGGCTTTTACGACCGCCTGCCGGCCGCCCGCGCCGCCGCCGTGCAAGCCGCCCGCATGGACCGCGCCCAGGTGCGCCACATCGCCCTGGCGCATGGCATCTGCCCCTACTACCTGACGCAGGCCCTGGTGCGCTGGAGCGACGTGGTGGTGGGCGACTACAACCACTTCTTCGACCCCCACGCCATGCTGTACGCAGCGGTCGCCAGCGAAGAACGCAGCGCCGCGCTGCTGGTGGACGAGGCCCACAACCTGGTGGAACGCGCGCGCGCCATGTACAGCGCGGCGCTGGACTTCGCCAGCTTCAGGGGCATGCGCCTGCTGGCGCCCAAGGCGCTCAAGCGCCCGCTGGGCCGCCTGAACAAGGCCTGGAAGTCGTTGATCGACGCACACCCAGCGCCTTACCAGGTGCTGGAAACGCTGCCCGACGACTGGACCGGCGCCCTGCAAGGCGCGGTGGCGGCCGTGGCCGAGCACCTGGCCGAACACCCGACGGAAACGCCTGGCAGCCCGCTGGTGCGCTGGTACTTTGACGCCCTGTTTTTCCAGCAACTGGCCGAGTCCTTCGGCGCCCATTCGCTGCTGGACCTCAGCGATGAAAACAGCGGCACCTTGAACCTGCGCAATGTGGTGCCCGCGCCCTTTCTGCGCGAACACTGGCTGGCCGCCCAGGGCGCCACCCTGTTCTCGGCCACGCTCAGCCCGCCCGACTTTGTGCGCGCACTGCTGGGCCTTCCCGACAACACCGCCTGGCGCGACGTGCCCTCGCCCTTTGCCGCCTCGCAGTTGCGCCTGGAAGTGGCGCGCGACATCTCCACCCGGTACAGCGACCGCGCCCACTCGCTGGACCGCCTGGTGGACCGCATCGCCCAGCATTACCTTGAGCGCCCCGGCAACTACCTGGCCTTTTTCAGCAGCTTCGACTACCAGCGCCAGGCCAGCGAACGCCTGGCCGAACGCCACCCCGGTGTGCCCCAGTTTTCACAGGCGCGTGGCATGAGCGAAGCCGACCGCCAGGCCTTTGTGGACCGCTTCACGCCCCACAGCCAGGGCGTGGGTTTTGCCGTGCTCGGCGGCGCCTTCGGCGAAGGCATAGACCTGCCCGGCGCCCGCCTCATCGGCGCCTTCATCGCCACCCTGGGCCTGCCCCAGGTCAACCCCGTCAACGAACAGATGCGCGCGCGCTTGCAAAGCTTGCTCGGCGACGGCTGGCGCTGCACCTACCTCTACCCCGGCCTGCAGAAAGTGGCCCAGGCCGCCGGGCGGGTCATACGCACGCCCGAAGACCAGGGCTTGATCGTGCTGATGGACGACCGGTTTGCGCAGCCGGACGTGGCGGCCTTGCTGCCGGGTTGGTGGCCGGCGGCACCCACGCCCTGAAACGGCATCAGCCTTCAAGCGGCTCCATGGCACTTTTTGTACTTTTTGCCACTGCCGCAAGGGCAGGGGTCGTTGCGACCGGGCTCTGCTTCCTTGCGCACGGTTTCCACGCGCGGGCCGATGTTGCGCCAGATTTCGGCCAGGTCGTACACCGCCCAGATGCCTTCGCCGAAGAGGTTGATGCGGTCTTCGCTCACGCTGGGCGGGCCGTCTTCCTTGTACATGGACAGGGTGGGCTCGCCGGTGTCGTCTTCGCTCAGGGCAACCAGGGTTTCCAGCGATTCGTCCAGCCACTTGGCGGCGTCGCGGTCGCGTGGCGAGGCCCATTCCTCGGGCCAGTTTTCCACCGCAAACATGAAACCCAGTGCCCACACCTGCCCAAAGCTGGGCAGGGGTTCGTCGCCCATCTCGGCGCGTTCTTCGTCGCTCAGGCAGGCCACGGCACCCCGCACGTCCACCACCTCGGGTGAGTAGGCACGCTCATCGTCGAGCGACTCCACCTGCGCAGCCAGCGACTGCGCCACCTCGTTCCAGCGCCGCGTCCACAGCGTCATGAACTGGGTGAACTGGTCTTCGTCCTTGAACAGGCCGCTGGTGGCGATGCCTCCGTCCTCGCCGTCGCCGAACAGCACCGGGAAATACTCGCTCGGCAGGATGACGCGGCGGCAGCACACCAACGCGGCGATAAAACCTTCGCAGAACTCCCACTGCGGGATTTCGTCGTGGCGCTCGCGCAGGTCGTCAAGAATGGCTTCGAGGGCGTCGAAGTCGTCGGGTGCCATGGCGGTGGTGGTATCGGTGTTCATCGCGGCGTGTCGGTCGGTAACGGGGCGCCAAGTGTACGGCGATAGCGCCTTATGATGGCCGGCAACCGACCGCAGGAGCGCCGCATGCTGGACAAACTCAACCACCTCTACCCGGTGCGTTACACCGCCCTGGCCGTGTGCGTGGTGGCCGCGCTGTTGAGCCTGTTCACGCTGATCGCCTTCGGCAAGGGGCTGTTGGCATTGCTGGTGTTCGGCGGCCTGAGTGTGGTGGGCGCCCGCGACCTGCGCCAGCGTTTCAGTGCCGTGCGGCGCAACTACCCCGTGATTGGCAACCTGCGTTTCATGCTGGAAAAGATCCGGCCCGAGATGCGGCAGTATTTTCTGGAAAGCGACACCGAAGCCACGCCATTTTCGCGGCCGCAGCGCAGCCTGGTGTACGCACGCGCCAAGGGCGAAACCGACAAGCGCCCTTTCGGTACCCAGCTCGACGTCAAGGCCGACGGCCACGAGTGGCTGAACCACGCCATGGTGCCCAGCCGCCTGGACAGCCACGATTTTCGCCTCACCATCGGCGGACCAGGCTGTACCCAGCCGTATGACGCCAGCCTGTTCAACATCTCGGCCATGAGCTTTGGTGCGCTCAGCGCCAACGCCATCCAGGCGCTCAATGCAGGCGCCAAAAAAGGCCGCTTCGCCCACGACACGGGCGAAGGCTCGATCTCGGCCTGGCACCGGGTGCACGGCGGTGACCTGATCTGGGAGATCGGCTCGGGCTACTTCGGCTGCCGCAACGACGACGGCAGCTTCAACGCCGACAAGTTCCGCGCCAACGCGCTCGACCCGCAGGTGCGCATGATCGAGATCAAGCTCAGCCAGGGCGCCAAACCCGGCCACGGCGGCGTGTTGCCGGGCGCCAAGGTGACGGCCGAAATCGCGGCCGCGCGGGGTGTGCCCCAGGGGCAGGACTGCGTGTCACCCGCCTCGCACAGCGCCTTTTCCACCCCGCTGGAACTGATGGACTTCATCGCCCGCCTGCGCGGTTTGAGCGAAGGCAAGCCAGTGGGCTTCAAGTTCTGCGTGGGCCACCCGTGGGAATGGTTTGGCCTGGTCAAGGCCATGCTTCAGAGTGGCATCACACCCGATTTCATTGTGGTGGATGGCGGCGAGGGCGGCACGGGTGCGGCGCCGCTGGAATTCACCGACCACGTGGGTGCGCCGCTGCAGGAAGGCCTGCTGTTGGTGCACAACACCCTGGTGGGCGTGAACCTGCGCGACCGCATCAAGATCGGCTGCGCGGGCAAGATCGTCAGCGCCTTCGACATCGCCCGCGCCATGGCGCTGGGTGCCGACTGGTGCAACAGCGCGCGTGGCTTCATGTTCGCGCTGGGCTGCATACAGGCCCAGGCCTGCCACACCGGCCACTGCCCCACGGGCGTGACGACACAAGACCCGCTGCGCCAGCAGGCACTGGACGTCAACAACAAGACCACGCGGGTGTTCAACTTCCACCAGAACACGCTCAAGGCGCTGCAAGAGCTGGTGCAGGCCGCCGGCCTGCAACACCCCAGCAGCATCACCGCCCACCACATCGTGCGCCGCGTGAACGAGAACGACGTGCGCCTGCTCTCCAACCTGCTGCCCCAGGTGCGCCCGGGCGCGCTGCTGCAAGACAGCACCGAGGGCATGCACCGCGTGTTCACGGAGTTCTGGGCGCCGGCGCGGGCAGACCGGTTCGGGATGGGCGCCTGAGCTCGCCCTACACCGCCAGATCGATCTGCTGCAAAGCCCCCGCGGCGCCGTCTTCTCGCAGGTACACGCCGGTGCTGCGCACTTCGGCCAGGGTCTGGTTCTGCGCGTCGCGCACCGAGAAGGGACTGGCCACGCGGCCCAGGTAGAGCGCGCCGACCTGGGCGTCGCGCAGGCTGCGCAGGTGGTCCTGCCCTTGGGCATCCTTCTGCCACACCTGCAGCTGGTCGAAGGCGCTGTCGTTCTCATCTATCCAGCCGTTGCCGTCCTCGTCCAGCGCGGCCAGGTCGGCAAAGCCGTCACCGCTCAAGGCGCCAAAGAGTTCCTGCCCGTTGTCCACCGCGCCGTTGCCGTTTTTGTCCAGCACCAGGAAGCCGCTGCCGGCACCCACAAAGCCGATGTTGTCCAGCTGGCCGTCGGCGTCGAGGTCGAAGTCAAAACGCAGGTCGGACAGCTCACCGGCCGGGCCGTCGAAGTGAATGACCAGCGGGTCCTTGAGCAGCGCATCACCCGCGCGCAGCGACACGCTGCTGGTCTGCAGGTACTCGCGCCGCATCTCCAGCGACAGGGCAAAGGCGATCTCGCGGCCGTCGCTCGTCTTCACCAGGCCTTCGACCTGCACCTGCGTGTGTTGCGCTTCATAGCGGGTCTCGTTGCGCTCGTAGCGCAGGCCCCAGCCCACGCGTTGCTCGGCCGCCGCCTGCTTCGTGTGCTGTGGCGGCGCATCGGCGCGCAAATCCTCGGCGCGGAACAGACGCAGCTTGCGCCCGGTGATCAGCTCGACCAGGCGGATCAGGGGTTCGAGCTTGGGGTCCACGGTCTGGGCGTCGGCAGCGGGCGCCGGGGTGGTTTCTGCGGGCGGCGCTGCAGGCGCTGCGAGGGGCGCGGCTCGCGGCAGCGCCTGGGCCAGTGCAGACAGCTCGGTGACCATGGAAGATACGCGGGTGCTGCTGCTCTCGCGGTTCAGCTCCAGCCGAGCGTTGCCGTTCCACACGCGCAGCTGCTCCGACACGCGGTGGTGCGACACCTCGCTGTGCTGGCCGGCCAGGGCCACGCTGGCGGTTTCTATCTTCATGGTTCTGCCCAAATCGGCGCTTCGCGCGCTGGCTTGAGCGCGGACCGACAAGCGGCGACGGCCTCAGGCGGCGGGTGGCGCCGCGTTGAAAAACCGGTGGGTGTTGCGCCCGGCTGTTTTGGCCTGGTACATGGCGTGGTCGGCCGCTGCCAGCAGGTCGGTGGCGGTGCTGGCGTGGTCCGGGTAGCTGGCGATGCCAATGCTGCAGCCCAGGTCCAGGCTCAGGCCTTCAAACGCCACCGGCTCGCCCAGCACCTGCAGCAGCTTGTGGGCAATGGCTTCGAGCTGTTCATGCGTCGCCGGGGCACCCAGCAGGGCCACGAATTCGTCGCCACCGATGCGGGCCACGGTGTCCACCTCGCGCAGCACGGCCAACAAGCGGCGCGCCACGGTCTGCAGCACCGCGTCGCCGGCCTCGTGACCATGGCGGTCGTTGATGACCTTGAAGCGGTCCAGGTCGATGAACAGCACGCTCACGGTTTGGGGGAAACGCCGGGCCTGGGCCAGGGCCTGGTCCAGCCGCTCCTGGAACTTGCGCCGGTTGGGCAGGCCGGTCAGCGGGTCGTGCTGGGCCAGATGCTCCAGTTCGTCCTGGTTGTCCCGCAGCTGGTTGATTTGTTCGCTGATCTGCAGGCGCATGTCGCGGAAGGTGCGCGCCAGGTCGCCAATCTCGTCGCGCCGTTCGACGGGCAGGTGGCCGGCGGGCAGTCCACCGGCCATTTGCCGGGCCGCGTGGCCAATGGCATTGATGGGGCGGGTAAGCGCGCGCCCCATCCACAGGGCCAGCAGCAGGCTGAGCACGCACAGGGCGATCACGATCTGCAACACCGTGTTGCCCAATCGGTTGGACTCGGCCAGCACCGTCTGCATGGGCTGGGTCAGGCCCAGGGTCAGCCGTGTTTCAGGTGAACTGACTTTCAATGGCTGGCTCATGAAGGCCGCCACCACGGGCTGATCGGTATGGCTGCCCTCGCGGGACTCGAACACCGCTCGGTCGGTGTCGCCGCGCACCACCGGCGCGAGGGCGGCGAACTCGTCCTGGATGAAGATGCGTCGACCTTTGTCGAAGCCAAAGGTTTGGGTCGGGTCCGGGTGGATGAGGATGTCGCCCTCGTGGTTGGCGAAGTACAGCCCGACCCCGTCGGGCAGGTCTTTGGCCAGCAGCTCGAAGGTGCCATTGAGGTCGACGTTGATGACCGCCACGCCCAGCGCCCGCCCCTGGGCGTCAAGCACCGGGCGGGCCAGCTGCAGCGAGGGTTTGTCCACCCCGATGTGTGCGCCGCGCTCGTGGTTGATGGCGATGCGCGACATGTAGGTTTGACCAGGACGCAAGGCCAGTGCTTGCGAGACGTAGTCGAAATGTCCTTTTTCCTGCAGATCGTCGTCTGCCACCACCACCGGTCCCTGGGGGCTGCGGTCCACGCGCACCCGCTCCATGCCATGCTGGTCGGCGGCGATCAGCTTCACCTGGAAGTAGGCCGACTGCGAGCGCAGCATCAAGGTCATCAGGTCTTGCAAGGTTTGCTGCTGTGCGGGCGTGGCGGGCCCTTGGAGCAGGGCGCGTGCCGAGGGGTGCTCGGCCACCAGGATGAGGTCGCGCTCGACTTCCTCGCGCGTGAGCGCCAGGCGCCGCGCGAGCACGAGGGTGGAGGTCAGCAGCCTGTCCTGGGCGGCATTGACCAGCAGCGCGCGGCTGGCTTCGAACGTGTAGTAGCCGGTGAGGCCCGCAGCCAGCGCGCCGGCCAGGGCCAGCAGCAGGCCGAGCTTGAGCGCGATGCCGACTCTCATGCGGCCAGGACTTTGGCCGCTCGGTCACCCGACACGATGCGGTCCCACATGCGGGTGCGCTTTTGTGTGTCCTCGACCGGCTCCAGCCAGCGCAGGCGGGCGTCGACGCGGTGAAACGGCGATGGCGAGGTGGTGTTGGCCAGGCCCTGGCGTTGCACCAGCACCTCGCCCGGCGTGGGCTCGAGCAGGTAGTCGATCCAGCGCGTGGCCAGGTCGGCGTCGTGGGCGCGGGTGCTGATGGCCCAGCAGTCCAGCCAGGCCAGCGCGCCCTCGCGCGGCACGGTGTAGCCCACGTCCACCCCAGCCGCCTGCAGCAGCTTGACCTGCTGCGAACCGTAGTTGGCCAACATCAGGGCCGCACCACGCGAGGTGAACAGACGCACCGATTCATCAGGCTCGGTGTAAAAACCCAGCACGTTGCGCCGCAGCGCGATCAGGTGATCGACCACCCGGGGCCATTCGCCGGCGCCCAGACGGAACGGGGAGCTCAGCCCCAACGCGATGGCGGCCAGCGAAAAGTTGTGGGTGCCGCCGTTGTAGGCCAGCACCTTGCCGCGCCAGCGCGGGTCCCACAGCGCGCCCACCGAGTTGGGGGCCTGGGGCATCTGGCGTCGGTCGTGGATCAGGCCCATCTCCGCGTAGGTGTAGGGGATGGCGTAGGTCTTGCCCTGGTGCACCAGGCCGGGCACCTTGTCCAGGTCGCGAAAGCGCGGCAGCTGATCGGCGCGGTGTGGCAGGCGTTGCGCGTCCAGCGGGGCCACCAGGCCGGCCGCGATGTAGCGCTGCAACTCGGCGGTGTTGACTGCGAACACGTCGTAATCGCCACCACCTCGCGTGTTCATGCGTTCCCACAGGGTCTCGTCCGAGTCGACGACGCTGACCTCCACCTTCACGCCTTCGCGCCGCTCGAAGGTGGCCACCACGTCCGGGTCAGCGTAGCCGGGCCAGCTCAACACGCGCAGCGTGTGCGCATGGGCCGCCCGGGCGGTCAGCGGCAGCGCCGCCGTTGCGCCCAGCAGCCACCGCCTGCTGAAACCGGCATGTTGTTTCATGTTTCACATTTTTTCACACTTCGCGTGAAAAATGGGCGGCCCACAGTGGCCGCGACTTGAAACAAATGGTGACGGGCGCGGGTTCAGCCCCGCATCAAGGCCTCGATCTCATCGGCCGCCACCGGCACGTCACGGGTGATGAGTTCGCAGCCGGCGTCGGTCACGATGGCGTCATCTTCAATGCGTATGCCGATGTTGTGGAAGGCCTCGGGCACACCTGCGGCAGGGCGCACGTAGATGCCGGGCTCGATGGTCAGCACCATGCCCGGGCGCAGGATGCGGCTGGGGCGGTTGGTGATGGTCTCGCCGCTCAGCGGGTCCTTGCGTTCGCTCACCTGCCCCACTTCGCTGGGCTCCACGTAGCTGCCGCAGTCGTGCACGTCCATGCCCAGCCAGTGGCCGGTGCGGTGCATATAGAAGGCGAAGTAGGCGCGTTGCTCGAGCACGTCCTGCAGCGTGCCGACCTTGTTCTTGTCGAGCAACCCGAGGTCGAGCATGCCCTGGGCCAGCACCTTGACCGTGGCCTCGTGCGGGTCGGTGAAGCGGGCGCCTGACTTGGTGGCGGCCACGGCGGCGTCTTGAGAGGCCAGCACCAGGTCGTACAGCGCGCGCTGCGGGCCGGTGAAGCGGCCGTTGGCGGGGAAGGTGCGGGTGATGTCGCTGGCGTATCCGTCGAGTTCGCAACCGGCGTCGATGAGCACCAGCTCGCCGTCGCGCACCGGGGCGGCATCGGCACGGTAGTGCAGCACGCAGGCGTTGGCGCCGGCGGCAACGATGCTGCCGTAGGCGGGGTACTGCGAGCCCTGCTGGCGG
The DNA here is from genome assembly GCA_964442375.1 of uncultured Hydrogenophaga sp. Lineage (GTDB taxonomy): Bacteria > Pseudomonadota > Gammaproteobacteria > Burkholderiales > Burkholderiaceae_C > Hydrogenophaga. The sequence continues at coordinate 4,088 of CAYUAH010000050.1, read as the reverse complement.
AACTCAAACAGCAGCTCGGCATCGAGGTGGTACTCGCGCACGTCCTGCCCGGCGCGCAACATGGCGGCGCTGCGCTGCATGGCGCGCACATGGGCGCGCGCGCTGATCTGCGAGGCGCGGCGCATGATGTCCTGCTCGTGGGCGTCCTTGATCAGTCGCATTTCGTCGAGCACGCCACACAGGTCGCGCTGCTGCTCGGGGCACAGGGCGCCAAAACGCACACGTGCGCGCACCCGCTCCAGCCAGCCGCCCACACGCGCCTCCAGTCCGGCGTGGATGGCAAAAGGGAACCACACGGCGTCGCGGTTTTCCATCAGTTTGGGCAACTGCGCGTCCAGCTCGTTGATGGTGTGGGCAGCATCCACGCCCAGCGCGGCCGGCGCGGCGTCGGGGCCCAGGCGGATGCCGTCCCAGATCTCGCGCTCCAGGTCTTTGGGCTGGCAGAACAGCGTGCTGCGGCCGTCGCCCGTGATCACCAGAAACGCGTTGGGTTCGGTGAACCCGGTGAGGTAATAGAAGTAGCTGTCGTGCCGGTAGATGAAGTCGGTGTCGCGGTTGCGCGGGCGCTCCAGCGCGGTGGGAATCAGCGCGATGCCATTGGCGCCGATGGCTTGTGCCACGCGGGCGCGGCGCTCGGCGTAAGGAGCGGTGGTGGTGGTGGTCATGGGGTCAGTTCCATACAAGGCTTGAGTGTGACGCTTTAAGCAGTCGGTGGTGTTGCTGCCTTGAAAATCGAAAGTGAAACTTTCGATTTTCAAGGTGATTGAACACCACTGTTCAGGTCTTGAAGTCGCTCGGGCGTGCCCACGTCGGCCCAGGCACCGGTGTACAGACTGGCCGTCACGCGGCCTGCGTCCATGGCCTTGCGCAGCAGCGGCGCCAGCGCTGCTTTCACACCTCTGGGGTTGCCCGGCAGGATGTCGCACCAGGGCGCTTCGAACAAAGCCCGCCGGTACAAGCCGATGGTGCTGTAGGTCAGGCGGGTGCCGTCGGGGCCGGCGCCATTGATGGCGTGGCCGTCCGCCGAGAGCCCGAAATCGCCCTTGAGGTTGTGGGCGGGGTTGGGCACCAGCCAGATGTGGGCCAGGTCATCGCTGGCGGAAAAGCGCGCGTGGGCCTCGGGTGCGAACACGAAATCGGGCGCAAACACGTCGCCGGCCACCACCCAGAAGACCTCGTCGAGCTGCGGCAGCGCGCGCGCGATGCCACCCGCCGTTTCCAGCGCACCACCGAAATCGCGGCCTTCGTGCGAGTAGCTCAAGCGGTCACCGAACGCGGCCTCGATGTGTTCGCCCAGCCAGGCGGTGTTGGTCAGTACCCGCGTGAAGCCGGCGCGGGTCAGCGCATCCAGCGGGTAGTCCATCAGCGGCCGACCGCGCACCTTCAACAATGGCTTGGGGCAGGTGTCGGTCAGCGGACGCATGCGCTCGCCACGACCGGCGGCCAGGATCAGGGCTTGGGCAGCTTGTGCGGGGATTTGCGGCATGAAACGGAGCTTTCCACGCCCCCGCTACCGATTGCACATCGGGCAGAACGCAGGGTCGGCCTTGCCTTTGATCTTGCGGTGTTCGATGTGCTGGCAGGCCTGGCATTGCCACGCGGGGCCGGACGAAACCGAGGTGGGGAAGCCGCAGGCCGCGCACGGCAGGCCGGGGCGTGGAAGGGGCTCGCCAAAGCCGGGCGCAGCGCAGCTGGGGCAGCCGGTGCGCAGGCGGTTGGCCAGGCGCATGGCCAGGCGGCGGATGTGGCGCATGCGGGTGGGGTTGAGGTGGGCCCGCAACTCCGAGCGCAGCTCGGCCACCGGGTGTTCGCGCAACACGGTGGCCACAGCTTGGGCAATCTGCTCGCGCGTGGTCAGCGCCTTGAAGAACACACCCGGCGCGCCCGGCAGGCCCACCATCACCGCGTGCTCGGGCAAACGGTAGGGCGACATGGCCTGGTGCAGTTCGTCCACATGGGCCACGCGGCGTTCGTGGTTTTCCATGGTGGTGGTCATGCTTTGCACGGTGCACTCGAAGCCGGTGTCCAGGTCGGCAAACTTGAGCCACTCCAGGTTGACCATTTGCAGCGGCACCGTGGGGTGTGGCCGGAAGCTGCCCTCCGACGCCATGAACAGGCGGCCCTCGGGCACCATCTCTTTGGCGGCAGCGATTTTGGTGGCCAGGGCGAACAGCGGGCCGTTGGGCCGGTCCACCGCACCGCAGAAGGTGCCGAGCTTGTCGGTGTCCACCGGCACCTCTTGCACCTCGGTGACGCCGAGCGCGGGCGCGAGCACCGAGGTGAGCGTGGGGCCCTTGCCGTGCAGTGTGGGCAGATAAATGGTGTGGCCGGCCCAGGGGCTGGCGATGCGGGGGCCTAAAGCGCTCATCAGGCGATGGTGTCGAGCAGCCTGCCCGTCATCTCGCGTGCGGTCTTGAGCACCTGCAGGTTGGCCTTGAACTCGTAAGTGGCCAGCTTTTGATCGACGATGTCGCGCAGCATGTCGGGGCCTTCTGTGTCGGCCTTTTGCACGCTGACCGACACACCGCCGCCGGCCTGCGGCACCGCGCTGACCTCGTCGCGCCGGAAACCGGGCGTGTTCATGTTGGCGATGTTGTTGGCCGCAGCCGCCAGACGGGTCTGGGCCGAGTTGAGGCCGGACAAGGCGGTGGAAGACAACACGTTCATGGCAATCACTTTCATGCGAATCGGCAGTTTACGCCGCCGGCTTGAATCCGCTTGTCGGCCGCGCGACGACGGGCCCGCTTGCACCCTATTTATTCACAAAAAGTCATGGATAAATCGCGTTTGACACTATAAATGGATTCACAAGTATCGAATACAGTTCTGTCATGGAACATCCCCGCGCCGTCCTGTTTGATGCCTATGGCACGTTGTTTGACGTGTACAGCGTGTCGCTGCTGGCCGAACAGCTGTTTCCCAGCCAGGGTGAGGCGCTGGCCGTGCTGTGGCGTGACAAGCAGATCGAGTACACGCGGCTGGTGACCACCAGCGACCACGGTGCCCACTACCAGCCCTTCTGGGCGCTCACGCGCCAGGCCCTGACCTACGCCATCAAACGCCTCGTGCCGGTGGCACGCACGGACTGGCCGGCTTTTGAAGGGCGCGCCACCCAGTTGCTGAACCAATACCGCCACCTCTCGGCCTTCCCTGAAAACCGCGAGGTGCTGCAGGCACTGAAGGCGCGTGGCGTGGTGACGGGCATCCTGAGCAACGGCGACCCCGAGATGCTGGGCATCGCGGTGCGCAGCGCCGGGTTGGACGGCCTGCTGGACCACGTCATCAGCGTGGACCCCATCCGAAAATTCAAAACCCACCCCGACGCCTACGCGCTGGGCGAACAGACCACCGGTCTGCCGCGCTCGCAGATTCTTTTCGTCAGCAGCAACGGCTGGGACGCGCTGGCGGCCACCTGGTACGGTTTTCGCACGCTGTGGGTGAACCGGCAAAATCTGCCCTTTGAAGAACTGGGCACACCCCCCACGCGCACCGGCAACAGCCTGCGCGAGGTGCTGACCTTTTTCCCCTGACACCGCCTTTTTATTGATTCAACGGAGTCTTCATGACCGCTCGCACCCAAGTCCACAAGCTGCAAGTCGCCACCGAACTGCACCAGTTCATCGAAACCCAAGTCCTGCCGGGCACCGGCGTGGACAGCGCTGCTTTCTGGGCGGGCTTCGACGCCATCGTGGCCGACCTGGCCCCCAAGAACATCGCCCTGCTGGCCGAACGCGACCGCCTGCAGACCGAGCTGGATGCCTGGCACAGCGCCCACCCCGGCCCCATCCAGGACATGGCGGCCTACCGCGCCTTCCTGGAAAAAATCGGCTACCTGGTGCCGGTACCCAAGAAGGTGAAGGCCACCACCAAAAACGTGGACGACGAACTCGCGGTGCAGGCCGGCCCGCAGCTCGTCGTGCCCATCCTGAACGCGCGCTATGCACTGAACGCCGCCAATGCGCGCTGGGGCTCGCTGTACGACGCGCTCTACGGCACCGACGTCATCAGCGAGGCCAAGGGCTGCGAGAAAGTCGGCAAGAAGGGCGGCTACAACCCCAAGCGCGGCGCCAAGGTCATCGAGTACGCGC
>CAYUAH010000049.1:0-16126 GCA_964442375.1 uncultured Hydrogenophaga sp. | reverse complement strand
CCGGCGAGGACAAACGCGGTGGCGACGAGGAAGTGCTGGCCGGGCTGGACAACCCCGAAAGCCTCAAGCGTTTCGGCAGCGAATTCGAGCAGGCGCGCGACGAGCTGGAGCTGGTGGCCGGTGCCTCCCCCGCTTTTGAGGAGGCCGAATTCCTGGCCGGCAAACAGACGCCCATGCTGTTTGGCTCCGCCGTCAACAACTTTGGTGTGCGCGAGGTGCTGGACGCGCTGGTCGATCTGGCGCCGCCGCCGTCCGAGCGTCCCGCCATCCAGCGGGTGGTGCACCCCGACGAACCCAAGTTCAGTGGCGTGGTGTTCAAGATCCAGGCCAACATGGACCCCGCGCACCGCGACCGCATTGCGTTCGTGCGCGTGGCCTCTGGCCACTTCGAGCGCGGCATGCGCCTGAAGGTGGTGCGCAGCGGCAAGGAGCTGCGGCCCAACACCGTGGTGTCCTTCCTGTCACAGCGCCGCGAGCTGCTCGACGAAGCCTTTGCCGGCGACATCATCGGTATTCCCAACCACGGCGTGCTGCAACTGGGCGACACGCTGACCGAAGGCGAGGCCCTGCAGTTCACCGGCCTGCCCTTCTTCGCGCCCGAAATCATCCGCAGCGTGGAAGTGGCCGACCCGCTGCGCACCAAGCAGCTCAAGGCCGGCCTCACCCAGTTGGGCGAAGAGGGCGCGATCCAGGTGTTCCGCCCGGTGGCGGGTTCCGTGTTGTTGCTGGGCGCTGTGGGCCAGCTGCAGTTCGAGGTGGTGGCGCACCGGCTGGAGCACGAATACGGCGTCAAGGCCCGCATCATGGGCAGCCCCTACCAGGTGGCGCGCTGGGTGACCTGCGCGCCCGAGGACGGCGGCGAGCAGGAGCTCAAACGTTTCATCGATGCCAACAGCCACCGCGTGGCCCTGGACGCGGTGGACGCACCCACCCTGCTGGTGGACCACTCGGCCACGCTGCGCGCGGTCGAGGCCAACTGGCCCAAGATCAAGTTCCACGCCATGCGCGAGCACGCGGGCCTGGTGTTCCACAAGTCGATGTGATCTCCTCGCCGGTCCATCACGTCCGCTTGTTCCGTGGCGCCCTGCCGGGTGTGCACGCGGAAGAGCTGCTCAGCGAGCGCAGTTTCAACCGCCACTGGCACGACAGCTACGGATTCGGTGTGATGGACTTGGGTGGGCACCGCTCAGCCAGCGGGCGTGGCGCTGTAGAAGCTGTGAGGGGGCAGATAGTGACGAGCAATCCAGGCGAAGTGCACGATGGCTCGCCTCTGGGACATTCGGCAAGGCGCTGGCGCATGGTTCACATCACGCCAGAAACGATGGCGTGGCTGGTCGATGCCGCCGAGCGTGAGTTCAGCCGACCCGTCTTGGACGATCCTGCGTTGCGCCAGTCCATCCTTCACGTACTGGATACCTGGACAGATCCCGAAGCAGTCGATCCCTGGTCGCGTTCACAGTGGGAGGAAGCGCTCACGCAGGTGTGTGGCCATTTGCTGTTGCGTCAAGGTAGCCCGCGCAATGATCGAACCATCCCTCTGGCTTTGCAGCGGGTGCGCGAATGTCTGTGGGATCGCGTGGACGGTCCCCCTGATTTGCAAGAGCTCGCTCAACTGGCGGGTTTGTCGCGGTTTCAACTCGTTCGCCAGTTCGCGCAGTGGCATGGTTTGCCACCCTTTGCATGGCTTCAACAGCAACGCCTGAACTGGGCGCGACGGCTGATCGCTGAGGGGACTCCTTTGGCTGAGGCCGCGCAGGTCTGGGGCTTCGCCGATCAAAGCCACTTGACTCGCCAGTTCAGGCGCAGTTTCGGTTTCACACCTGGTCAATGGTGGCGGGTCGGCGGGGGCGTGCCGCAATAGCGTTCAAGACAATTGGCAGCCTAGGCGGGAGGATGGGGTTTCGCACCACGGTGCATCCTCATCACTCACAAGCCTTGGAGTTGCGCATGATCGGTCTTGAATTCCTTCTCACCTCGCTCATCGTGGTTGTTACGCCGGGCGCTGGTGTGTTGTTCACAGTCTCTACGGGCCTGTCTCGGGGACGCAAAGCCAGCCTCTATGCCGCGCTGGGCTGCACTTTGGGGATCGTGCCCCACATGTTGGCCACTGCGCTGGGTTTGGCAGCTGTCATGCATGCGGGCGCGCTGGCTTTCCAAGTGTTGAAGTTTGCAGGAGTGATCTATTTGCTCTACCTTGCGGTGATGACCATGCGCGACCGTTCTGCGTTTGCCGCAGATGCGGTTCTGGGTGCAGACGCACCGTTGCACCTCATTGGCAAAGCGATTCTTCTGAATGTCCTGAATCCCAAGCTCACGCTGTTCTTCATGGCTTTCTTGCCCCAATTCATTGATCCCAGCGAGCAGGAACCTATGGTGAGTTTCGGCCTGTTGAGTGGGGTGTTCATGGTCATGACACTGGGTGTGTTTGCCGTGTATGGGTTGCTGGCGCATGGCTTCCGGCAGCGGGTGTTGGCATCACAGCGCATTCAAGACGCCTTGCGCCGGGGTTTCGCCCTGGCGTTTGCGGTCATGGCGGGCAAGCTGGCACTGAGCGGGCGCTGAGTCCGCTCAGTGGTCCGCAGCCATCAGGCGCTCAATGGCCCGTGGGTAGACCAGGTGCTCCTGCGTGAGCACCCGGGCGGCCAGCGCGGCGGCGGTGTCGCCGGGCAGGATGGGCACCACCGCCTGGTCCAGGTACTCGCCGTGGTCCAGCTCGGCGGTCACCCGGTGCACGGTGCAGCCGGCAAAGCGGCAGCCCGCGTCGATGGCGCGCTGGTGGGTGTGCAGGCCGGTGAAGGCGGGCAGCAGGCTGGGGTGGATGTTGATCAGCCGCCCGGCATAGCGCGCCACAAAACCCGGCGTGAGGATGCGCATGAAGCCCGACAGCACCACCAGCACGGGCTGGTGGCGGTCGATCTCGGCCGCCAGTGCGCTGTCAAACGATTCCCTGTCGCCATAGGCCTTGTGGTCGACCACCGCGGTGGCGATGCCCTGCTCGCGGGCAAACGACAGGCCAGTCGCATCGGCCTTGTTGCTGATGACGGCAGCCACCTGCGCGTGGTGGCGGCGCGCCCATTGGCCCCGCTCGGCGGCGCGCACAATGGCGGCCATGTTCGAGCCCGTGCCCGAGATCAGAATGACGATGTTTTTGGCTTGAACCGACATAGAACCGAGGAGTGTAATGACCCCACCGACCGCCATCCACACGGCCATCCGCCCCTTGTCGCCCGTGGAGGCACGCGTGCTGTCCACCCTGATGGAAAAAGCGCGCACCGTGCCCGACACCTACCCCATGACGCTGAACGCCTTGCTCAGCGGCTGCAACCAGAAAACCAGCCGCGAGCCGGTGATGAACCTGGCGGAGTCGGAGGTGGTGGCCGCGCTGGAGGAGCTGCGTGAACTCGGCCTGGTCACCGAAACCAGTGGCGGGCGCGCCGCCCGTTTTGGCCACCAGTTCCAGAAGGCCTACGGCGTGCCCGAACAAAGCGCAGTGCTGCTGGGCCTGCTCATGCTGCGCGGGCCACAGACGGCGGGTGAGCTGCGCTTGAACGCCGAGCGCTGGTACCGCTTTGCCGACATTTCGTCCGTCGAGGCGTTTCTGGACGAGTTGCAGGAACGCGCAGAAGAAAAGGGCGGCGCGCTGGTGGTCAAGCTGCCACGGGCGCCGGGCGCGCGCGAGCAGCGTTGGGCGCACCTGTTGTGTGGTCCGGTGGACGTGGACGCCTTCGGTGCACCAGCACCGAGCGCGGCTGGCGCGGCCACCCACGACCGGATCGCGGCGCTGGAGGCCGAGGTGGCGGCGCTGCGGGCCACGCTGGAGCGCGTGTGCAGCGAACTGGGCTTGTCGCCCTCTGGACAATAAAAACGAACGACCGTGCTAATAATCACGCATTGCCTGCCGGGCTGGCCGGCAAACATCACCGGAGACACCCATGGATTTGGCATTCACCCCTGAGGAGCAGGCTTTCCGCGAGGAGATCCGCGCCTGGGTCAAAGACAACCTGCCCGCCGAGATTGCGCACAAGGTGCACAACGCACTGCGCCTGAGCCGCGACGACATGCAGCGCTGGGCCAAGATTTTGGGCAAAAAGGGCTGGCTGGGCTACGGCTGGCCCAAGCAATTTGGTGGCCCGGGCTGGAACGCGGTGCAAAAACACCTGTTCGAAGAAGAGTGCGCACTGGCTGGCGCGCCGCGCATCGTGCCCTTCGGTCCGGTGATGGTGGCGCCCGTCATCATGGCCTTTGGCAACAAGGAACAGCAAGAACGGTTTCTGCCCGGCATTGCCAGCGGCGAGGTCTGGTGGAGCCAGGGCTACAGTGAGCCGGGTTCCGGCTCCGACCTGGCGTCCGTCAAATGCCGTGCCGAACGCCAGGGCAACACCTACCTGGTCAACGGCCAGAAGACCTGGACCACACTGGGCCAGTATGGCGAGTGGATTTTCTGTCTGGTGCGCACCAGCACCGAGGGCAAGCCGCAGACCGGCATCAGCTTCCTGCTGATCGACATGAAGTCGCCCGGTGTCACCGTGCGCCCCATCAAGCTGCTGGACGGCGAGTGCGAAGTGAATGAGGTCTTCTTCGACAACGTGGTCGTGCCGGCCGAGAACCTGATCGGCGAGGAGAACAAGGGCTGGACCTACGCCAAGCACCTGCTGAGCCACGAGCGCACCAACATCGCCGACGTCAACCGTGCCAAACGCGAGCTGGAACGCTTGAAGCGCATCGCCAAGACCGAAGGCGTGTGGGACGACACGCGCTTCCGCGACGAGATCGCCAAGCTGGAGGTGGACGTGGTGGCGCTGGAGATGCTGGTGTTGCGCGTGCTCTCGGCCGAGAAGTCGGGCAAGAACTCGCTGGACATCGCTGGCCTGCTCAAGATCAAGGGCAGCGAAATCCAGCAGCGCTACAGCGAACTCATGATGCTGGCCGCCGGCCCCTACAGCCTGCCCTTCATCGAAGAGGCCATGGAAGCCGGCTGGCAGGGCGACTTCCCTGGTGGCAGCTGGGCCAACGCGCCGCTGGCGTCCACCTACTTCAACATGCGCAAGACCACCATCTACGGTGGTTCGAACGAAGTACAGCGCAACATCGTTGCTCAAACCGTTTTGGGCTGATCAGGAGACACCACATGGATTTCGATTTTTCCGACGATCAGCAACAACTGCGCGACGCCGTCGCCAAGTGGGTGGAAAAAGGCTACGGCTTCGAGCGCCGCCGTGCCATCACCGCCGCCGGCGGCTTCTCGCGCGAGGCCTACAACGAACTGGCCGAGTTGGGCCTGGCCGGGCTCTACGTGTCCGAGGACGACGCGGGCCTGAACATGGGGCCGGTGGAAGCCATGGTGGTCATGGAGCAACTGGGCCGGGGCATGGTGCTGGAGCCCTTGGCGCAAACCCTGGTCTGCAGCGGTGTCATCAGCGCCTACGGCAATGCCGACGTGAAGGCAGCCTGGCTGCCCGGCATCGCCAGCGGTGAAAAACTGGTCGTGCTGGCCCACCAGGAGCGCCGTGCCCGTTACCGCAGCGATGTCTGCGACACCGTGGCCACGGCCGCCGGTGCGGGCTGGACGCTCACGGGCAGCAAAAACGTGGTGCCTGCCGGTGACCAGGCCGACGCCTTCGTGGTGCCCACCATGGCCAACGGTCAGTTGGCGCTGTTTGTGGTGGAACGCGCTGCGGCGGGCGTGGCCACACGCGGCTACCTTACGCAGGATGGCGGCCGCGCCGCCGATGTGACGCTGGCCAACAGCCCGGCCACGCTCGTCACCACCAATGGCCAGGCCGCCCTGGAGCACGGCATCGACATCGGCATCGCCGCCTTGTGCGCTGAAGCCGTGGGCGTGATGGATCAGACCCTGGCCATCACCGTGGACTACATGAACACGCGCAAGCAGTTTGGCGTGGCGATTGCCAGCTTCCAGGCCTTGCGCCACCGCGTGGCCGACATGAAGATGCAGCTCGAACTGGCCCGCTCCATGAGCTACTACGCCAGCCTCAAGCTCAACGCCCCGGCCGACGAGCGCCGCCGTGCCATGGCGCGCGCCAAGTACCAGCTCGGTACCAGCATGCGTTTTGTGGGCCAGCAGGCGGTGCAGTTGCACGGCGGCATCGGCGTGACCGACGAGTACATCGTCAGCCACTGCTTCAAGAAACTGACCCAGCTGGAAATCACCTGGGGCGACACCTTGCACCAGCTTGGCGAACTCTCGGCACGGATGCAGGACACGGCGGGCGTGTTTGCGTGAGTGAACCAGAACGTGCAACGCAGCCCCAACCGAGATGAACTGAGTTTTACGCCGCCGCCAGCGCATCTGCCACGCGCTGCGTCGCCAAGATCAGATCCCTGACCAAGCGCTCATCCACATCCAACAAACCTTCGTATTCGCCCAGGTTGCGTTTGTTGTGGCACAGGTCGAGCACCCGCCATACCTCCGGCCCCATCCCGAGCGTGTGCGGCAGGGCCTGAAAAACGATGAAGCGGTTGCTGGCCCGGTAGCCCTTCGCGCGCAACGCGGCAAGACACAGGGCGTGGGCCGCGTTGTAGGCCAGATCGAAGCGACTCTCCAGCGCGAGTGAAGCGTTGCCTGCGTCTGCCAGGCGCGCTCGGCCCGCGCGCAGCAGCCCGGCCATCTCAGCCGCATCTGGCGGTTCAGGTTTGAGCGAACCGCCGGGGCGACTCAGGTTTTCAAGTGGGTTGGGCGGGCTCATGTGGCGCGCGTTCCTCCTGGCCGATCAGCCATATCTTTGGCTGTTGCATCACGCGGTTGATGAACACATTGTCGCCCTGCAGGCGGGCTCGGAAATCGGCGGCGGAATACAGCGCCGGGTTGATGGTGCGGCCCAGCCTCTGGCTGGCGCTCTCTAAAGCGCCAAACACATCGCCATAGCCCAGCGTGTCGCTCACCACCAGCAGGTCCACGTCGCTCTGTGACGTGTCTTGTTGCTTGGCCAAGGAGCCAAACACAAAAGCCTGCTCGATCTGCGGTGCCAGCGGTGCGAGCGCAGCGCGCAGCACATCGGCCAACCCCATCGTCTTGAGCACCAGCCCGCGCAACTCGGCGAACACCGGCGACGCCGCATTGGCCTGAAAGTGCTTCTGGTTGCCCTGCTTGCGCACCGTGAGCAAGCCGGCCCCGGCCAGTTCGGCCAGCTCGCGCTGCACCGCGCCCGCACCCGACTGCGCCAGGCCGATCAATTCGTTCGTGTAGAAGCTGCGGTCCGGCGCGCCAAACAGAACGCCCAGCACCCGCTGCCGCACCTTGGAGAAAAGTGCGTCAGCGAGAAACGAGTTGGATGCGCTGGTTTCCATACCCATATTGGGTTTGATCATACCTATTTTGGGTTTTATTTGGTGGGTTCATCAGCTTGTGTGGAAGTGTGCGTGACCGCCACGATGGCCTCGTCCCGGCTCGGCATCATGGCCAGCCAGCCCTGCAATGTCTTGAGGCTCGCGCGCTGAGCCTTCGGAATCTCCTTGTCGCTCACCGCGCGGTCAGACTATCAAGGGCGCCTTGCAGGCCAGTCATTTTTGTCCGTTCGTTTGATGTTTATGCTCATGCTATTCGGGCTCACTTCCCCCAGCTATCCTTCAACCCCGTCACCCGGTTGAACACCGGCTTCACTCCGGCAACGTGATCCACCCGATCCGCCACAAAGTAGCCAAACCGCTCGAACTGGAATTTCTCATCCGGTTTCGCTGCAGCCAATGACGGCTCCACATAGGCCGTCACCACTTTCAAGCTGTTCGGGTTCAGGGCTTCGATGAAGTCTTTGCCGCCAGCGTCGGGGTGGGGGTCGCTGAACAGGCGGTCGTACAGGCGCACTTCGGCGCTCACGCCGCTGGCCACGCTCACCCAGGTGATGGCGGCCTTGGCTTTCACGCTGTCGGCGCCGGGGGTGCCGCTCTTGGTGCCGGGGATCACTTTGGCATGGACTTCGGTCACCTCGCCGGCCGCGTCGCGCGCGCAGCCGGTGCATTCGATCACGTAGCCACCTTTGAGGCGCACCACGTTGCCGGGGAACAGGCGTTTGTAGCCCTTGGGGGGCACTTCTTCAAAGTCTTCGCGTTCGATCCAGATGTCTTTGCCGATCTTGAACACGCGCTCGGGCGGCGGGGTCTGGCCTTCGGCAATGGCCGAGTGGGGCAGGGCGGGCTGGGTGCAGTCCTCAAGGTAATCGTCAGCGCCAAAGGCCTCGGCCCAGTTGGTCAGCACCAGTTTCACCGGGTCGAGCACGGCCATGCCGCGGTGGGCCTTGTTTTCCAGGTCTTCACGCAGGCAGCCCTCCAGCGTGCTGTAGTCGATCCAGCTATCGCTTTTGGTCACGCCAATGCGTTCGGCAAACAGCTGAATGCTCTCGGGTGTGTAGCCACGCCGACGCAGACCCACGATGGTGGGCATGCGCGGGTCGTCCCAGCCGCTGACCTTGTGGTCGTACACCAGCTGCGCGAGCTTGCGCTTGCTGGTGATGACGTAGGTGAGGTTGAGGCGGGCAAATTCGTACTGGCGCGGCGGCGGGCTGAGCAGCAGGCCACCTTCGCACAGGCGCTCCAGCAACCAGTCGTAAAACGGGCGCTGGTCTTCAAACTCCAGCGTGCAGATGCTGTGGGTGATCTGCTCCAGCGCGTCCTCAATGGGGTGCGCAAAGGTGTACATGGGGTAGATGCACCACTTGTCGCCGGTGTTGTGGTGGGTGGCGCGGCGGATGCGGTAGATGGCCGGGTCGCGCAGGTTGATGTTGGGCGACGCCATGTCGATCTTGGCGCGCAGCACCATGGAGCCGTCCTCGTGCTCGCCGTTTCGCATTTCGCGGAAGCGGGCCAGGTTGTGCGCTGGCGTTCGGCTGCGGAACGGGCTGTCCACGCCGGGTTTGCCGAAGTCGCCGCGCGCCACGCGCATCTGCTCGGCGGTCTGTTCGTCCACGTAGGCGTGGCCGGCTTCAATCAGGTACTCGGCCGCGCGGTACATGAAGTCGAAGTAGTCGCTGGCCTGGAACAGATGGCTCTGACCGTTGGCTTCCCACTGGAAGCCCAGCCACTGCACCGCGTCGAGGATGGAGTTGACGTATTCCGTGTCTTCCTTCTCGGGGTTGGTGTCGTCAAAACGCATGTGGCACACGCCGCCGTAGTCGCGCGCCAGACCAAAGTTCAGGCAGATGCTTTTGGCGTGGCCCACGTGCAGGTAGCCGTTGGGTTCGGGCGGAAATCGGGTGCGGATTTTGGCCGGGTCGGGCTGGCCAGCGGCGTGGTGGGCGGCGTCTCCCGGGGTGCCGGCCCAGCGGCGGCTGGCATAGGTGCCTTGTTCCAGGTCCCTTTCAATGACCTGGCGCAGGAAGTTGCTGACCTTGTGTTCGGAAGGGGTCGCGTCGGTGGTGGGTTTGTGGGGGGCGGTGGAGCTCATGCCGGGATTTTAGGCGCCACCCCCACCGTGGCATCGCTCACTGGCCGAAGCGCGGCCCGTCCTTCAAGAATTCGATTTCAGCGGCCGTGCTGTCGCGCCCCAGCGCCGCGTTGCGGTGCGGGAAGCGGCCAAACTGCGCCACGATGTCGCGGTGCAATACGGCGTAGCGCAGGTTGTCGGTCAGGATGTCTTTCAGCGCCTCGGGTGCGCCCGCCAGCAGGCGCTCGAAACAGGCCACGCATGCGTTTTGCTGGACCAGGGTTTCGGCGTGCATCAGCGGCATGTACACAAACAGGCGGCCGGCGCGGGGCAGTGTGTTGTCGTCCCCCGCGTCCACCGTGCGCTGGGCCAGCACCTGGGCGCGGGCGTCGCCCGCAAAAGCGCGCGCCTGGCCCCGGTACACGTTGCGGCTGAACTGGTCGAGCAGCAGGATGAGTGCCAGCCGTGCCAGAGGTTCGGCCTCCCAATGGGTCAGTCCGCCGGCCATGGCTTCATCCACCAAGGGGCCATACTGGGTGCGAATGTGGGCGTCCACTTCGGCGTCGCCCTTGAACCACAGGTCACCCCGGTGCGGTTCGGGCCAGTCCATCAGCGGGTCGTCGCCCAGCCAGTAGTGCAATACGCCGAGTGCGGCGGGGGGCAGTGGGTGCATGTGGTTCTCCCGACAATCCAGCGGCCATTCTAGGAGCGTGGCGCCGGCGGCGAGTTGCCCTGGCGGGGTAACATCTGCCGCGCCCCTTCATTCAGCACACCATGTCTACCGCCCCCTCCCGCCTGGCCCTGATCGACGCCCTCAAGGCCGTGGCCTCGCAGTTCATCGTGCTGCACCACCTGGCCTTTTATGGCCCCATGTCCGATTTCACGCACAAGCTGTGGCCGGCGCTGGTCACCTGGTTGAGCCAGGACGCGCGCATGGCCGTGCAGGTGTTTCTGGTCATCAGCGGGTTTCTGTCGGCGCGCGCACTGGCGCCCCAGGGCGTGTTGCGCGGGCGGCACCCTTTGCGGCTGGTGTTGTCGCGCTACATCAAGATCAGCCTGCCCTACCTGGCCGCTCTGGTGGTGGCCATGGTGTGTACCGAGTTGGCCCGGCGCTGGATGGCACACGACTCGATTCCCGACACGCCGGAGCTGTTGCAGTTTCTGGCCCATGCGCTGCTGCTGCACAGCCTGCTGGGCATGGACGCGCTGTCGGCCGGCGTCTGGTACGTGGCCATCGACTTCCAGCTTTTCACGCTGTTTGTGGCCCTGTTGTGGCTGGCGCGCAGCCTGGGCGACGGCGCGCCCCGCGCGACGGCGCATGCCGTGATGCTGCTGACGGCGGTGCTGGCGCTGGCCTCGCTGTTCCACTTCAACCGCGATTCGGATTGGGACAACTGGGCCCTGTACTTTGCGGGCGCCTACGCGCTGGGCGCCGTGGCCTGCTGGGCCAGTCTGCCCAGTGCCACAAGCGCGTGGCGCTGGCTGCTGGCCGCTTTGGTGCTGGCCGCAGTGCTGGCCCTGGCGGTGGATTTCCGCGAGCGCATTGCCCTGGCCTTGAGCGTGGCGATGCTGCTGGGTGCGGCGCAGTGGGGGGGCTGGCTGGCCACGTTTCCGCGCAGCCGGGTGCTGGCTTACCTGGGGCAAATCTCGTACTCGGTGTTTTTGCTCAACTTCCCCATTGGGCTGGTGGTGAACGCAGCCTTCACCCGTTTTGCGCCGCCCGACCCATGGGTGCAAACGATGGGTGTCTTGCTGGCCTGGTTGGCCTGCAATCTGGCGGGCGCGCTGTTCTACCACCAGGTGGAGCACCGGCTTCGGCGCCTGGGTTGATGGCGTTACGTTTGCTCACGGTCTTGACACTTCGAGCCGCATTGCACAAGCCAAGCTGAGGTGCAATACGAGCATGGGTTCACCAACCCGCTCAACCGGAGACCTCCATGATTTTTGACCGCGTTTCATCCCCCGCGCGCCCCTGGCTGGGCCACGGTCTGGCCTGGGTGGCTGGCTTGTGCGCCCTGGGTGCCGCCAGCGTGGCGCAAGCCCGTGATCTGAACTGGTCCATCGGCATCGACTCCCCTGGCGTGTCGGTGGGGGTGTCCAACCACCAACCGGTGGTGGTTTACCCGCAGCCGATGTATGGCGCGCCTGTGTACGGTCGCCCGGTGTACGTGCAGCCACAGCCGGTGTACCAGGTGCGTCCCATGCCCGGTTACGGCTACGTGCAGCCGGTGGTGGTGCACCCCTACCCACCGACGGTGGTGTACGGCCCGCCGGGCTATGGCCACAAGCACAAACACCGCCACGGTCATCGCTATGGGAACGACCGCTGGGAGCGTGACGACGACCACCGCCGCTGGCGCTGACGCGTTTTTCCTGCTGCTTTTCCAAGGGTCCCGCTGCATGCGAGTGCAGCGGGTTTTTTCGTTCCCGCCCGTGCGCCACTTTGCGCGCGGTTCACACCCCCGAAACCCCTGCGGCATGAACAGACGGCCGGGCTTTCTACAATTTGGGCATGAACCTCAAGAAGTGGAGCGCCGTGGCGCTGGTGTTGGTGGCGGCCGTGGGCGCGGGCTGGTGGTGGACGCAGCGCGGCGAAGCGCAGGCCGTCAGCTACCGCACCGGCAAGATCGAGCGCGGTGGGCTGCAAGCCACGGTGTCGGCCAGTGGCGCGGTCAACCCCGTCACCCAGGTGTCGGTGGGCACCCAGGTCAGCGGCCAGATCCGCGACCTCTACGTGGACTACAACGCCGAGGTCAAGGCGGGTCAGCTCATTGCGCAGATCGATCCTGAAACCTTTGAATACCGCGTGCGCTCGGCCCAGGCCGATCTGGACGCTGCGCGCGCCAACGTGCTGACCGCTCAGGCCAACGCCGCCGCCAGTCGCGCCAACCTGTCGCGCGCGCAGACCGACCTGGCCGAGGCCCAGCGCAGCCACGACCGCAACCTCAACCTGGTGGCCCAGGGCTTCATTGCCCAGAGCGAGGCCGACCGCACCCGTGCGCTCGTCGCCTCGGCCGGCGAGGCCGTCAAGTCGGCCCAGGCGCAACTGGGCGTGACCGAGGCGCAGATCAAATCGGCTCAGGCCACGGTGGCGCAGCGTGACGCGGTGTTGGCGCAGGCCGGGGTCGATCTGGGACGCACCCGCATCAAGTCGCCGGTGGATGGCATCGTCATCAAACGCGCCGTGGAGCGTGGCCAGACGGTGGCCGCCAGCCTGCAGTCGCCCGAGTTGTTCGTGATCGCGCAAAACCTGTCGGACATGCAGGTGGACGCCAGCATCGACGAGGCCGACGTGGGCCGCATCCGCACGGGCCTCAAGGCCACGTTCACGGTGGACGCCTTCCCGGGCCAGACCTTCGACGGCGAGGTGCGCCAGGTGCGCAAGGCGGCGCAAAACGTGGCCAACGTGGTCACCTACATCGCGGTGGTGCGTTTCTCCAATGCGGCCGGGCGCCTGCTGCCGGGCATGACGGCCAACGTGCGCATCCTCACCGATGCGCGCGACAACGTGCTCAAGCTGCCCAACGCCGCGCTGCGTGTGCGCCTGCCCGGCGTGGAGCCGGCCGGTACGGCGCCGGCCGACGCAGCGACACCGGCGGCCACGCCGGCGCCTGGCGGACGCAACCCCATGGCCGAATTCCGCGACCGCCTGATCCAGCAGCTCAAGCTCAGCGAAGACCAGATCGGCAAAGTCGATGGCATTTTTGCCGGTGCCCGTCCACAGTTCCAGGCCCTGCGCGAACTCGCCGAGAAGGACAGGCCCAAGGCGCGCGAACGCATCATGATCGAGGTGCGCGCGCGCATCACCGATGTGCTCACGCCAGAACAGAAGCCTGTTTACGCTGCCATGGTGGCCGAACAGGCCGGCCGCCAGAGCACACGCGGGCGCGTGTTCGTGCTGGGCGCCGATGGCAAGCCACAGGCCTTTGATGTGCGCCTGGGCATCAGCGACGGCAGCATGACCGAGCTGCTCATGGCGCCGGACTCGACCGCTGCGGCCACGCTCAAGGCCGGCGCCGAGGTGGTGGTGGGGACGCAGTCCACCGCCCCCAAGGCCGCCAGCGGCCCGCGCTTCTCGTTCTGACCGGCACACACACATGGCACTGATACAGGTCGAGCACCTGCGCAAAAGCTACACGCTCGGTGGACAGACCGTGCGTGCGCTGGACGACGTGAGCCTGGCCATCGACGAAGGTGACTTCGTGGCCATCATGGGTGCGTCCGGCTCGGGCAAGTCCACGCTGATGAACATGCTGGGCTGCCTGGACCGGCCCGACAGCGGCAGCTACCGCCTGGCGGGCGAGGCGGTGCAGGCCATGCGGCCGGACCAGTTGGCCGCTGTGCGCAACCGGCGCATTGGTTTTGTGTTCCAGCAGTTCAACCTGCTGCCGCGCACCTCGGCGCTGGAGAACGTGGAGTTGCCTATGGTGTATGCCGGCGTGAAGGCGGCCGACCGCCACCAGCGCGCCCTGGCCGCGCTGCAACGGGTGGGCCTGGGTGAGCGCACTGGCCACACGCCGGCCGAGCTCTCAGGCGGGCAGCAGCAGCGGGTGGCCATCGCGCGCGCGCTGGTCAACCAGCCGCAGCTCATCCTGGCCGACGAACCCACGGGCGCGCTGGATTCACACACCAGCGAAGACATCATGACGCTGCTGGCCCAGCTCAACGGCCAGGGCATGACGGTGGTGCTGGTGACCCACGAACACGACGTGGCGGCCTGGGCGCGGCGTCGCCTGGTGTTTCGCGACGGGTGCCTGGTGGAGGATGCGCGCCAGCCCGGGCGGCGCCCGGATGTGACGCAGGAGGCTCGCGCATGAACACACTGGCGGCCATCCGCAGCGCGTGGCGTGCCCTGCACGCCAACCTGCTGCGCAGTTTGCTCACCATGCTGGGCATCATCATCGGCGTGGCCGCCGTCATCACCATGATCGCGGTGGGGCAGGGCGCGACCGACCGGGTGCAGGAATTCATGAAGGTCCTGGGCTCCAACATCATGCTGGTGCTGCCCGGCGGCGCCAACTCGGGTGGCGTGCGTCAGGGCGCCCAGACCGCGCAAGGCCTGACCGAGGAAGACGCCACCGCGATTGCGCTGGAGGTGCCCGAGGTGCAGGTGGCCGCACCCAACTCGCGCGCCACGGTGCAGGCGGTGTACGGCAACAGCAATTGGAGCACGCCGGTGTTCGGCGCCACCAACGACTATCTGGAGGCGCGCGACTGGCCGCTGGCAAGTGGCCGCGCGTTCGAGGCCGCCGAAATGCAGGGCGCGGCCAAGGTGGCGCTGATCGGCTCCACGGTGGCGCGTGAACTCTTCGGCGACCAGGACCCCATCGACCAGGTGGTGCGCCTGCGTTCAGTACCGGTCACCATCGTGGGTGTGCTGTCGTCCAAGGGCCAGAACTCCTGGGGCTCGGATCAGGACGACATCATGATCGTGCCCATCAGCACCTTTCGCAACCGCCTGCAGGGCGGCACGGCGGGGCGCGTGAAGCGGGTGGCCAGCATTTCGGTCAAGGTGCGCGACGGCGCCGACATGAAGGTGGCCGAGGAAAGCATCACCGAGCTGCTGCGCCAGCGCTTTCGTGTACAGCCTGGCGCCGACGAACCCTTCCGTATCCGCAACCTGACCGAGATGTTGCAGACGCAGGAGGCGTCGAGCCGCACCATGACCCTGCTGCTGTCGGCCGTGGCCGGCATCAGCCTGGTGATCGGCGGCATAGGCATCATGAACATCATGCTGGTGAGCGTGACCGAGCGCACACGTGAAATTGGTCTGCGCATGGCGGTGGGTGCGCGCGGGCGCGACATCCTGGCGCAGTTCCTGATCGAAGCCGTGACGCTGAGCCTGGTGGGCGGCGCAGTGGGCGTGCTGCTGGGCGCGGGCGCCACCTGGGCGGTGGGCGAGTTCGCGGGATGGAAGGTCAGCATGACGCTGGATTCGATCGTGCTGGCCGCCGGTTTTGCCGCCCTGGTGGGTGTGTTCTTCGGCTACTACCCGGCGCACAAAGCCTCACGCCTGTTGCCCATCGAGGCGCTGCGGCACGAGTAGACTCCGAGGTTGCCGTACTGGCACCCTATCCATGCGCGCCCTGTCCCCCACCGCTCACCCATCTGCCGCCATGGCCTGGCGGCACGTGTTGTTGTGGCTGGTCGCCGCAGCTGGTGCGGTGTTGGTGGCCGCCTGCGCCGCTGTCACTGGCGGGCCGCGTGTGGTCACGGTGTCCGAAGCCCAGCTCGCGCAGCGCATTGCCGAGCAGTTTCCGCTGCGCCGCCGCTACCTCGAACTGTTTGATCTCACCCTGTCGTCGCCGCGTGTGCGCCTGATACCGGCCGAGAACCGGCTGGGCACGCGGGTGGACTACGCGCTTGGCGACTTCTGGGGTGGCTCACGCCGATTTGATGGCGCGCTGACCCTGAGCTATGGCCTGCGCTTTGAGCCCATGGACAACAGCGTGCGCATGACCGATGTGAAGGTGGAGGCTTTTGATGTGCCGCGCCTGAGCGGCCCCATGGCCAGCCAGGCGCAGCGCTTGGGCGCGCTGGTGGCCGAACACCTGCTCAACGATTTCAGCCTGCACCGCTTCAAGCCCGAAGACCTTCAGACCACGCAACAGCGGGGTTACCGCCCGGGCTCGCTGCGGGTGGTCGACGGCGGGCTTCAGCTCGAACTTCTGCCTATTTCCAACTGATTCATGGACCCTGTTTTGTTGCTCAAGGCCGCCGTCATGGGGGTGGTCGAAGGGCTGACCGAGT